>JANNGP010000041.1:0-12858 GCA_031403915.1 Betaproteobacteria bacterium
GCAATCTTTCAATTGAACTGACGGACATGGATTTTGCACCCTTCGTGATTATGAAAATCATCGACATGTCCGTTTCCCTCACCCCCGACCCCGCTGATGGGACAACGAGCCATTCGACTAAGCCGCCAAAAGGCGGCAGCCAAGTCGCTGGTTACCCCAGAGGGCGAGGGGAGGTTCGAGAGTCGCTCGCGCGACTTTCATGTTAATGGGCAATTACCATGTTCGACTCCGTACGCAACAACAAAAAGATCGTCCAGATTTTTCTTGCACTGATCACTTTGCCTTTCGCCTTCTTTGGTGTTGATTCCTATGTCAGGAACGCGGGAGGAGAGAATGATATGGCCAGTGTCGGTGAGACCAAGATCTCCATTCCGCAGTTTGAACAGGCTTTGCGCGAACGCCAGGATCAAATGCGTCAGTCGCTGGGCGCAAGTTACAAGCCGGAAATGTTGAATACCCCCGAGGCTCGCCTGAACGTTCTCAACTCTCTGGTTGACCAGCGCCTGATGCTGCTGGAGGCAGAGAAAAACCGCTTGCTTACCAGTGACAATGCCTTGCGCGATGTCATCAGTAAAATCCCGTCCCTGCAGGTGGATGGCAAGTTTTCAATGGATCGTTATGAATCGGCGCTGCGTGCCCAGGGCTTGTCGCAACCTCAGTTTGAAGCCAGGTTACGTCAGGATCTGACAATTCAGCAATTGATTGGCGCCGTTGGTGATACGGCTTTCGTTTCGGAAACCCAGGCCGATGCCATGTTACGGATGCAATCCGAAGAACGTCAGTTTGCCGAATTCCGGGTCGTGCCAGAGCAGTTTTCAGACAAGGTCAAGATTGAAACGGCCACAGTACAGAAATACTACGATGACAATAAAGCCATGTTCCAGGTAGCGGAGCAGGTCAAGGCCGAGTTTCTGGTGTTGTCGCTTGATGCCTTGTTGGCGCAGGTCACCGTTAGTGATGCCGAAATCAAGTCATGGTACGACACTCACAAGGATCGCTTTGAGCAGGCCGAGGAACGTCGTGCCAGCCACATTCTTATTGTTACCAACGGGCCTGACAAGGATAAAGCCAAAGCCAAGGCAGAAGAAGCGCTGAAGGAAGTGCAGAAATCACCGGCAAAGTTTGCTGAGTTGGCAAAACAGTATTCACAGGATCCAGGTTCCGCCCAGAAGGGTGGCGATCTCGGGTTCTTCGGCCGCGGCATGATGGTCAAGGCTTTTGAAGACAGTGTGTTCAAGCAGAAAGACGGCGAGATTTCCGGGCTGGTTCAATCCGAGTTCGGTTATCACATCATCAAAGTTACCGGAATCAAGGCCGGCAAGCTTCGTTCAATTGAAGAGGTTCGGCCTGAAATCGAAGGCGAATTGAAACGGCAGACCGCTTCCCGAAAATTTGCCGAGGCTGCCGAGGTATTCAACAACATGGTGTATGAGCAGTCGGACAGTCTCCAGCCGGCCGCCGAGAAGTTCAAGCTCAAAATTCAGCAGAGCAATTGGCTGCCGAAAAATCCTGATCCGAAGCAGATCGCGGCCCTTGGTCCGCTGGCCAATGAAAAAATACTGGCCGCTATTTTTTCAGAGGATGCCGTCAAAAACAAACGCAATACCGAAGCTGTGGAAATTGCGCCGAATACCCTGTTGGCCGCCCGTGTCCTTGAGTACATTCCAGCAACCCTCCGACCCTACGATTCAGTCAAGGTGGATATCGAGAAGCTTCTGAAGGCTCGGGAAGCCGCCGCAATGGCCAGAAATTCGGGTGAGGCTCGGCTGGCTGAGCTGAAAAATGGTGGCGAAGATAAGTTGGCCTGGTCAGTGCTCAAGAGTGTCTCGCGCATGCAGAGCGGTCAGGTTCCTCCAGCGACCATGCAGGCCATCTTCAAGGCTGATGCGCAGAAACTCCCCGTTTATGCGGGTGCCGGTGTTGGAGGTGGTTATACCCTGTTCAAAATCGTCAAGGTCAGCCAGTCTGATCTGGGTGACACAAACAAGCGCAAGGGAATAGCCCGGGAGTACGTCTCGATTGTTGCGCAGGAAGATATGGCCGCCTACCTGACCGCCTTGCGTACCCGTTACAAAGTCACTGTCAACAAGTCGCTTATTGAGAGCCGTGATCGCCAGTAGATGCTCTGCTAAGCACAGCTAAACCAAAAACGCCGGTAGGGTTGCCCCGCCGGCGTTTCTTTTGGGGTTGAAGTTGTCCGTCAGGGATCAGGCCGGAAGTGGATCGGCGTTACCCAGCGCGGTGGTGTTCAGGCCGCCATCGACGTACATGATCTCGCCGGTAATGGCACTGGCCAGGTCGGAGAGCAGGAAGGCGGCGGCATTGCCGACTTCATCGATGGTGACATTGCGACGCAGCGGGGCGTGGTGAGAATTAAAAGCCAGGAGTTTGCCGAAATTGCCGATGCCGGAGGCGGCCAGCGTCTTGATCGGACCGGCAGAAACCGCATTGGCACGAATGCCTTGCGGGCCAAGACAGAAGGCCAGATAACGGGTGGCGGCTTCAAGGCTGGCCTTGGCCAGCCCCATGGTGTTGTAGTTGGGCATGGTGCGTTCGGCACCCAGATAGGACAGTGCGAGCAAAGCCGCATTGTTGCCTTTCAGGAGCATCGGGCGAGCCGCCTTGGCCAGTGCCGGGTAGCTGTAGGACGAAACGTCGTGAGCGATGCGGAATGATTCGCGCGAGATGCCGTCAAGGAAGTCGCCTTCAATGGCCTCGGTCGGCGCATAAGCAATCGAATGTACCAGACCGTCAAGACCTTCCCAGTGGGTGGCCAGATCAGCGAACAGCTTGTCGATCTGGGCGTCGTCAGAAACGTCGCAAGGGAAGGTCAGCGTGCTGTCGAACTCGGCGGCAAACTTGTTGATTCGTTCAAGAAAGCGTTCGTTCTGATAGGTAAAGGCCAGCTTCGCACCTTCACGGTGGCAGGCTTTGGCGATGCCGTAGGCAATCGAGTGTTTCGACAGTACGCCGGTTAAAAGAATGCGCTTGTCTGCAAGGAATCCCATGGGTTCTCCGGTAACGATGAGTTGTCAGGTTGGTTGTGTGGGTATCCACATTTAGCTGCGCATTATAGGGGATTTTCCTGCAAAACTGAGATTTGGCCTGATGCGTAGGCATTAGAGGTGTCAAAACCTGTGTCAAGAACACCGTGCTTCGCGCTACACTTCGCTCCATGCCCGTATTGCGATTCTTCAGCCTTTTGTTGTTGCTTTTGCTTACCGCTTGCGGCAGCGAACGCAACGACCCTTATCCGACCGGCGAGCGAGGGCAGAACATCCTCTATGCTGCGTTCACCGAGCGCCCCAAGCATCTTGATCCGGTGCAGTCCTATACCGAGGACGAAATCACTTTTACGGCGCAGATTTACGAACCGCCGCTGCAATACCACTATCTGAAACGCCCCTATACGCTGATCACGGCGACAGCCGAGGCCGTGCCGGTGCCGCAGTATCGCGATGCCAAGGGCAGAGCCCTGCCAGCCAACGCGACGACATCGACCATTGCCTTCAGCGAGTACGAGATTCGCATCCGGCCGGGTATCCGCTATCAACCGCACCCAGCCTTTGCCGTGAGTGCGGACGGGAAGCCCGTTTATGACGGTCTCGACAAGCATGCATTGCGCGGCATCGAGACACTGGCAGACTTCAAACATACCGGCACGCGTGAGCTGACCGTGGATGACTACATCTACGAGATCAAGCGGCTGGCGCATCCGCGCCTGCATTCACCGATCTTCGGCATGATGGCCGAGCGCATTGTCGGCCTGAAGGAACTGGGCGAGGCGCTGCAAAAGACGGCCAAGACGCAGCCGGCCGGCACATGGCTCGATCTTGACCGCTTTCCGCTGGCTGGTGTGACGCGCGTCGACGCTTACACCTACCGCATCAAAGTGCTCGGCAAGTATCCGCAGTTCGCTTACTGGCTGGCTATGCCTTTCTTCGCGCCGGTGCCGCGTGAGGCCGACCGTTTCTACAGTCAGCCGGGCATGGCTGAAAAGAACCTCACGCTCGACTGGTATCCGGTTGGCACTGGCCCCTACATGCTGACCGAAAACAACCCCAACCGGCGCATGGTGCTCGAACGCAACCCTAACTTCCACGGTGAGACTTACCCCTGCGAGGGCGAGCCGGACGACCGCGCAGCCGGCCTGCTGGCCGATTGCGGCAAGGCGCTGCCGATCATCGACAAGGCGATTTTTTCGCGTGAGAAGGAATCGATCCCGTACTGGAACAAATTCCTGCAAGGCTATTACGACGCCTCGGGCATCTCGTCCGACAGCTTCGATCAGGCTGTGCGGCTCAATGTCGGCGGTGATGTGCAACTCTCCGACGAGATGCGCGAGAAGGGTATCCGTCTGCTGACCAGCGTGCGTGCTTCGACTTTCTACATGGGCTTTAACATGCTCGATCCGGTGGTCGGCGGGCTGGATGCGCGTAACCGCAAGTTGCGTCAGGCCATCTCGATTGCGCTGGATCAAGAGGAGTTTATTTCGATTTTCACGAACGGGCGCGGCATCGCCGCAATGAGCCCGCTGCCGCCCGGCATCTTCGGTTATCTGGACGGCGAAGCCGGCGTCAATCCCGTGGTTTATGACTGGGTGGGTCAAAAGGCCAATGGCAAGGCGCAGCGCAAACCGGCGGAGGTGGCGAAGAAACTTCTCGCCGAGGCCGGTTGGCCGAATGGCCGCCACGCGAAGACCGGAGAGCCGCTGGTGCTCAACCTCGACACGACAAGCGGAGGCATGGGTGACAAGTCACGGCTCGATTGGCTGACGCGCCAGTTCGCCAAGATCGACGTGCAGTTGGTTGTACGCTCGACCGACTTCAACCGCTTCCAGGAAAAGATTCGCAAAGGCGCGGTACAGCTTTATTACCTCGGCTGGAATGCCGACTACCCCGACCCCGAGAATTTCTTCTTCCTGTTGGCCGGCTCGGAAGGCAAGGTGGCCAAGGCCGGCGAAAACGCCTCCAACTACGTGAGCCCTGAGTTCGACAAGTTGTTTGCCGAGATGAAGGATATGGAGAGTGTGGGTAAAAGCGCCACGATCCGCCTCGCCCTTGTCTCACGCATGAACCGCGTGTTGCAGGAGGATGCGCCCTGGGTCTTTGGCTTTCATCCCAAGAGCTATACGCTTGGCCATGAGTGGCTACACAACCGCAAGCCGACCGACGTGGGCAACAACATCCTGAAATATCAGCACATCGACGTCGCGCTGCGCCAGAAGTTGCGGCATGAATGGAATGCGCCGGTGTTGTGGCCTTTGGTCGTCGGTGTGCTGGTGCTGGCTTCGCTGATTTTCCCCGCAGTGATTAGCTATCGACGCCGCGAGCGAAGTACGGCTGGCACGAAAGACAAGGTATGAAAAACAAACCATTCACCACCAAGTCACCAAGAACACCAAGTAGCACAAAGTTTTTCTCTTGCTTTTCTTGGTGTAACTTCGTGTCCTTTGTGTCTTTGTGGTTTGATTTTTAATTCCATGCGCTGACCATGCTCGCCTACATCTTCCGCCGACTGGTCTATGCCATCCCGATTTTGATCGGGGTGAATCTCATTACCTTTGCGCTTTTCTTCATCGTCAACACGCCGGATGACATGGCGCGCATGCAGTTGGGTGTCAAGCGCGTCACCCCCGAGGCGATCGAGAAGTGGAAGGTTGAACGCGGCTATGACAAACCCCTGTTCATCAATACGCAGGCTGGCGGCGCGGGTGGTACGAGTGTAATAACCGAGACTGTTTTCTTCCAGAAGTCGGTGCGCATGTTCGCCGGCGATTTCGGGCGCGCCGAAGACGGGCGGGACATTGCCCGCGAGATCACCACACGCATGGGGCCGTCGCTGGCGATTGCCTTGCCGACTTTTGTTCTTGGCCTGTTCGTGACGGTGAGTTTCGCCCTGATGCTGGCATTCTTCCGTGCCAGCGCTCTCGACTTCTGGGGCGTCGTGTTGTGCGTGGCGATGATGTCGATCTCCGGCCTGTTCTACATCATCGGCGGGCAGTATCTGATCAGCAAGCTGTGGCGCTTGGTGCCAATCTCGGGTTTTGCAGAAGGGCTTGATGCGTGGAAATTCCTCATCCTGCCGGTGGCGATTGGCGTGATTTCCGGCATCGGTTCGTCAGCGCGCTGGTATCGTACGATCTTTCTGGAGGAGATCAACAAGGACTACGTGCGCACGGCACGCGCCAAGGGCTTGTCCGAAGTCGCCGTGCTCTTCCGGCACGTATTGCGTAACGCCATGATTCCGATCCTGACCGGCGTGGTAGTGGTCATCCCGCTGCTCTTCATGGGCTCGCTGCTCACAGAGTCGTTCTTCGGAATTCCGGGGCTGGGCAGTTACACCATCGATGCGATCAATGCGCAGGATTTTGCTGTGGTGCGGGCGATGGTGTTTATCGGCTCAGTGCTCTACATCGTCGGGCTGATCCTCACCGATATTTCCTATACCTTTGTTGATCCACGGATACGTTTTGAGTGAAATGAGAGAGATTAAAACCAACCGCAGAGGCGCAGAGACGCAGAGATTTCGCAGAGAAAACAGAAAAGAATTTCTCAGCGTTGCCTCTGCGCCTCTGCGACTCTGCGGTGGAATTTACCGCGTTATCAAATGACATTTCTCCCCGTTCTGCTATGGTCCGATGTGCTAATCTGGCTGCTGGTGCTTGCCGGGGCGGTGTTGGCTGCGCTGTCCTCGCGCAATCCGCCGCTGCGCGCCGCATGGCGGCGTGTCGGGCGCAGCCGGCCGGGGATGGCGGCCGCCACCGTGCTAATCGCCTTTGTGCTGGTCGGCCTGCTCGACTCGATTCACTATCGAGCGGCACTGGAGCGCAAAGGTGATGAGAAAGCGGCCTACGCCATCGAGGTGCGTTCGCTGCTCGATGCCTTGGCCACGCCGCTGCGCACGCGTAATGAGAAGACCTACTCTGCACCGCTGGATACACGCGCTTATGCAAAGGAGTCGCTAGAGCGGCGGGGTGAGGACGGCCGCGTTATCACCGTGCGCGAGTATCCGCGTCTCAAACATGGCGGTGCGCATCTCGGCGAAAACGAGGCGAGCCGATCCAATGATATTCTCAAACAGATACTGGTCTGGGAGGCGCTTGGGGTAACGCTTCTGGCATTGCTATCTCTGGGATGCGCGTATTTATTAGATCGCAGGCATGCAAGCTCCACGATCAAGGCGTGGTGCACTCTATGGCGAGGGGGCGAGGGATTCGCTTGGAATGCCGTGTTGATCACGCTGGGCGCGATGTTCTTGCTGCTCGCGCCGGTTGCAGCGCTGTGTGTCGATTACCATGTCTTCGGCACCGACAAGGTCGGGCAGGACGTGCTTTACCAGATTCTCAAGAGCGTGCGCACGGCGCTGGTTATCGGTCTCGTGACGACGCTGGTGACGCTGCCCATCGGCATCCTGCTTGGTATTCTGGCCGGCTACTTCAAGGGCTGGGTTGATGACGTCATCCAGTACATTTACACCACGCTCAGCTCGATTCCCGGTGTGCTGCTCATCGCTGCAGCCGTGCTCATGATGCAGGTGATCATCGACACGCATCCGCAATGGTTCGCTACGGCTGCCGAGCGCGCCGACCTGCGTCTGCTGGCACTGTGCTTCATTCTTGGTATGACCAGTTGGACCGGCTTGTGCCGCCTGCTGCGCGGCGAGACGCTAAAACTTCGCGAGCTGGAATACATCCAGGCCGCGCAGGCCTTCGGTGTGTCCGACCTGAGCATCCTGCTGCGCCACATCCTGCCCAACCTGATGCACATCGTGATCATTGCGCTGGTTATGGATTTCTCCGGCTTGGTGCTGGCCGAGGCGGTGCTGTCCTACGTCGGTATTGGTGTCGATCCGACGATGATCAGTTTCGGCACCATGATCAACAACGCGCGCATGGAACTGGCGCGCGAACCGATGGTGTGGTGGTCGCTGGCCGCGGCTTTCGTCTTTATGTTCGCGCTGGTGCTGGCGGCTAATCTGCTGGCCGATGCCATGCGCGATGCTTTCGATCCGCGGATGGGGTGAGGGGATGTTTTTTATAACCACGAAGAACACGAAGAGCACGAAGAAGTGCGAAAACCGCAACAAACGTTTTTCAATTCTTTTGCTTTTCTTCGTGTTCTTCGTGCCCTTCGTGGAAAATCGAAAGGTTCTCCCATGAGCCTGCTCTCCGTCAGCGATCTATCCGTCGGCTTCGTCTCAGGGCGGGAGCGTTTGACGGCGGTTGCCGGCATTTCCTTTGATGTCGCTGCCGGTGAGACGCTGGCGCTGCTCGGTGAGTCGGGGTGCGGCAAGTCGGTTACGGCGCTCTCAGTGATGCGTCTGCTGCCTGCTGCCGGACACATTTTCGATGGCACGGTGCGCTTCGAAGGTAATGATCTCCTGCAACTGCCGGAAGCCGAGATGCGTGCGGTACGTGGCGGTGGCATGGCGATGATTTTTCAGGAACCGGCAACCAGTCTCAACCCGGTGATGACGGTGGGCAAGCAAATCGGCGAGGTGCTTGAACGTCATGTCGGTTTGTTTGGCGACGCGGCGCGCAAGCGTGCGCTTGAGTTGCTCAACGCGGTGGGTATTGCCGATGCGGCGCGCCGGCTTGACGAATACCCATTCCAATTGTCTGGCGGCATGAAGCAGCGCGTGATGATTGCCGTGGCGCTGGCGGGCGATCCGAAGCTGTTGATTGCCGATGAGCCGACGACGGCACTGGATGTGACGATTCAAGCGCAAATACTTGATCTGCTGCGCCGCCTGCAGTCCGAGCGCGGCATGGGCATGCTGCTTATCACGCATGATTTGGGCGTCGTTGCGCAGATGGCGCATCGTGTCGGCGTGATGTATGCCGGTGAAATTGTCGAAGAAGCGCCGCGCGAGGCTTTCTTTAATGCGCCGCGCCATCCCTACACGCAGGCCTTGTTTGCCTCGCTGCCCGATTTGTCGCGGCGCGGTGGCAAGCTCACGACCATTGCCGGGCAAGTGCCGTCGCTTTCCGCCATGCCCGCCGGCTGCCGCTTCGCCGAGCGCTGCCCGCATGCCTGGGAAAGATGTCGCAGCGAGCCTCCGGGATGGAGTGATGCCGGGGCAGGGCATCATCGCGTGCGCTGCCATCTGCTGACCGAGCCGAGTAGGGTGGTAGCAAGTGAGTCAAAGAGTGAAGCGCCGGTGCCTATACTTCACACGCCTCACGCTTCGCTGCTTACTGCAAATGATCTTCGCGTTCACTTTCCGATCCGGCGTGGTGTGCTCCAGCGCACGGTCGGGCACGTTAAAGCTGTTGACGGCGTTTCGCTCGATCTGGCCCGTGGGCGCACACTGGCGCTGGTCGGCGAGTCCGGCTGCGGCAAGACGACCGTGGGCAAGGCCATCCTGCAACTTATCAAGCCTACGGACGGCAAGGTGCAGCTTGATGAGCGTGAATTGACCGCGCTATCACGCAGTCAATTGCGCCCCTTGCGTCGCCGTATGCAGATGATTTTTCAGGATCCGTTTGCCTCGCTCAACCCGCGCATGGCGGTGGGCGAGATCATCGGCGAGGGCATGCGTTCGCTCGGTGTGCTGCCGGACGCTGCCGGCAAAGACGAGGCCATCGCCGTGCTGCTGCAACAGGTCGGGCTCGATTCGGCCGCCGCGCATCGCTATCCGCACGAATTCTCCGGCGGGCAGCGTCAGCGCATTGCCATTGCCCGTGCGTTAGCCGTGCAGCCGGAGATGATCGTCTGCGATGAGCCGACCTCGGCGCTCGATGTGTCGGTGCAGGCGCAGATTCTCAACCTGCTCAAGGCGTTGCAGGACGACCTCGGCCTCGCCTATCTCTTTATCACGCACAACTTTGCCGTGGTCGAATATCTGGCGCACGAGGTGGCGGTGATGTATCTCGGGCGCATCGTCGAACGGGGAACGGTCGAAGAGGTGTTGCGCTCACCGAAGCATCCGTACACACAGGCGCTGCTCTCGGCAGTGCCCAGCCCGCGCCTCGCAGAGAACAAAAATTCGAACAAAAATTCGCAACCGGCGTTTATCAAACTCGCAGGCGAAATGCCGTCACCGGCCAATCCACCTGCGGGGTGTCATTTCCATCCACGCTGCGCGCAGGCCACAGAGGATTGCCGCGTCTCCTATCCGGAAACTACGGCTCTTTCGGAAACACACACCGTGCGTTGCCATCTGCTTAAGAACTGATCAGGAATTCTGCGCGAGTTTTATGGCCAACGTCTTGCCCGGCTTGAGCGCATTGGGGGAAGTCTTGTTCCAGCGCAGGATATCGTCTTTGCCAACCTTGAATTGTTTGGCAATCGAGGCCAGCGTGTCGCCTTGGCGAACGGTGTAGAGCGTGACTTTGGATGACTTCCCTGCAGATTTGACCGGTTTTGTGTTGTCAGCTTTTCCGGCTTTAGGCGTGGCGTCTTGGGATAAGGCCAGGCGAGTACCCGCGGTCACCTTGTCCGAGTGAAGATTGTTGATTTGTTTGAGCTCGGCGACACTGATACTGTTGCGTTTGGCAATCAACTGGAGCGTTTCGCCCTTGCGCACGGTGTGGGAATGCGGCGCTGGGTCGGCTTCGGGCAAGCGGGGGTTATTGGGTAGCGTTGCGATGTCGACGGTGTTTGCACCTTGGCTGGGAACCAGCAGGGTGAATCCTGGAGAAATCTTGATCTTTCCCTTGATGCCGTTGGCTGCCTTGAGATTGGCCACGGTCATACCAAAACGTGGTGCCACCTGTTCAAGCTTCTCACCGGGTCGCAAAGTGTAAGCCTGCCAAGTTGTAAGTGGTTTGTTGCTGTTCTCGTGCGCTTCAAGATTGCTGATGAAGGTATCGATTTTCTCAGCGGGAATGACCAGCGGAGACTCGGATTTAATCACCGGCCGGTTATGCGAGGGATTCAGGGCGACAAAATCCTGCACCGGCATTTCGGCCAACTGTGCGGCAAGCTTGACGTCGATGTTGGCGGTCGTTTTGGTAACTGTGCTGAAATAGGGGCGGTTGGGCACGCGCTCGATGTCGAGTTCAGCAAAGACGTTGGGGTTGCTGAAGATGTTTTTTAGTGCCTGTAGCTTGGGTATGTAGTGTCGGGTTTCTTTGGGCATGGTCAGGCTGAGGTAATCGCTTGGCAGACCCTTGGCTTCGTTCTTGCGCACGGCACGGCCGACGGCCCCTTCGCCCCAGTTGTACGAAGCCAGCGCCAGATGCCAGTCACCGTGCATTTCGTAGATCGTTTGCAGGTAGTCAAGCGCTGCACCGGTCGAGGCTACGATGTCGCGGCGTTCATCACGCCACCAGTTCTGTTCGAGTTTATAACGCTTGCCGGTGGCCGGGATGAATTGCCACAGACCCGATGCCTTGGCTCGCGAGTAGGCCATCGGGTTAAAGGCACTTTCAACCATCGGCAGCAGTGCAATCTCCATCGGCATGCCGCGCTTTTCGAGTTCTTCAACGATGTGGTACAGGTAGCGGCTGCTGCGTTCGACCATGCGGCGAAGATGTTCCGGGCGGTTGAGATACCACTGCTGATGATGTAGAACGAGAGCGCTGTTTATATCCGTCATCGCGAAACCCCGGCGCATGCGCTGGAAAAGGTCGTCGACCTCACGTTTCAGGTCGATGGCTTCGGGTCTCAGTGAGGCCGAACCCGGTTCGGCCACAGCCGGACTGCCATCAGCCACGGGCAGCGAAGGCAAAGACAGGCTCGGGGCGGTTTCCGGCGGGTTATCCAGCAGCGCCGGGGTGTCGGCGGGCAGGGCGGCTTCCGCCTGTGGCTGAGACGGTGTTGCGTTACCTGAATCGGATTCGAGCGAACTGTGCTGCTGCAGCGATGAGGTGATCGACAGGGAAAGCGGGGTGTCTGCAGCATTGGCCGGTGCGTAAACGCAGGTCAAGAGACAAGCCATTGCAAGAGTGATTCGTAGCGTCATCCATCGTTCCTGAGCTTGCCCGCGTGTAGGGCGGGTCGGCAGTCCCGCAGTTTCGGGGATTGCCTGATCGAATGTTCCGATTGCAACCGGACGATTATAGCGCAAGCCCGTAAGCAAAATAGGGCTTAATGGCAATGCGGGTGCATTTGAAACTGTTGGCTAGCTCAAAGCAGGCAACGGCGCGCTAAGCATCGCGTAGGAGCCCAGTTCCACTCGGCGATAACAGCGGTTGAAGACGAGTCACCCATCGCCCAGTAAAACTAGGCTCCTACAAAAACGACTTAGCCGCCGAGGAAGTGCAGAACAAAATTTCACAGCGACCAACACTTTCGATTGCACCCTGGCAATGTCGCCGGTGAAGGGTTTATTCCGCGTAAAGCCTTGAAAAATATGCGTCGTGACGCCATACTGTAGTCACGGTTGTAATTCCGGCAATCTGGAGGCGTCTTGGACGCGGGTTCGATTCCCGCCACCTCCACCTAAGGGCATCGCAGTGTTCTTAGATGGGGGTGTACCGGTTTCGACAGGGCGAACAAAGGAAAGCAGGCAACCCGTCAGGCGATCGACGTTAATGAAGCAAATCTCTAAACGCCAACGATGAGCGTTTCGCAATCGCCGCTTAAGGCCTTTGCCGAGGCTGCTTGAGCCTTGTTACCAAAGAAAAGCCGGCGGGGACTTCGGTCCCCGTCGTCATTTGCGCCAGAGAAAGCCTTGTGAGTGCTGGAGCGGATTAGTCGGTATGCGATGGCAAGCCAGCCTGCGCTGCTGATGCCGGTTGCCATGTACTTGTGGTTTTATGTTGGAGGAGACACTCCGGGGGGCAATTTGAAGTTAGAATTCTGCTTCGCCTTCAAGGAGAGTTCCGATGCCTTACGTCTTTGCCCGTGCCTGTCTTTCTGCATTTGCCCTGTTTGGAATATCCCTGTCCGCCTCCGCAGGTGAGCTGGT
>JANNGP010000042.1:0-5340 GCA_031403915.1 Betaproteobacteria bacterium
AAGTAGTGTGTCAGGGGCGGATTTTTGTATTTCGGGGAGGGCTGTCGAGTGTCAGTAAGCAAGGTGGAACGCCGGCCGCGTGGTGAGTCGGCCAGGGTGCTGGTGGTCGATGATGAGGCGGATATTCGCGAACTCCTCGATTTGACTTTAGCGCGCATGGGACTTTCGGCCGACTGTGCCGGCACGGTGGCAGAAGCCAAGAAATTTCTTGAGCTTGAGAGCTACAGTCTGTGCCTGACCGACATGCGCCTTCCGGATGGCGAGGGGCTGGATATCGTGCGCCTGATCGGAACCCAATACGGTGAAACACCGGTGGCGGTGATTACGGCCTTCGGCAGTGCGGACAATGCGGTGGCGGCACTGAAAGCCGGTGCTTTCGATTATCTGGCCAAGCCGGTTGCTCTTGATCAGTTGCGCACCTTGATCAAGTCGGCGCTCAATTTGCCTCAGGCGGGCGATAGGCCGGACGGATCGACTGCGGCAGGTACGGCGGGGCAACTCATTGGCGAATCGTCGGCCATCATCCATGTGCGTCAGATGATTGACAAACTGGCGCGCAGTCAGGCGCCTGTTTATATTTCGGGCGAGTCGGGAAGCGGCAAGGAGCTTGCGGCACGGCTGATCCACAGCCAGAGCGCGCGACATGATGCGCCGTTTGTTCCGGTGAATTGCGGTGCCATCCCGGAAAATCTGATGGAGAGCGAGTTCTTCGGTTACCGCAAAGGGGCATTTACCGGGGCTGACAGTGATCGTGAGGGTTTCTTCCAGGCGGCAAACGGCGGAACGCTGTTCCTCGATGAGGTCGCTGATTTGCCCTTGGCCATGCAGGTCAAACTCTTGCGTGCGATTCAGGAAAAGAGAGTTCGCAAGGTAGGTGCGGCCAATGAAGAACCGGTTGATGTGCGCATTGTTTCGGCAACGCATCGAAAGCTAAAAGCCTGTGTTGATGCGGCGACATTTCGCCAGGATTTGTACTACCGGCTGAATGTGATCGAGCTGAAAATGCCCGCACTGCGCGAGCGTCAGGAAGATATACCGCTATTAGTGGAGGCGGCGTTATTGAAGATATGCGGCAGTCGCCCGCCGGAACTGACTACCGAGGCGATGCATGCGCTTTGTGCCTATGCCTATCCCGGTAATGTGCGGGAACTGGAGAATATTCTTGAGCGAGCCACCGCCTTGTGTAGCGGTGGAAAGGTAATTCCCGCCGATCTGCAACTGGCGCTTGAATTGACTTCCGGGGATGGCGTAGGGCGCGACGTTGAAACGCTCGATGACCATATGAACCGTATTGAGAAACAGGTGATTCTTGAGGCGCTGGCAAAAACCGGTTTCAACCGGACGGCAGCGGCAAGATTGCTTGGTGTAACGTTCCGCTCGCTACGCTACCGCATTGAGCGGCTCGGCATTGAGGAATGAACGTGCCGGGGATTGATCGTGACGGATGGTTAAGCGCAGCGCAGCGCATCGACTCGCCGAACCATGATGATCGACCTGCCGGGGAAGAAATATCGCTGGTGGTTGTTCATGCCATCAGTTTGCCGCCCGCACAATTTGGCAGTGACGATATTGAACGTCTATTTACCAATACACTGGATGCGGACGCACACCCCTATTTCTACCGGATTAGCGACATCCGGGTGTCGGCGCATTTTCTGATTAGACGTGACGGCTCCTTGATGCAGTTTGTCTCCTGCCGGCAGCGCGCCTGGCACGCTGGAACGTCATCGTGGAATGGGCATGAGCGCTGCAACGACTTCTCAATCGGTGTAGAGCTGGAAGGCTGTGATGCGTTGCCCTTCGAAGTTGAGCAATATGCGCGGCTGATCGAGCTGATCGAATCATTGTGTGTCTGCTATCCGATTGCAGCGCTTGTCGGGCATTCCGATATTGCGCCGGGGCGCAAGACAGATCCGGGGCCGTGCTTTGAGTGGTCGCGCCTCGCCGCATTTGACAGATTGCTTGCGCAGGCACGCTGATCTTTTGCCGTGCGACCGGTATTTCTAGTTGGCATTGTTGTGCTTCACTGAAGAAGCAGACGCTACACTTCGCGGCAATATCCCGTTCAGATTTGTGAGTGAGTGGATTGTTCGACGTTGTCGAATTGCGACAATTTTTTGCGAAGTCATCATCACTCATAAAAAAGTGCTTGCGTCAAGTGTGTTGCGCTACTAGAATTAGTTGCAAATGGCAAGGGTGACACAACATGTAGTAGCTTTCGTGATGTGCCGACTTTCTACTTGGTGATGGTTTTCGGGGCGATATTGTTTTTCCCGGCAACCTCTGAATGCGGATAGTGATGGATTTATACGGATTGCAGGAACACAGAAATCATACTTACTCTTTGTGCTCACCGGTCTCTTCCGGTCTTGCTCCGGTACTTGCTCCCTCTTCTTTCTCGGCTGATTCTTCAGCCCCTGCAGCCCTTCGGGCGCAGTCTGTTTTTCCTCGCACTACCTCTTGTTTAATAAAAATGCGCTACCCGGCTGTCCGTGTTCTTGAGCGTTATGCTCGAAACGCAGCCGCTATAGTTGTGCGAGTCTTCTTTGGGAACAAGCCAGTTGCCTTGTTTTCTTTTCCGGCGAAAGTTGTTGAGATATTGACTTTGCCGCTCATGAATTCAATAAACGCATTTTTGATGCGTCCGTTGAATGGTCCGGTTTCACGGATCGATTTTGTAGTGCTCTAGCTAGAAGTTTCCCTTGAAATCAGAGATGGAGGTTGACATGGCAACAAGTGCGAAGAAACCCGTAGCAAAGAAACCTGCTGCGAAGAAACCCGTGGCAAAGAAAGTCATTGCCAAAAAACCGGTAGCCAAGAAAGTTGTCGCCAAGAAACCCGCGGCGAAAAAAGTTGCTGCCAAAAAACCGGTAGCCAAGAAGGTTGTCGCCAAGAAACCCGCGGCGAAAAAAGTTGCTGCCAAAAAACCGGTAGCCAAGAAGGCCGTCGCCAAGAAACCCGTGGCGAAAAAGCCGGTAGCGAAAAAGCCGGTAGCGAAAAAGCCAGCGGCGAAAAAGCCGGCCGTAAAAAAAGCAGCCCCAGCGCCTCAGGCACCGGCGGCAGCTCCGTCAACGGCGGCAACTCCAGGTCTCAAGTCGGCACTCAATCCGACAGGCGCCTGGCCGTTCCCGACGGGTTCGCGTCCGAAGTAATTTCGGCATGGCAGGGTGGGGCCAGCTTGCTTGCCTCACCCGCTTTTGCTCTGCCTGAGGCGTAACGATTGTTACGCCTCTTTTATTTTGTGTTGCACTTGTAAAGGAATTCCGCGGACGAGATGCTCTGCAAGGCCTATTAAATGGCGATCTGCAAACGTATAGTCCGGAGGTGCCCGCAGATATTGGCCTGCAGGCCGATGCCCTGAATAACTATCGCATGCCGCCGGCCAGATGCTTGCTGATGCGCTCAACCGCTTCGGTCAGGCGTTTGACGTTGGTAGTGTAGGCGAAGCGCAGATGCGACTTCGGTGCATGGGCACCAAAATCCAGCCCCGGTGTGGCGGCCACACCCGCTGATTCGAGTAGTTGATAGGCGAAGCGGTAACTGTCGTCGGTCAGGGCGCTGCAGTCGGCGTAGATGTAGAACGCGCCTTGCGGCCGGGCGTCAATTCGGAAGCCGAGCGCCTCAAGTGCGGGGGCGAGAAAGTCTCGGCGGCGGCGGAACTCGGCGCGGCGCTCTTCGAGAATGGCCAGCGTTTCCGGCAGGAAGGCGGCCAGCGCCGCGTACTGGGCCGGTGTCGAGGGCGAGATGAAAAGATTCTGCGCAAGTTTCTCGATGTCGCGCGCAAAACGTTCGGGTACGACCAACCAGCCGAGTCGCCAGCCGGTCATATTGAAATACTTCGAGAAGCTCTGCACGACGAAGATGTCGTCGCCGAAGGTGAGCGCGGTCGACGCATCGCCCTCGTAGGTCAGGCCGTGGTAGATCTCGTCGACGATCAGTTGGCCGCCCTGGTTGCGGATAAAACCTGCGATGCTTTCAAGTTCGGCATCGTCGATCAATGTGCCCGTCGGGTTGGCGGGTGAGGCGAAGAGTGCGCCCGCCGTGCGTTCGTTCCAGTGCTGTTCGAGGTCGGCCAGTGTCGGCTGGAAGTTGGTTGCGGGGCGGACGGGAATGCACACCGGAACGCCCCCGACACTGCGCACGAAGTTGGCGTTGCACGGGTAGCCGGGATCAGTGAGCAACCATTCACTCTTCGGCTCGGCAAGGCAGGCGAGCGCCAGCAGCAGCGCGCCCGAGGCGCCGGCGGTGACGACGATGCGAGAGGCCGGCACGTGGACGCCGTAGCGCGTGGCGTAAAAACCGGCGATGGCTTCGCGCAGTTCGGGCAGGCCGGTGGCCGGCGTGTAGAACACCTTGCCGGTGGCGATGTGCGCCTGCGCCGCGGCGATAACCGGTGCGGGCGTAGTGAAGTCAGGCTCGCCGACTTCCATGTGGATGATGTCGCGCCCTTCGGCTTCCAGTGCCTTGGCGCGCCCCAGCAGTTCCATGACATGGAAGGGGGCTATTCCGGAAAGACGGGAGGCGGGGAAGTGCGGCATGGCGGGTTATGGCATGAAGGCGATGTGTGCAGTGTAACCGCTTCGCAGACGAAAAAAAGGCCGCCCGAAGGCGGCCTTTTGCTGTGCAACTTGAAGCGGCTTACTTGAACTTGGCTTCGAGTTCGTCGCGGATCTGAGCCAGCTTGGCGGGCAGCTTGGCGCCCATCTTGCCGAACCACTCCTTGACACCTTCGAGTTCCGAAATCCAGGCGGCCTTGTCGAGGCTGGTTACGTTGGCAAACTGCTCCTTCGAGAAGTCAACGCCGGTCCAGTCAATTTCTTCGTACTTCGGCATGGTGCCGAGTGCGGTCGGGGTGCCGGCAACTTTGCCTTCGCAACGCTCGATGATCCACTTGAGAACGCGTGCGTTGTCACCGAAGCCGGGCCATGCGAAGCCACCCTTCTCGTCGGTGCGGAACCAGTTGACCATGAAGATCGGCACTTGCTTGTCAGCAACAGCGCCCATCTTCAGCCAGTGGCTGTAGTAGTCGGCCATGTTGTAGCCGCAGAACGGCAGCATGGCGAACGGGTCGCGGCGGACAACACCTTGCTGGCCGAAGGCGGCCGCGGTGGTTTCCGAACCGAGCGTGGCAGCGGCGTAAACACCATGCTCCCAGTCGGTGGTCTGGCAGACCAGCGGCACGGTCGACGCACGACGGCCACCGAACAGGAAGGCCGAGATTGGCACGCCGTCGGCGTTCGCCCAATCCTTGTCGATACACGGGCACTGCGAAGCCGGAGCCGTGAAGCGCGAGTTCGGGTGTGCAGCCTTGGTGCCCTTTTCCTTGGCGATTTCAGGCGT
>JANNGP010000043.1:0-12284 GCA_031403915.1 Betaproteobacteria bacterium
GGTGTCCTTGTCGCGGTTCTGCTTGTTTCTCTGCCATTCTCCCGCGAACTGAACCTTCTCACGCGGGGCGCGGATGTGGCACAAACCCTCGGCGTGCATGTCGCCCGTTTGCGCCGTGGCGTCTACATCGTGGCCTCGCTAGCAACTGCTGCTGCGGTAACACAGGCCGGGTCGATCGGCTTCATCGGCCTGATCGTGCCGCATCTGGTGCGTCTGGCGGTGGGCAACGACCAGCGCCTGCTGCTTCCCGCCTCGGCTCTTGCCGGTGGCTGCCTGCTGGTCATCGCCGACACGCTGGCGCGTACCGTGGTTGCGCCGCAGCAACTCCCGGTCGGTGTACTCACCGCACTGATCGGCGTTCCGGTATTTCTTTTCCTGCTCACCCGTGACCCAAAGACAAGGCGCTGACATGAGCAGCCCAACGCCTCTCCTCGAAGCACGGCAGATCACCGTCAGCATTGGTGACAAGACCTTCTGTCGCGACCTTGATCTGACGCTGCAGCCGGGCGAGCGCCTAGCCATTCTCGGGCGCAACGGCGCCGGCAAATCGACTTTGCTTTCAGTACTTGCCGGGCTGCGCGCCCCGCAATCCGGCGAGGTTCGGATAAACGGCGTCGGCTACGCCACACTGGGGCCGCGCAAAAGCGCGCTCATTCGCGGCTGGTTGCCGCAAGTGCGCGGCGACGCTTTTGCGTCAACGGTTCTTGAAACAGCACTGGTTGGCCGTCATCCCCATCTCGACCGCTGGGGCTGGGAAACCGACAAGGACACCAAAATCGTCCGTGAGGCGCTGGCGGCTGTTGACCTTACCGCTTTTGAGCAGCGCGACATTCAGACGCTCTCCGGCGGCGAGCGCCAGCGCCTGGCCATCGCCACACTACTGGCGCAGGCACCGCGACTCTTCCTGCTCGACGAACCGATTGCCCACCTCGATCTCAAACATCAGATTGCTATGCTTGAACTCTTTGCCGGTGCGGCACGCGACTGTAATGCAGCGGTGGCCATGGTGCTGCACGAGCCGGCATTGGCCTGGCGCTTTTGCGACCGGGCACTGCTGATTCATGGCGACGGCAATACCGACACCGGGCCGGTAAGGGAAATGCTCACCGTCGAACGGCTTTCTGCGCTCTACCAATACCCGCTACAGGCGCTTGAATGCGATGGGCGGATCAGTTTTATCCCCACCTGAGCACACGTCATGAGCGAACACGAAGCGGAACAACGGGAAGCGCGCCACCTTGCGCGCATGCAACGCAAGAAAGCTGTCGTCGACCAGAGCATCGCCACCGCACAGACCGAGCGCGGCATCCTGCTGGTCAACACCGACAACGGCAAAGGCAAGTCGTCGGCCGCCTTCGGCGTTGTTGCCCGTGCGCTCGGGCACGGGCAACAGGTTGCCGTACTACAGTTCGTTAAAGGGCGCTCCGACACCGGCGAGGAAGGTTTCTTCCGCAAATTTTCAGATCAGGTTCGCTGGCATGTTTGCGGCGAAGGCTTCACCTGGGAAACACAGGACGACAGCCGCGACAAAGCCGCCGCGCAGGCCGCATGGCAGCTTGCGCGTGGCTATCTGGCTGACCCGTCAATCAAGCTTGTCGTGTTCGACGAAATGACCTACGCCTTCAAATACGGCTGGCTGGATCTGGCTGAAGTACTCGTTGCCATCGCTGAACGCCCGACAACGCAGACGGTGATCATCACCGGGCGTGCCGCGCCCGACGGCCTGATCGCCGCCGCCGACACGGTGACTGACATGAGCCTCGTCAAGCACGCCTATCAGGCGGGCGTTAAGGCCATGCCTGGCGTCGAGTTCTGAGCACACGATTCGGCATGCACTCACCAGATCGATTTTCCGACGCCGAAATCGCCGCCCTCTGGCGAACTCTGCGCGAACGCCGGGACATGCGCCACTTCATTCCCGGCAAGTTGCCTGACGGCCTTATTGAGCGCTTGGTCGAGGCCGCACACCTTGCGCCTTCAGTGGGGTTTATGCAGCCCTGGCGTTTTCTGCGCATCCGTGATGACGGACTACGCCAACGCATTCACGAGCAGGTTGAAGCCGAACGCCAACTTACCGCTGACGCGCTCCCCTCACGCAAGAATGAATTCCTGCAGGTCAAGATCGAGGGCATCCGCGACTGTGCCGAAGTGCTCGTGGTCACGCTGATGTCCGGGCGAGACAAACACATCATCGGCCGCCGCACGCTGCCGGAAATGGACATCGCTTCCATTGGCTGCGCCATCCAGAACATGTGGTTGGCCGCACGTGCCGAAGGCATCGGTCTGGGCTGGGTCTCTTTCTTCGAGCCGAATGCGCTTGGCGAACTGCTCGGCCTCCCGGACGACGCCTGCGCCGTGGCGATTCTGTGCATCGGGGCCGTCGCCGAATTCTATCCCCGCCCGATGTTCGAAGACGCCGGCTGGGGCAAGAGACTGGATCTCGACAAGGTGCTATTCGAGAATAGATGGCCCGGGGATGAGCGCGGCGCACCGACACCAACGGCTTACTGAGCCATGCCCGGTCTGAAGCCCTAAAGGCTACATCCGGTGTACTATGCGCTCTGTTGATTCAATCTTGACACCCTGATCTTTCAAGTAAAAACTGTGCCATGAACAGACTTCCCGATTCCTCCAAATCCTTGCGGAAAATTCTTCTTGCTCTGGTCACACTTTTGTTATCCGGAGGCGTGCAGGCGGAGTGGGCGCTCCTCGGCAGGAACGAAGATTTACGCATCTACCTGGATCAGGAATTGATTCGTAAAAACGGTGACCTGGCGCAGGTATGGCAGCTCATGGATTTTTCCTCTTCGCAGTGGCCTGATCCGCAGACGGCGGTCGGGTCAATCAAGAACCTGGTCGAGTATGACTGCACTCAGCCACGCCTGCGGACGCTTTCCGGGACGGCCTATTCTGAACGGATGGCAGCGGGCAAAGCGGTTGCGAATGAACAGTTTCCCGACCCGCAATGGGAGAGCATCCCCCCCGGTGGCACGGCAAGCGTAGTACACAAGATTGCCTGCGGCAAGAAGTAGCCGCCGGCCTACTTTGCCGGCACCAGCGCCCGCCCTTCACCCGCCCATCCGCCGATGCCGCGCTTGACGTTGTACACCGTCTTGTAGCCTGCCTGATCCGAAAGATATTGCGTAGCCGCCTTGGTGCGATTGCCGCTGCGGCAGATCAGGATGACCGGCTGATCGGCCTTGGCAAACTGCTTGAGTTTGTCGACGAAGGCCGTCGGATTGGCGTTCCCGCGCTCGTCGAAGAAAGTAATCATCTTGCTGCCGGCAATCACGCCGGTACTTTTCCACTCACCCTCGGTGCGGATGTCCACGACGGGCACGCCGCTCGCCATCAGTTTGGCCAGTTCCGCATTGTCGATATTGACGACCTCGGCCTGCGCCAAGGAGGCGAGGAATACTAATCCGGGAAGAAAAAAACGTTTGATCATCGCCCACCACCTCAAAAAAATCTGCGTCATACAGGGAGCGAATGATAAGCCGTCCCGGCTTGCACAACAACCGTGGAAACCAGCACTCTCGCTCCGTCTTATTCCATTTCCAGATCAATGATGTCACGAAGGCGAGCCGCAGACAGTGCAAATAGCACGGCAAGGCGAAGTTGACAAAGACAGCATTGGTTTGGAAGTGGAATTAAGACTCGCTTAAGGAAGCAGGTCGATACTCGTGCATCGTTTCATGGAGGCCTTACCCGATGCGCGCACTGCCCACCTACGAAAATCTCAAACGCTACTATCTGTGGAGCTGGCTGCTGCTGGCCGCACACCTGGCGCTCTTGACCATTGACACGCCGCAAGCGGGAATTCCGGCTTCGCTGTGGGCACTCGCAGCTACCGCCAGTTATGCGTTCTTCTACCTGATACCTGCACTGCTCATGGGCTATCTGGCGCGCGCCTTCGCTGGCCGCCGCCCTAAGGCAACGAAAACCGTTCAGGCCATACTCGCTGCGCTGCTGGTTCTGCCGCCCAGCCTGATACAGACCTTGCTGCTCGCCGACCGTCAGATCTATGCGATGTACGGCTTCCACATCAACGGCTTTGTCATCGAACTCGTACTCACTCCCGGCGGCATTGCTTCGCTCGGAGCCAACCTGCAAACCCAGCTTACCGCAACGCTGCTCATTGCCATTTTGATCGCCGTGCAAGCAGGCCTGTGCTACTGGCTGTGTTATCGCCGGCCCGCCCCGGGCGTCGCACGCCTCTATTTGCGCTGGCGGTGGTTGATTCTGTTGCTGGTCGGCGTCAGCCTCAGCGAGCGCCTAGCCTTCGCCTACAGCGCCGCCACGCACTATCAGCCCATCCTGTTCGCCAGCGAAAACTATCCCCTCTATCTGCCGCTGACCATGCGCAAGGTCGCTGCAAAACTCGGGATCGCCGACAGCGCACAGCACGACGACTCGCTCAACCTTAAAGACAGCGCACTCAACTACCCGCTGACGCCGATCATTGCCGAACAGCCCGCGAAGCCGCTCAATATCGTCTGGCTGGTTGCCGAATCACTGCGTTACGACATGCTCGACCCGGTAACGATGCCTCGACTTTGGGATCTGTCCGAACAATCGCTGCGCCTCGAAAAGCACTTCAGCGGCGGCAACATGACGCAAATGGGCGTCTTCTCGATGTTCTACGGACTGTACGCCAATTACTGGACGCCCATGCTCTCGGCGAAACGCAGTCCGCTGCTGATGGACGTCCTCCAGCAGCAGAACTATCAATTCGGCCTGTACACCAGCCAGCGCTTTACCTACCCGGCCTTTGACAAAACCATCTTTGCCCGCATGCGCCCCGGCGACCTGCACGAAGGGGAAGGCGGTGCGGCGGCCTGGCAACGCGACCGGCAGAACGTCGATGATATCCTCAGCTTCATCGACCACCGGGATTCCGCTCGCCCGTTCATGAGCTACATGTTCTTTGAATCGACGCATGCCGACTATAACTTCCCGGAAGAAAGCGTCATCGCCCGACCGTATCTTGAAAACCTGAACTATCTGACCGCCGATTTCAAGGGCGACATCGATCTGATCAAGAATCGCTACATCAACGCCGCGCACCACGTTGACCAGCAGATCGGCCGCATCGTCGCGCATCTGCGCGAGCGCAAGTTGCTCGATAACACAGTGATCATCGTGCTCGGTGATCACGGCGAAGAATTCATGGAACGCGGCCGCTGGGGCCACAGTGCCGAGTTCAACCGCTTTCAGACGAGCACCCCGGCAGTCATTCACGTCCCGGGGCAGAAAGCCCGAGTCATTTCGGGTATCAGCAGCCACCTCGACATCCCGGCGACCCTGATGGCGCTGCTCGGTGTACGCAATCCGCCATCCGACTACTCGCTCGGCTTCAATTTACTCGACCCCGGCTATCACCGCGACTATGCCGTCGCCGGCGACTGGAACCGCATCGCCTATATCGGCGAGGCGTTCAAGATCGCTTTCCCGATGGGCGCGACTGGCGCAGTGCGCAAGGAAGCCACGGATGGCAACGACCATCCGCTGGCCAATACCGATGCAGCGCGGCAGGCCATTCAGCCGGCCATGGTAGAAATCATGAGCAACATTAACCGCTTCGGCAGCCGCAAGGCGGCATCGTCAAAAACCAATCAACCGGGATAAGGCCACGATGAACACCACGCCTTTCCCACATCCCAGCCAGGCCTCAGAATTACAGCGGTGGCTGATCAAATCGGCACTTTGGCTGCTCGGCACGGCTATCCTTATTCTGGCCATCGGCCAATACACCGATCTGGACCTGGTGCTCGCCGATCTTTACTTTGATACGGAGCGGGGCGTTTTTCCCTGGGACACAACTTGGTTTGCCCGTGACTTCATGCACGGCTGGGTCAAGAATGTCATCATCTGGTCAGGCTATGCGCTGATCGGTGCGGTGCTGCTGGATGCCGTGCGCCCGCTCGCCTGGCTTGACCGCATCGGCCGCGCCAGGCTGCGCGTCATCACGCTGGCCTCAATCTTAGAACCGGTCTTGATCAAAACACTGAAGAGCCATTCGAACCTGCACTGCCCTTGGGGCATAAAGCGCTACGACGGGAACCATCCCTTTCTTCGCCTGCTCGACACCGTGCCTGACCTCTGGCAGGCCGGGCACTGCTTTCCGGCCGGTCACGCCAGTGTAGCGATGTGGTTATGTGCACTGGCCGTATGCTGGCTGCCTCATGCGCCGCGCCGCGCCAGCGCTGTCTTTGCCGGCGGCCTGTCTGCCGGCCTTTTTATGGGCTGGGTCCAGCAAATGCGCGGGCAGCATTTTCTCACCCATACCTTGTGGACGGCCTGGCTGAGCAGTGCACTTGTCATCGCACTGATTGCCGTTTTCTCGCGACAACTGGATAAGCGATCCGCCAATCAAAACTCTGGTTTTTATAAAACTTCAATTGTTTCATTATCTTAAGATTGATTTAAGAAATGATTTTTATGATGAACCCATCGACAACCACCTTGGGTCATCATGAAAACTGCTCTCCGGGCCACACCCTTCCCTGATCGCGTTCGCGCCACCCCCGTTTCGCTCATTCCGGTCGATGCCAACTCACCTCGCCGACCGGAAGCCGAGGCCTTGATCCACGACATTTTTCTGCGCCGCTACTCGGCCGACATCAAGTCGTTTGCACCCCAACTGATGCTCGTCGAGCAACATGAACGCGTCATTGCTGCGGCCGGCTGGCGCGGTGCAGCCACAGAACCTCTCTTTCTCGAACGCTATCTCGACGCCCCGATTGAAACGCTCATCAAACAGATTGGCGGGCATCAGGTTCCGCGCGATCAAATATGCGAAGTCGGCAACCTCGCTGCAGAAAAGCCCGGCAGCAGTCTGCACGTCATTCTTCAACTCACCGCCTACCTTGAACGCAAGGGTTACACCTGGGTCGTGTTCACCGCCACTCAGGAACTGATCCGCATTTTTACCCGGCTGGGTATACCCCTGCTCGCACTGGCGCAGGCTGACCCGGCCCGACTGGGAGACAGCCTGCGGGACTGGGGGAGTTACTACGACACCACCCCCGTCGTCGTTGCCGGACGCGCGCGGCTGGCCCTCGAAAAACTCGGAGAAAGCGCATGAGCGCATCGATTATTTTCGACGCTTTGGCCACCCGCCAGCCGGATTCAATCGTGCTGCGCGATCACACTTCAGCCTGGACGGTGAGTGACATTTTCGACGAAATCGACGAGATCTCGCGCCTGATGCCCGATTGTCGTGTGCTTGGCATACTGGCTGACAACAGTCCGGATTGGGTAATCACCGATCTGGCGGCACTGCGCACCGATACTGTTCTCCTGCCGCTGCCCGGCTTCTTCTCTCCAGATCAGTTCAAGCATGCGCTGGAGCAAACCGCTGCCGACATGGTTGTAACCGACCAACCCGAGCGCATCAAGGCGCTGGCGCTTGGCTTCAGATTACATGCTCAGCGTGGCGGGCTAAGCTGGTTCCGGCGCATTGTCGAGCCGGTCTTGCTGCCTGAAGGCACGGCGAAAATTTCATTCACGTCGGGCAGCACCGGCAATCCCAAGGGGGTCTGTCTGTCGGCCAGAGGCCTGACCTACACCGCCGCGGCCGTCAACGAGCGGCTGGCCGATCTGTGTATCGAACGCCATCTTGCCGTACTGCCGCTTTCGCTCTTGCTGGAAAATAGCGCCGGGGTTTATACCCCTATTCTGCGTGGCGGGGAAATCTGGTTGCCGCGCCTTGGCAGCCTGGGCTGGAAAGGCATGTCCGGATTTGATTCCGCTGCCTTGCAAGCGACAGTCGATGTGGTTTTACCCAACAGCCTGATTCTCGTTCCGGAGCTGCTCAAGGCCTGGACGCTTCACCTTTCAGATACGGGCCGGCGGGCGGCCGACACGCTCAGCTATGTCGCCGTGGGCGGTGCGCGCGTCGAGCGCGAACTCCTGTCACGCGCCCGCGAACTTGGCATCCCTGCCTATCAGGGTTACGGCCTGACCGAATGCGGCTCGGTCGTCTGCCTCAACCGCCCCGGCGACGAGGGTGACAAAAGCGACGGCGTCGGCCGGCCGCTGGGTCACGTCCATATCATCTTGCGCAAAGGCGAAATCTTCGCCGGAACCAGTGCTTTCCTCGGCCATCTCGGCGCACCGCCGACTGAGCCGGGCGCGCCCTTTGCCACCGGCGACCTCGGTCAGCTCGACAACAACGGCCACCTGCACCTCTCGGGTCGCCGCAAGAATCTGCTGATCACCTCATTCGGACGCAATATTTCTCCTGAATGGGTTGAAGCTGCGCTACTGGCCCAGCCGGCCATTGCCCAGGCCATCGTTATCGGCGAGGCACAGGCCAGCCTTTCGGCACTGATCGTCCCGGCACCGCAGGCTGGCCGGGAAGCCATCTGCGCGGCAATCGAGCGTGCCAATCGGAATCTGCCGGACTATGCCCGTATCGGCCAATGGACCCTCTCCGTACCTTTTACCCTCCAGAATGGACTGGCCACCGGCAACGGCCGCCCTGTCCGCGCTGCGATTCTCAAGCACTACGCCGGCTTCCTTGCAAGCCCGGCGAAAAACATAGAAAACAAGGAGATCACCCATGCCTTTTTATGAACAACTGGCGGAAGCCACAGTACGCGAACGCGAACAACTTGTTTCAGCGCCCGTCATCGCCACGGTGCTGGCCGGGCAGCTAACCCGCGAGAGTTATCTCGCCTTCCTTGGCCAGGCCTATCACCACGTTCGCCATACCACGCCGCTGCTTATGTCACTTGGTGGACGTCTGCCCGATCGCCTTGCCTGGGCGCGCCCCGCCGTCGCCGAATACATCGAGGAAGAACTCGGCCATGAGGAATGGATTCTCAATGACATCGCCGCCGCCGGGGGCGATGCCGACGCCGTACGGGCAAGCCATCCTGACCTGCCCGCGGAAGTGATGGTGGCTTACGCTTACGACCTGATTGCACGGGGCAACCCGGCCGGATTTTTCGGCATGGTCTTCGTTCTCGAAGGAACCAGCGTCGCGCTGGCACTCACCGCGGCCGACAAGATTCAGGCCTCGACCGGGCTCCCGAACAAGGCGTTCAGTTACCTTCGTTCGCACGGCACGCTGGATCAGGAACACACCCGCCACCTGGCTGATCTGCTGGAAAAAATGACCCCTGAGGATCAGGTCGATGTAATCCACTCCGCGCGCGTTTTCTTCAAACTCTACGGCGATATCTTCCGCGCCTTACCTTGCTCCGGGGTGACAGCATGCAATTAGCAAACGCCCGCATTCTCCTTACGGGTGCCAGCGGCGGTCTCGGTCAGGCCCTGGCGCAAAAACTTATTGACAATGGTGCTGCGGTTCTTCTGGCAGGAAGAAACCCGCAAAAGCTGAGCACCCTGCGCGCTCAGTTGGGCAACTCTGCCAGCACGGTCTGCGCCGATCTGACGCGTAGCGAAGGTATCGCTGCGACGGCTGCTGCAGCGCGTGACTTCGGTGTCAACGTCGTCATTAACAATGCCGGCATCAATGCTTTCGGGCTGTTTGACGAGCAGGATTGGGCAATACACCACCAGATTCTTGCCGCATCGCTTGCAGCACCCATCCAACTCACCCACGCATTGCTGCCCTGGCTCAAGACTCAACCGCAAGCGGCTATCGTTAACATCGGCTCAAGTTTTGGCAGCCTGCCGTTCGCCGGATTCGCTGTCTACTCGGCGGCCAAGGCCGGTCTGCGCGGTTTCTCGCAAGCACTGCGGCGCGAACTGGCCGACAGCGCGATCTCGGTTGTGCACATCGCCCCGCGCGCCATTGATACGGCGATGAACAGCAAGGCGGTCAACACGCTCAATCAGGCGCTTGGCAGCCAATCTGACAGTGCCAACAAAGTCGCCGAGCAGATTCTCGACGCGCTGCGCCGTAATGAAGCTGAACGACACATCGGTTTCCCCGAGCGTCTTTTTGCCTGGCTTAACGGCGTTGCGCCCGGGCTCATTGATTTTGCCCTGGCCGGCAAACTATCCACCATCAAACAGCACGCATCACAAACCAACCGCTAAGGAGCTTTTATGCGCAAATTTCTCGTTCAACTGCTCACCCCGTTTTTTCTACTCTCCTTTACCCTGCCCGTGCAGGCCGCCACGCCGGAAGAAACCATCCTCCCGATTCAGGATCGCTGGGCTGAAATCAAGTACCGGCATCCCGAGAAAGAACAGGCGGACGCCTACCATGCCCTTGCGCAACAGACACGCAAGATCGTCGAAGCCAACCCGGGCATGGCAGAAGCGTTGATCTGGGAAGGCATCGTCGTCTCCAGTGAAGCCGGCGCACGCGGCGGTCTCGGCGCTTTGTCGCTAGTCAAAGAAGCGCGTCAGCGTCTTGAAGAAGCCATCAGACTCAATGATAAAGCGCTCGCCGGGTCGGCCTACACCAGCCTGGCCACGCTCTACGCCAAGGTGCCCGGCTGGCCGTTGGGCTTTGGCGACAAGGATCGTGCCGAGGAATTCTTCAAGAAATCCCTAGCTATCAACCCGACCGGTATTGACCCCAACTTCTTTTACGGGGAGTATCTGGCTGATCGTGACCGTCCGGCGGAAGCCCGCAGTTTCCTGGATGCGGCACTCAAGGCGCAGCCCCGCCCCGGACGCGAATTGGCCGACAGCGGACGGCGCAAGGAAATCCAGACCCTGCTCGCCAGTCTGAACAAGGAACAAAAATAATTGCGTATCCTGCTGGTTGAAGATGACAAACTGCTCGGTGACGGCATCCAAGCCGGACTGAAACTGGCCGACTATGCTGTCGACTGGGTTCAGGACGGCGAGTCGGCACGGCTTGCATTGCTCGATCATCCTTACGATGCCTGCGTGCTTGATCTGGGGTTGCCAAAACGTGACGGCCTGTCTGTGCTCAAGGAGCTGCGGGATCGCGGCAACCGTCTCCCCGTACTGATCCTGACAGCACGTGACACCAGCACGGACAAGATTTCCGGACTCGATGCCGGAGCCGATGATTACCTGACAAAGCCATTTGATCTTCCCGAATTGCAGGCTCGCCTGCGCGCCATCATCCGGCGTTCGGCAGGCGAAGCCAAACCCACTCTCGAACATGCCTGCATCGTCCTCGAACCGGCCAGCAAGCGCGTCACCTTCAAGGGTGACAACGTCACGCTCTCGGCGCGTGAATATGCCCTGCTGCACGACCTGCTCCTCAACAAAAATCAGATACGTACCCGCGCCCAGCTGGAAGAAAGTCTCTACGCCTGGGGCGAGGAAACCGGCAGCAACACGGTCGAGGTTTACGTGCATCATCTGCGCAAGAAATTCGGTAGCAATTTCATTCGTACCGAACGTGGTATGGGCTACCGTCTCGGTGATGAATCATGATTCCCGGCCAGCTCGACAACGGACGCATTCCTTCGCTACGCTGGCGTCTGTTGCGTCTGATTTCCATCGCCACATTGCTGATCGTCGGACTGGCCGCCGCGCTGACCTACCGTCAGGCGCGCCTCGAAATCCGCGAGCTGATGGATGGCCAACTCGCCAAATTTGCCCGCATACTGCTGGCCCAAGCCCAAACCGGCCCCGAGCATCTTGCCGACCTGCCCGTGATGATGGCCAACCCCCGCGGCCTGCGCTCCAGGCGCAATGAATTGACGCTGGAATACCAGATCGGCCGCACCGACGGAACACTGCTTGCCCATTCCGCCAAAGCACCGGCCAAGGGACTCAATAGCGAACTCGGCTTCTCGAATATCGAGGTCGAGGGCCACCCCTGGCGCAGCCTGATCATCGAAACGACCGATGGCGCTTACCGTGTGCAGGTCGCTCAGTCTATCGTCCAGCGCAACAAGGAAGCGCTGGAAATATCGGTGAAGACTGTGCAGCCGCTGCTGGTGCTCTTTCCCTTGCTGCTGCTGGCCATCTACTTTTCAATCCGCCGCGGCCTCAAACCGCTGGACGATTTGGCCACGGACGTTTCGACACGCTCATCCGAGAACCTCTCCCCGATCAATAGCGGCGCCACCCCACGCGAGGTGCAGCCGCTGCTCGCCGCCATCAACCGCCTGCTGTTCCGGCTAAGCGGCTCGCTAGAGAACGAACGCCGCTTCACTGCCGATGCCGCCCATGAGTTGCGCACACCGCTCGCCGCAGTACGCATTCAAGCCCAGGTTGCCCTGCTCAGCGAAGACCCGGACCAGCGCAGGCATGCGCTGAATCAGACCCTGGCAGGGCTCGACCGCAGCACGCGCCTCGTTGAACAGCTATTGCGTCTGGCGCGTCTCGATCCGCTCTCGCAACTGCCGGACACGAAGCCTGTCAGTCTCGTTGAT
>JANNGP010000044.1:0-23506 GCA_031403915.1 Betaproteobacteria bacterium
TGGCTATTCCGCTGTGTCTGCTCTATGAACTGGGAATGCTCATGGCGCGCTTCGTCAGCAAGCCGGAAGTTGATGCGCAGGCTTTGCCCGGAATTCGTGACTAACCACGAAGGGCAGCGCGCAGCCTCCCTGAAGAGGGACGAAGCACACGAAGGGAAACCTGCTATTCCCTAATCAGTGATCTGCACAGCATGACAAATTCTTCAGCACTGCCCAATTAAAATAATACCTTGTTTTTCCGCCGTGTTCGCTGTGCACGCTGTGGTTAACTGTTATTTCTAGGATTGTCGCTTTTCTTCGTGTGCTTCGTGAACTTCGTGGTTAATCTCGGCTTTAGTTCTGCTCGCGTCGGGGCGGCGGCCGCTTGCCGATGCGGATAGTGGTGTCGAACAAGGCTTTCTGACGACGCAGTTTGAAGGGGATGGCGTCGCCGGGTTTTTGGCTGGCGATCAGATTCAGCATCACCTGCGGATCCTTGACCGTTTTTCCATTAACCAACAGCAGGATATCGCCCGGCCTGATGCCGCCCACGTCAGCCGGGCTGCCGCGTTGCACGCCGGCGATCAGAGCACCCTCCGCATCGGGCAGTCCAAAAGACTCGGCAAGTTCCTGGGTGATCTCCTGTGCTTCAACCCCAATCCAGCCACGGGTTACGGTTCCGGTCTGGATGATTTCTTCCATGACATTCCTGGCGGTGGAGATCGGAATGGCAAAACCGATGCCGAGCGAGCCGCCGGAACGCGAATAAATCGCCGTGTTGATGCCCACCAGATTTCCCCGGGAGTCGATCAGCGCGCCACCCGAGTTGCCGGGGTTGATGGCGGCATCGGTCTGGATGAAATTCTCGAAGGTGTTGATGCCCAGTTGCGAACGCCCGAGCGCCGAGACAATGCCCATGGTGACGGTCTGGCCTACACCAAAAGGATTGCCGATGGCCAGAACAACATCGCCGACGATAACGTTGTCCATCTGTCCCAGGGTAATGGCCGGTAGTTTGAGTGTCTTGGCTGCTTCGGTATCAATTTGCAGCACAGCCAGATCGGATTCGGGGTCGCCACCGACCAGGCGCGCTTTCAGATTTTTCCCGTCATTGAGGGCGATTTCGATTTGATCGGCGCCATCGACAACATGAAAATTGGTGAGAATATAGCCGTTCGGGCTGACAATGACACCGGAGCCCAGCCCCGAAGTGCGCTGTGCTTCAGATTGCGGACGGTCACCAAAGAAATGACGGAACAGCGGGTCATCAATCAACGGCGAGCGCGGCATCCTTATTTTCTGCGAGGTAAAAATGTGCACCACGGAGGGCAGGGCTTTTTTTGCGGCGTCGCGGTAGGAGCCGCTGGCCGGGACGCCTTCGCCCGGGGTTGAGGATTCCTGTAAAGAGACGATGCTGTTGCCGGCTTGTTTGCCCAGCCATTCGGGTTTAAGCGTGCTGATGACAAAAAGAACGGCAAGACTAACCGTGACAGTTTGTGCAAAAATCAACCAGAGTCTGCGCATAGATAACCGGAACCTAAAGGAAGAAACGAATGAAACGTGAAGAGTTGGCACGCTACCTCGACGAGTTGCTTGAATCGGCGCGCTTTAGGGATTATTGCCCAAACGGGCTGCAAGTGGAAGGACGTGCCGACGTGCAACGTATCGTCGTCGGGGTGACCGCCTGCCAGGCGCTGCTTGATGCGGCGATTGCGCGCGGCGCGGATGCGATTCTTGTGCATCACGGCTGGTTCTGGCGCGGCGAAGACGGGCGTGTCACGGGCTTCCGCAAGGCAAGGCTGCAGGCGCTGTTGAAACACGACATCAACCTGATCGGTTACCACCTGCCGCTGGATGGACACGCGGAACTGGGCAACAACGCGCAACTTGCCAAACGGCTGGGTTGGGTTGTCGACGGGCGTTTTGGTGAGCAGGATATCGGTTGGTATGGCCGCACCTCAACACCGCTCAGCCTCGCAGAATTAACACAGGTACTGGCCGACGAATTGCATCGCGCGCCGCAGGTGATAGGTGATCCGGCACGGCAGGTGAATCGCGTGGCGTGGTGTTCGGGCGGTGCGCAAGGCATTTTTGAACAGGCCATTGCGCAAGGGGTTGATGCCTACATTTCGGGGGAGATTTCCGAGCAGAATGTGCATCTGGCGAGAGAGACCGGCGTGGCCTTCATTGCCGCCGGACACCATGCTACCGAGCGTTATGGCGTACAGGCGCTGGCAGCCCATTTAACGGAGAAGTTCGGGTTGGCGTGTGAATTCGTTGATATCGATAACCCGGTTTGAGTAAATGTTTACCACGGAGATCACGGAGTGCACGGAGAAAAGCAATAGTGCAAGAAGCTGTGATTCTCCTAGAGGTCAATCGTGAATTGCTTTCCCCGCCTGCAGCGCAGGTCGGTGTTCCGGTGGCCGGCAGCAAAGCGGTGATTTGTCGCAGATGTCATGCTCAGAGCGGCCATCAACGTGTTCAGCGCATGCCGTAAGATGGGCGCAGAACAGGTTTCAGAATGCTTTGGAACGAGCCGCGATAAGAGGCAGGTGATGTGGGTTTGAATGCCGCCGGAAAACGCCAGGCGAACACAAAATAGGGCCACACAAACGTCAGCAAAGCGACGGCAACGATTACGCCAGCTTGTTCTCCGGTCGCGGCAAAAATCCAGACCAGCAGCAATTGCAGGGATGCGATCACGCGATTCCCCTTGACCAGTCTGGCAGGGCTGGAAGAGTTGAATTGGGCAGTGGCAGCGTGTTGGTTCATCAGTATCACTTTCTGTAGGTAACGTTACAAAGACTTTTGGTCTCGCGAAAGTCCCCGGTGGTCGATAAGACTCAACGGGAACGAGACGCATCGTAACTGAGAGCCAGAATGGCGTCTGTTGCGGCTTTGCGCACCTTCTGTAACCGAATGTGATGTGCTTGAACTTAATTTAGAACAGGATGTCTTCGAGCCTAATCTTCGATTTGGGTGATCAGTTGCAGGTAATGAAGCTTGACCAGTTCGCGCAGGCAGGCATTCAACTCGGCCTCGTCAGCCTGTCCGAATTGTCGGTAAAGATCGGCGGCAATGTTCTGGAACACGGCAACCAGTTGCGGATCGAAGCGGCTGCCGGCATCTTGGGACAGACTGGCCAGCGCGTCTTCAACAGGCCAGGCCTCCTTGTAGGGGCGCTTTGAAGTCAGTGCATCGAAAACGTCTACAATCGCAAAAATACGTGCCACCAGAGGGATGTCTTCGCCGCGCAGACCTTTCATATAACCGCTGCCATCGTACTTTTCGTGATGACACTCGATTACATCACGTGCCGCCTGTAACCAGTCGGACGTTTTAATAATGCCAACGCCGAGTAGTACGTGAGTGCGCATGATGGCGAGTTCGTCGTCGTTCAGCGCGGCAGGTTTGAGCAGAATACTGTCTCTGATGCCGATTTTTCCGACGTCATGCAGAAATGCGCCAAGAATGAGCGCTCGCATGTCGATGGCTGCAATGCCTACAGCCTCGGCCAGACGAATGGCGTAGAGGGTGACACGGTAATTGTGGTCGCCGGTATCAGAGTCGCGTTCGGCAATGGCGGCGCCCAGTACGGTGACGATTTCCAGGTTGCCTTTGATGACTTTGTCGGAGAAACGGATCACTCGCCGATTGAGGGAAATGAGTGCCGGGTAGAGCAACATCGCCATGCATAAAACGCACAGTTGCGCAATGAGCAGCAGTCGCATCAGGTCTTCGCGCAGGCGCGCCAGACTCTCCGGGGGGACGACGAATACTGTTTCAATGTAGCCGGCGTTATGCCCTGACGGGCTTCTAAGCGCGGTCCGGGTTTGTACCAGTGTGCGGCCGTCAATGTTTAGCGTCTTGAAGTGATCCTCGCCATCATGGGGAAAGCGCTGCATGCGTTCGGTTAGCTGGCTGCGTAATTGCTCGAATGCCGGGTTGGTCGTATCAAATATTTTCTGATCCTGGTGATCGTAGGCTGTCATGACCACACTGTTCTTGCGTACGAAGGCCAGAGCCTGCTGACGAAAGGATTCCAGTTCGGGAGGTGTCAGGTTTTTTGTATCGATGCCGTCGGGAGAGAAGCGCGCGGCTTCGGTAGACGCAAGGGCGATCAAGGCATTGTCAATGCGCTTGGTTTCGAGCAGATAAATGCCGGCACCCGTCAGCAGTGAAGCAATAAGCCACGCCAGAATAAGGCGCTGGATGATGATGCGATTGATGTTTTGCATGCGACTATTCTGGCATATGCGTAAGGAGGCTGTCCTTCAGCTGATATTCAACCAGGCTTTGCGCAGTTGGTTGCTGCCGTGTTGAACAATCAGTTTGGCAGTGTCCTCAGGCGGTAGGTCTAACGTGAGTTTAAACGTCATCAATTCGTCGCGGCGGAAAGCGTGCAGCGCGATGGTTTCACCTGCCTGCCGGCGTGAGAGCAGTATCTCCAGCGAGGCCGGCGTGACGCGCAGGCCGTCGATGGCGGCAAGTACGTCGTCCGAGGCCAGTCCGGCCGTCTGTGCCGCACTGCCCTCGAAAACGTGAATCAGTTTTACGTCGCTGCCGTCGTGACTTGTCTTGACGCCTAGCGAAGGGATTTTGGCACCCTCCCAGTCGAGCGTAATACCAAAGCGAGCGAGCAGTTTTTTGAGGGGAAGTTCGCCAGTGCTGTGCACGGCGTCCGCGAAAAAGCGTTTGAGATTGAGCCCGGACAGTTCTTCGGCGACCTGTTGAATGTCATCTTCACCAACCCCTGTACCGGTTTTGCCAAAGCGCTCCCACAGCACGCGCATCACATCATCAAGCGAAATCTTGCTCCGGCTGCGCAGCGTGAGATCAAGTGCCAGCGCGACCAGTGCGCCTTTGGCGTAATAGCTGACCACGGCATTGGGGGTGTTCTCGTCCGGCCGGTAGAACTTGCTCCAGGCATCGAAGCTCGATTCGGCGAGTGATTGGCGCAGGCGGCCGGGCGTGCGCTGGACGTTGCTGATGGTCTTGGCGGTCAGTTCCAGCCAGTCTTTCAACTCGATCACACCGCAGCGCAGGAGCGCCAGATCGTCGTAGTACGAGGTGATGCCTTCAAACGCCCAGAGCAGCGTCGTGTAGTTTTCACGGGTGAGATCGTAGGGGGTGAAGGCTGCCGGCTTGATGCGCTTGATGTTCCAGGTGTGGAAATATTCATGGCTGCACAGGCCGAGAAAAGTCCGGTAGCCCTCCGTCATGCTTGGCATGCCCGGATAAGGCAGGTCGTTGCGCGAGCAGAGCAAGGCCGTCGAGGTGCGATGCTCAAGCCCGCCGTAGCCTTCGCCGATGGCAGTAACGAGAAAAACGTAGCGCGGCATCGGTGCCGGTTCGCCGAAGAAGCGGATATGCCACTCGCAGATTTTCTGAAGATCGGCGCATAGGCGTTCCGTGTCACAGTCGTGACGGCCGGTGATGGCAACATCATGTGGTACGCCGCAGGCGGTAAAACGGGCAAGGGTGAAGTTGCCCATCTCGACCGGGTGGTCGATCAACTCGTCGTAGTTGGCGGCCCGGTAGAGGCCAAAACCGTGGCGTTTGGCGCAGCCTTTTTCACGACGCGCCGGTTCAAGGGTCGTGGCTATGTGCCAGTCAGCAAAGGCTTTGCCTGCGGGCGGTTGAATATCAACAAGGCAAGGGGAATCCTCCTGCCCGGCCACGCGCAGAAATACACTGGTGCCGTTGAAGAAGCCGTGCGTTGCATCCAGATGCGCGCCGCGCACCGACAAATCCCAGGCATGGATTTCGCAAGTCACAGTGAGCGCAGTCGCCTGCTTGAGCGGAGGCGCTTGCCAGGTGTGCTTGTCGATCTTGGTGAGGGGCACCGGTTGGCCAGAGGCTTCGGCACGGATGGCAACAATATGCCGGGCGAAGTCGCGAATCAGGTAGCTGCCGGGGATCCACGCGGGCAGGCTGAATCGCTGGCCGGTCGGATCGGGTGAAGCGACCGTGCAGGTGACTTCGAAGCGGTGTGCTGCCGGGTTGAGCGGGCGGATGGCGTAGTGGATCGGCTGGTTTTTCATGGGCAGGGATTAATGCAGGATGATCAGCCCTCATTCTACTTTGAGAGTCGGCCGGCCGCCCTTCAATGAGTCGCCATCAGCAAATGAAGAAGAATTGCGCCGCGCACAGGCTGGTTTTCACGATAGTCTGGAAGGCGCATGAATATTAGGCCTCTGGGGCAATGCTCTGCATAATGGCGTTTATACTGGGTTTCAGTCCGGCGAAGATTGAAAGTTTTCTATTTTTGGGAAAATTTCTAGATAACCATGAGCTTATGGATAGTTTGTTATTTGTAAGCCCTTCGTAAGGACTTCGGGAGAGAATGATTTTGTTCGATGTGCTTTCCCGCAGTATGACGTTTGCCAGTGAAGTAATGGATAATGATGACAGCGCGCACATGCCGTGTCAGTTCGATCGTTGTCACGCATTGATTTCGCATTGGGAAGCGGTTCAGCGCTATTGCCCGCGCTGGTATCGCAAGCAAAAAACCGGGTCAGTACGGCAGGGACGCCTGTCGGATGCCTGTTGGTCTAATTCAAGCAAGGGTGGCGCATGAAAATTCACGAATATCAAGGAAAAGAGCTTCTCAAAAAGTTTGGCGTGCTTGTTCCGCGCGGGATTTTTTGCGAGTCTGTCGATGCGGCGGTCAAGGCGGCTGAAACGCTGGGTGGCAAAGTCTGGGTGGTCAAAGCCCAAATTCATGCGGGCGGGCGTGGCAAAGGTGGTGGTGTCAAGGTGGCCAAATCGCTGGATGAGGTTCGCCAGTACGCCAGCCAGATTCTCGGCATGCAACTGATTACCCATCAGACCGGCTCGGAAGGCCAGAAAGTACGCCGCCTGCTGATCGAGGAAGGCGCCGACATCAAGAAAGAATATTACGTTGCGGCACTGACTGACCGGCGCACGCAAAAGGTCGCCGTGATGGCTTCCTCCGAAGGCGGCATGGACATCGAGGAAGTGGCGCACAGCACCCCGGAAAAAATCCTCACCGTTTTTGTCGATCCGGCCGATGGTTTGACCGATGCCCAGGCGTCTGAACTGGCCACCGGCATTGGCGTCCCCGCAGCCTCTGTGGCCAAGGCGGTAGCCGCGCTCAAGGGGCTTTACACCTGTTACATGGAAACCGATGCCTCGCTGGCCGAGATCAATCCGCTGATTCTGGAAGGCAACGGCGATATCAAGGCGCTTGATGCCAAGTTCAACTTTGACGACAACGCGCTGTACCGTCTCCCGGAGATCATGGAATACCGTGATCTGGACGAAGAAGATCCGAACGAAATCGAAGCTTCCAAATTCGGGCTCGCCTACATTTCGCTCGACGGCAATATCGGCTGTTTGGTCAACGGTGCCGGCCTTGCCATGGCGACGATGGACGTGATCAAGCTCTTCGGTGGCCAACCGGCCAACTTCCTCGACGTCGGCGGGGGCGCCACGGCCGAAAAAGTGACTGAAGCCTTCAAGATCATGATCAAGAACAGCAGTGTCAAAGGCATTCTGGTTAACATCTTTGGCGGCATCATGAAGTGCGACACCATTGCCAATGGCGTGATTACCGCCGTGCGTGAAACGCACTTGACGGTGCCGCTGGTCGTGCGCATGAAGGGGACCAACGAGGCGCTGGGCAAACAGTTGCTCAAAGACTCCGGTCTGCCGATCATCTCGGCCGACACCATGGCGGAAGCCGCCACCAAGATTGTTGCTGCGGTCCAGTAAGGGAGCTACCAGACATGTCGATTCTGATCAACAAGAATACCAAGGTCATCACGCAGGGAATTACCGGAAAAACCGGCCAGTTCCACACCGAGAAGTGCCAGGAATACGCCAACGGCAAGAACTGCTTTGTCGCGGGAGTGAACCCCAAAAAAGCCGGCGAGTCGATTTTCGGCATCCCGATTTTTGGCACGGTGAAAGAAGCCGCCGCACAAACCGGCGCGACCGTTTCCGTCATCTACGTTCCACCTCCCGGTGCGGCTGCCGCGATCTGGGAAGCGGTTGAAGCCGACCTCGATCTGGCCATCTGCATTACCGAAGGCATCCCGGTGCGCGATATGCTTGAACTGCGTAGTCGCATGAAGAAAAAAGTAGCGGCCGGAGGGAAAGAAACCCTGCTGCTTGGCCCGAACTGCCCGGGGCTGATTACGCCGGACGAAATAAAAATTGGCATCATGCCCGGCCACATCCACCGCAAAGGCCGGATCGGCGTGGTTTCACGCTCCGGCACACTGACCTATGAATCAGTCGCCCAACTGACGGATATCGGACTGGGGCAATCCTCCGCCGTCGGAATCGGCGGTGACCCGATCAACGGCCTCAAGCACAGGGATGTCATGGAGTTGTTCAATAACGACCCGGAGACCGATGCAGTCATCATGATCGGCGAAATCGGCGGCCCCGACGAAGCCGATGCGGCGGTATGGTGCAAGACGCACATGAAGAAACCGGTGGTCGGCTTCATCGCCGGGGTTACCGCGCCGGCCGGCAAGCGCATGGGTCACGCCGGCGCGTTGATCTCGGGCGGTGCCGATACGGCCGATGCCAAGCTGGCGATCATGGAAGAGTGTGGTTTTATTGTGACGCGCAATCCGTCTGAACTGGCCAACACGCTCAAAAAGCTGCTTTAAGCGGGAAGGTCGGTCGGTAGTAAACGTAAAACGGTCGCCTTCGGTTATAGGGTGAAGGTTGCTGTAACGATTAGCCCCACAAAATGCCACGCCCGGGTTCCGGGGGTGGCATTCGTTTTTAGTCTTTGAAGGTTTGCTAGAAAGCTAGTCGAAAAAATGGAGTAAAAGCACGCAATCGCCATGAATCAATTTGACAATAAGTAACACTTACGTTACCTTTGGCCATGAAAATCAAGCTTGAGGAATACATTCGGTTCGATGGAAGCAACCCATATCAAACGTGGTTTGATGATTTGGATGCACAGGCCGCTGCGAAAATCACGGTAGCCAAAGCACGGCTTGAACTGGGCAATACCTCGAACGTCGAATGATTCAGAGGTATTGGCGAATACAAGATCGACTGGGGGCCGGGTTTTCGCATCTGCCTGGCCAAAGATGGCGAAGCACTGATTATTTTGTTCGGTGGCAGCTCTAAGAAAGGGCAGCAAAAAGCCATCGACCAAGCGGTTGCGCTGCACGAGGAATACAAGGCGAGGAAGAAGGCTCTCGCCACTGCTAGGTAAGGAAAGAAAGCATGACGCTTACCCGTAACTTCAAACAAACAGTAGTCGAGTGTGTTGCACGCGACCCTGATTTTGCCAAAGCACTACTCGATGAAGCGGCTACCCTGTTCCTCAGTGGCGAGCCGGATGCTGCTCGTCTCATTCTGCGCGACCTCGTTAACGCAACGGTTGGCTTCGAGAACCTTGCCGAGATAACCCACAAGCCAAGCAAGAGTTTGCATCGCATGCTGTCGTCAAAAGGCAACCCAAGCATGGATAATCTGGCTGCCATCTTTGGTGCTATCAGGAACTGGCTAAAGGTGGGATTCAATGTTCAGATTGTCGAAGCTACTTAGCTCGCGACACTACCAGCCATTTCTGACCGGTTTACATTTGTAGACTCCGGATTATTGGGTGGACGCCGTGTTACTTAGAAAAGTTCGTAATCCATGATTGAACTGATGTTGTGCGTTGCGGTAGCATGAAGGCATAATCATGAAACGGCGCAGATCGGCCACAACCGGCCGGTCATGAAGCTTGCCGAAAGCGGCCGTTCTCCCCCGTTGATCTATTCTGGCTGTCATTTGGTCATAGTGCTTTCCCTCATTCATCTCTTATCCTGAAACGTCTCCAAGACTTGAGCTTGAACCTATGAATTGGAAAGACGGTCTCCGTCGCCCAGGTGTGGCTGCTGCACTCGGAGCGGCGTTATTGTTTGGTGCAGGAACACCGTTAGCAAAATGGTTGCTTGATGCTGTCAATCCGTGGTTATTGGCAGGTTTGCTGTATTTCGGTTCTGGACTTGGCCTCACGCTGTACCGATTTCTGACTCATGCACCTGCTGTAAGCTTGCCCCGGAACGAAGTTTTTTGGTTTTCTGGAGCTGTCTTGGCGGGTGGCATCGTTGCACCAGTGCTGTTGATGCTCGGTCTGACGGGCATGCCTGCATCTGGAGCCTCACTCTTACTGAATGCTGAAGGTGTTTTTACGGCACTGCTGGCATGGTTCGCTTTCAAGGAGAACTTTGACCGACGTATTGCTCTCGGCATGGCTGTCATTTTGGTTGGCGCTGTCATCCTTAGTTGGCCGGGTGAAGCACACTTTGTTGGATGGTGGCCGACAGTGGCTGTTCTTGGTGCCTGCTTCGCCTGGGGCATCGACAACAACTTAACCCGCAAGGTATCGCTAACGGATGCCTCTTGGATTGCCTCAGTAAAGGGTCTAACGTCTGGTGTTGTAAATTTACTTTTGGCCATCGCTTTGGGTGCCTCCATGCCAGCACTGTCGATCGTGGTGGGGGCGTTGGTAGTCGGGTTACTTGCCTATGGTGTGAGCTTGGCTCTGTTCGTCATTGGTTTGCGCCATCTGGGGACAGCACGTACAGGCGCTTACTTCTCCATCGCGCCATTTTTCGGTGCACTACTCTCTTTGCTTATGGGCGAGGTCATCACTTTGCCGTTGCTCATTGCAGGGGGTTTAATGGCATTCGGGACGTGGCTACATCTGACGGAGCAGCATGAACATATCCATGCCCACGCAGAAATTGGGCATACTCATGAACACACCCATGACGAACACCATCAGCACCGGCATGATGTACTTGTTTCCTCGGAAACAGAGCATAGCCATCAGCACTGGCACAAAACGCTAACCCACAAGCACCCACACTTTCCGGACAGTCATCACCTGCATAGCCATTGAGCGAAGGATTTGTACGGTGACAGTCAGCTATTGATAAGACTGGAGGTCGCCTTTGGGTCGATCTGAGACAAGCGAGTTAGTCGCGCTTGCACCAAATGCGCATTGGCATACCGCGCCGCAGCATGAAAAGTGGAAATCCAGATAACACACCCTGAAGTAGAGCTGCCCACACCGGAGCAGGCTTTTGATTCAGGCAAGTTCTAATCTGAAATCAGGCTCCGTCCACCCGATAATCCGGAAACTCTGAAAATGTAGCTTGAAATCAGGTTGAATACGAAGCGGTCTGGAAGCCGCGCCCCAAGGGCGCTTCTTCACGATGCAGGGCATCGCTCAGGGCGCGTGGATAGGCGATCTTGCGGCAGTGTGCTCGAAGGATGGCGTAATTATTGGCCCGCAGGCCTGCTTCCAAAAAACGGACGTCAGGATCGCAGAGCGCGTGAGCTATGTGATTTCAAATTCCGCAAAGTCTGTGTGCGGCGGTGTTGTCGGTGCCACAAACATAATGACCCCTTTGCCGTTCAAGTTGAATATGTCGTGCCGGACAAGAAAAGCCGGCTGGTTGTTGTAACTTACGAAACAGCCGTTGGTGCTCTTGTCAATCAACACAAATCTGTCCCCGTGGCGCTTGATCTGTGCATGATGGCGTGAGATAAGGCTGTTGTTTATTACGACGTCGTTATCCTCGTGTCGACCAATATTGATCGAGTCGGAATCTTCGTCCAGCCGGTAGATTCTGCCGGCATGCATGAGAAACAAACTGACCTGTTTTTTGACCTCCGCGCCGGAATCTTCCGGCTCGGTTTGCACGAGAGAAGGGATCTGGTAACTCAGGGTGTAGTTTTCGTACTGATCAACCATGCCGGGGGAAAGCCCGGCCTGTGTGCGAATACACAATGCAATCTGGCCGGGCTCGGACATCCGGGCCAGACGGGTCGCCAGATCAGCGACCTCGCCCGTAAAACTTTCTTCCTCATCCTTGCTGACCGGACCGTGCGACACACCAATCCGCGCCGATCTCTCCACACCGGATACGCGCGGGAGATCTCTTAAGTCCTCCTGAATGATTAACGCGGCCTTCAGCGCCGCATCGGGGGTGCCAAAAAGAGCGGCCATTTCTGCGCCATCGACCTTGATTACCCGGCCGTCGCAGGATGAAATGGCACGCTCGATACGTGCGATACAGCGGATGAGATCCTGAGCGGCTTCGTCCCGAGAGGAATCGCCCAGCATCGCACAGTCGGTACAGGCGTAGAGGATCGATGAGTCATTCTCCGTCCTCGTCCAATGGCCTGAAATGTCCGTGCTTTGTTCTGAGTCAGTGTTTGACATGGCAGTCTCGATATTTGATTAGCGTGAGGCCTTGATCACCCGGTCATTTACCGCCTGTACCGGCCGCACATTGCCCCTGTAGATTGTTCCAAAGCCGGCAATCTGTTCTTTCGAAGCCAGAACGGGTGCTTTGAGCACAAGCCACAGCACGCCCTCGGTGCACGGCGGCGTGGTGAGAGAGCCGCTAAAAGTAAAATAACTCATCTTCGCCGGAAAGAGCAGGGTCGGATCGATTTTTACCTCGGGGCGGGAGGTCAGCTTGTTCTGTTCAAGCGGTAGTTCGTTCCACACCGTGCGAATGACTTCCTGCTCCTTGCCCTTCTTGGCCTTGTCAGCTTCAATCATCAGGGCAAGGATGGCGGTCTGACCGGCTTTGGATTGATGGACGAGTTGGACATCCATCTCGGCGCTCTTGCCGTTGATCTTCATTTCACTGGGCTTGTGAAAACGCAAATACTGCAGCTCGTAGGCGACGCCATCGACGGTGATGCTGCCGCCATTCGGCGTGTTAACACGGATGCCGTGCCCGTCGTCGATGATCGACAGGGTCGCCGGCTTATAGGCAAACTTGATCGGTGGCAGGTCAGCGCGTACCGTGTTGCGGATGTCGATGGGCGACTGTCGCTGCCCCAGGATGCATGCAGCGTAGTCATAGCTGAGACTGCCCCATTTGTCCGGCCCGTTATTGCCCTTGTAACTCCAAGGGGGTGGCGGCGGCGGCGGTGGGGGTGGTGGCGGAGGTTCTTCCTTCTTGCCGCTCTTTGATTTTTTTGGTAGCTCAACGACAGGGGGCGGCGGTGGCGGCGGTGGCATCGCAACAACCGGCTTGTTCTGGTGCTTGCAGGCGTAGGCAAACACGGTTTCGAGAGCGGAATCAGGCGTGATCGGCTTGGGTTCGCGATTATCAAAACTTTCAGACTTCAACTCGCTGCCATCGGCGGCGGTGTAGATGCGTTGAATCGGTGCGGATAACTGTTTGTCGCATTGAAATTCGCTCAGCGTGGTCAGCCGGGTGTAGGAGAACGCGCCGGAATCGGGAATCTTTGGCTTGGCGTAAACTTCGCGATGCCAGAGTCGCAATTTTTTATCACTGGTGATGTGGATGCTGCCGTTGTCGATTTCGATGCGCGCTTTATCCTTGCTGCCGATGCCAACCCAACTCGCGCCCAGAGCGCTAACGGGGAGCAGGATGGTCGAAAGCAGCAGGGCAGTGATCAGCGTTTTTCTTGACATGGCAGATCCTGAGTGTGCGGAGTAAGGCGTGCAACGCGAAAGCATTATGGTAGCGTCAAAACTAACACCGGGGATAGGAAGCTGCAAAGTAATGCTGAATTGCCGGTAGAATTCCCGTCACTACTTGAATGAACCTGCGCACCAGAGGCGCTTGAGGAGCTTGTATGGCCTTGTTTTTGAATGAATCGGATGTTCGTCAGTTGCTGAGTATGCCTCTAGCGATCGAAGCGGTTGAGGAAGCGCATCGGGATCTCTCCTTAGGGAAGGCCGTCGATGTGCCGCGCCAGCGTACACGTTTGCCGCAAACGGCGCTGCATATTCTGCAGGGTGCGTTGTCGGGGCGCGATGCCATCGGCTACAAGGCGTACACGAGCAACCGGTCAGGCGTGCGCTTTCTGGTTCATGTATTTAGTGCCTCAACGGGTGCTTTGCGGGTTGTGCTGGAGGCGGATTTGCTCGGCATGATGCGTACCGGGGCGGCGTCCGGTGTGGCAACCCGCTGGCTGGCGCGGCCGGATTCCGAAATTCTCGGGCTGTTCGGCTCGGGATGGCAATCCGAAGGACACCTCGAGGCGATTGCTGCTGTGCGTCCGCTGCGTCGGGTCAAGGTGTTTTCGCGCAATGCCGAGCGCTTGTCGGCGTTCTGTACAAAAATGTCCGGGCGCCTGAATATTGAGGTGGTGCCTGCGGCGACAGCGGAAGAAACCGTGCGCGGCAGCGATATCGTCAGCACCGTGACCACGGCAGCGACACCACTTTTTGAAGCGGCCTGGCTCTCGCCCGGCACGCACATCAATGCGGCCGGTTCCAACTCGCTGATCCGGCGCGAGGTGGGTGAGGATGTGCTGAAGGCCAGCCGTATCATCGTTGTTGACAGTATTGAAACGGCGCTCAAAGAGGCTGGCGATCTGCTGCCGGCGCTTGAGAAAGGCCGCCTCTCCGAGCGCCAGTTGGTCGAGCTGGGTGATGTCATTATCGGGCGTCATCCCGGGCGCAGTACGCCGGATGAAATTACCCTGTTCGAGTCGCAAGGCATGGCCATTCAGGATATTTCCCTGGCTGTACGGCTTGAGGCTTTGGCCCGTGAGCGTGGTTTAGGCGTGGAATTGCCTTATGGCGGCTAGCTTTTACCTCATTGAACGATTGACGAATCTCGTGCAGAACTGTGAGAATGCGCAATAGGCCACTGTTTCTCCTTAAAAATTTTTTCCTCAAGGTGGCGGTGAGCAGATAACAGGGTCGGCAGCGGGGGTAAAAATGCGCAAGACTGGATTCTGGAAGACGGATTGGTTCCTCGGCCTGGTGGTCAGTGCCGTGATGCTCGTTGCCGCCGGCAGTGATTTGATCCGCAGTCTGGAGCGCAAGGCCTATGATCTCGGCGTTCAGGCCTCCAGCCGGACGCCCTTGGATCGCGTGGCGATCATCGCCATTGATGATGCCTCGATTGCCAATCTCGGGCGCTGGCCATGGCCGCGTGATCGCCTGGCCAAAATGACCGATCAACTGGCGGGTGGCAAGGCCAAAGTGGTGGCCAATACGGTTTTCTTTTTCGAGCCGCAGATTGATCCCGGCTACACCTACGTTACAAAACTTCTCGATCTTTACAAACAAGCACCACAAGCGGCGGCGGCAACGCCTGAGTTCGAACAGATGGGTACGGTGCTGAAAGAGGCCGAACTGGCGCTGAACACGGATCGTATTCTGGCGGACAGCATGGGGCGGGCGGGCAATGTCCTGTTGCCCATGTTATTTGTGCTGGGCGAACCGCGCGGTCGGCCGGACAAGGCGCTGCCGGAATTCATTACAAAAAGCAGCCTGCCGCAGGTGGCTGACAAGGATGGCGATGTCTGGCCAACGCTGTCGGTGCAGGTGCCTATTGAAAGTCTGGGCAGCAAGGCGGCGGCCATCGGCCATCTCAACGCCAATGCCGACGTGGATGGCGCCATTCGCGCCGAGCCGCTGGTGCTGCGCCACTACGATCAGTATTACCCCTCGCTGTCATTGATGATTGCCGCCAGGAGCCTTAATCTTGGCCCGGCCGATGTGCGCGTTGCGCTTGGCCAGGAAGTTCGGCTGGGTAATCTGCGCATTCCGACCGATGCGGAAACCCAGATGAACACGTTTTTCTACAAAGACAAGGACGGCAAGCCGGCCTTTCAGGTGGATTCCTTCTATGACGTACTGAGCGGAAAAATCCCTGCCGGCAAGTATCAGGACAAGATCGTTCTCATTGGCGCGACCGCCGCGGGCGTCGGGGCTTCCCAGGTGACGCCGGTTTCGCCGGCGATGGCGCCGGTGCTGACGCTGGCGCATGCCGTTTCGAGCATTTTGCAGGAGCATTTCTTTGTCACCCCGGAGTGGGGCGTGCTGGCTTCGATCGCTGCTTTTCTGCTGGTTGCAGCGTATTTGATCGTCTTGCTGCCACGCTTGTCGGCCGGCGTCGGAGCCATCAGCACGGCGCTTATTCTGGCCACGTTGATTGGCACGCACTTTGGTCTGATGGTCGGCAGTGCCGTGTGGATTCAGTTAATGTCCTCGGCGGCGCTGCTGGTGGTTGGGCATCTCCTGCTGACCACCAAGCACTTCTTGATGACCGAGCGCGGCAAGGAGAAATCGGAGGCCGATTCGGCTGAATCGAATCGCATGCTGGGTCTGGCCTTTCAGGGGCAGGGTCAGCTTGACATGGCTTTCGACAAATTCCGCAAGTGCCCGCTTGACAATGCCTTGATGGAAAACATCTACAATCTGGCGCTGGATTTTGAACGCAAGCGCCAGTTCAACAAGGCTGAAGCGGCTTTCCGTTACATGGCGGATTTCAATCCGAAATTCCGCGATCTCGAACAGCGCCTGAGCCGCGCCAAAGCCATGTCGGAAACCGTGATGCTGGGAGGGTCAGGCGGGCGGACAAATGCCAGCATGCTGTCCGACGGGCAGGTTGAAAAACCCATGCTCGGGCGTTACCAGATCGAGAAAGAGTTGGGCAAAGGTGCCATGGGTGTGGTTTATCTTGGCCGTGATCCAAAGATCAACCGCGTGGTGGCGATCAAGACCATGGCCTTGTCACAGGAGTTCGAGGAAGACGAACTGGCTGACGTCAAGGAACGCTTCTTCCGCGAGGCGGAAACCGCCGGCCGGCTCAATCACCAGAACATCGTCACCATGTACGATGCCGGCGAAGAGCACGATCTGGCCTACATCGCCATGGAGTTCCTCAAGGGCAAAGACCTGGTGCCGTTTACCAAACCCGATCACCTCTTGCCATTGCCGCAGGTGGTGAGCATCGTCGCCCGGGTGGCTGATGCGCTGGCCTATGCCCATGCCAACAATGTGGTGCACCGCGACGTGAAGCCGGCCAACGTGATGTATGAACCGGAGTCGGATCAGGTCAAGGTGACGGATTTCGGAATTGCGCGCATTACGGATTCGTCCAGAACCAAGACCGGCATGGTGCTCGGTACGCCGAGTTATATGTCGCCAGAACAGTTGTCGGGCAAAAAGATCGACGGGCGTTCGGATATTTTCTCGCTCGGGGTGACGCTGTACCAGATGAGCTGCGGTCAACTGCCCTTTGTCGGCGACTCCATGGCACAACTGATGTTCAAGATTGCCAATGACGCGCAGCCGGATATTCGCAACGTCAATCCGCACGTACCGGATGGTTTGGCGGCTGTTATTGAACGTGCGCTGAGCAAGGATATGGCCCAGCGTTACCAGACGGGCGACGAGATGGCGCGGGATTTGCGGGCCTGCCTGAATCAGGCGCCAGCGCAGCGCCCGGATGTTGATATCCAGCTATAGGGAGATAATGTGGCCACCTCGCTAAGTGCTACGCTCGAAATCGTTGTCCGGACTGATCCGGGGATGCTTCGCGGGCACAACGAAGATGCGGTATTCGCCAATCCGAATCAGGGCTTTGTGATTCTGGCGGATGGCATGGGCGGCTATAACGCCGGCGAAGTAGCCAGCGGCATGGCGACCATGCTGCTGTCAACGGAACTGGAAGCGGCTTTTGTCGCCAAGCCCCCCTATGCCGTTGATCGCACGAGCGGCCAACTGCATGCCCATCAGTGCATTCTGGACAAGGTAGCGCTGACCAACTCGTCCATCTATCACGCGGCAGAAAGTCAGCCACAGTACGCCGGTATGGGTACGACACTGGTAATGGCGCTGTTTTACGATAATCAAGTGACGGTTGCACACATCGGTGATTCGCGTCTTTACCGTTTGCGCGGGGATGAGTTCTGCGCCATTACGCGCGACCATTCGTTGCTGCAGGAACAGATCGACAGCGGCATGATTTCGGCCGAGGAGGCGCGCTTTTCGCAGAACAAGAATCTGGTGACACGCGCCCTCGGCGTTGATCCCCAGGTTGAAACCGAGATACACGACTATCCGGTACAAACGGGCGATATTTATCTCCTGTGTTCAGACGGCCTGAACGATATGGTTGAGGATGAGGAAATTCAGATGACCCTGCAGATGCTTGCGGCCAATCTGGAGTTGGCGGCAACACAGCTCATTCAAATGGCCAACGATAACGGCGGACGTGATAACGTTTCAGTAATTCTGGTCAAGGTACTGCGCGAATTCCCGGTTGCCCGGGGCGGGTGGTCCAAATTTTTGGCATGGTTTAGATAAGGAAAAACGATGGCTAAGCTGATATTGAGCATGGATGGTCTGGTTCTCAAAGAAATTCCACTGACCAAGGAGCGCATGACCATTGGTCGCAAGGCAAGCAATGATATTCAGATCGACAATCTGGCGATCAGTGGCGAGCATGCGGCGGTGGTCACGATCCTCAATGATTCCTTTCTGGAAGATTTGAACAGTACCAACGGAACGCTGGTTAATAGCCAGCCGGCCAAGAAACACTTCCTGAAAAACAACGACGTCATCGAGTTGGGCAAGTACAAACTCAAGTATCTCGCCGAGCAAGTGCAGCAGGCTGAAGCGGCAGACTTCGAAAAAACCATGGTCTTGCGGCCGGGCGCCTTGAAGCCTGCACCGGCTGCAGCTGAGGTGCCCGCCGCCGCAGCCGAAGTCAAGAAATCGTTTGGTGATACCCAAGCTGGTCTTGCGGCACAGGCCGCCGCCCCGGCAGCGGCTCCTGCAGCGACGGCCAGTGGAGCGATCCAGATTCTGAGTGGAGCCAATGCCGGTCGTGAACTCGATCTGACCAAGACGCTCACTACCTTGGGCAAACCGGGCGTGCAAGTGGCGGTGATCGCCCGGCGTCCGCACGGCTATTTCATCACGCACGTTGAAGGCGCCCAGTTCCCTGTGGTGAATGGGCAGGCGATTGATGCTCAGGCACGTCAACTGGGGGACCATGATGTGATTGAGATTGCCGGTATCAAGATGGAGTTTTTCCTGAAGACCTGATGCTCAACGGATCGCCAGAGCAGGTAGCCAGTTGAAGAAAAATCTCATTCTGATCGTGCTCGGCCTGATGCTGAGCCTGATCTTCCTTGGCCATTCGGCCAGGATTTACCAGATCCCCCTGCTCAATACGCTTGATGCCTTTGTCTATGACGCGCGCCTTCGTCTGACGACGAAAAATGGCATCGATGAGCGCATCGTCATTCTCGATATCGACGAGAAGAGTCTGGCTGAAGTCGGTCGCTGGCCGTGGAGCCGGGACAAGCTGGCGTCACTGATTACTCGCCTGTTTGACAGCTACGGGATCGCCATTCTTGGTTTTGACGTGGTGTTTGCCGAAGCCGACGGCAGTTCCGGTCTGCTCTCACTGGAAGCCATTGCCGGGGGTGAACTCAAAGGCGATGCGGCCTTCCAGTCGGCCCTTAAAGGGCTGCGTAGCACACTGGATTACGACCGGCGGTTTGCCGAGGCCTTGCGTGGCCGGCCGCTTGTTCTGGGCTACTACTTTGGCAATACTGACAAGTTGCACCGCAGCGGTGCCCTGCCCGAGCCGGTTATTCCTGCCGGCACGTTCAAAGGGAAAAATATTGCCTTTACAACATGGAGTGGATTTGGCGGCAATCTGCCCGAATTCCAGAAAAGCGCGGGCAATGCCGGCCACTTCAACCCGATGGTCGACTTTGATGGCGTCTCGCGCCGGGTTCCCATGCTGGTCGAACACGATGGCAAGTACTACGAATCGCTTTCGCTGGCCATGGTGCGTGTGCTGCTCGGCAAGCCGCAGCTTGTCCCCGGCTACCCGGAAGAGGGTGCCCTGTCGAGTCGCAGCTATAGCGGCCTCGAATGGCTTGATTTGCCAACCGAGCGCGGAACAGTGCGCATCCCGGTTGACGAAAATGTAGCCAGCCTGATTCCCTATCGCGGAGCGCAGGGCAGTTTCCGTTATCTTTCGGCGTCCGATGCGCTGGCCGGTCGGCTGAAGCCGGAGCAACTCAAAGGCAAAATTGTATTGCTGGGTACGACTGCGCCAGGGCTTATGGATCTGCGGGCAACACCGGTCGGCAGTACCTATCCGGGGGTCGAAATTCACGCCAATCTGGTGGCCGGCATGCTGGATGCCTCGATCAAACAAAAACCCCCGTATGTGCTTGGCGCCGATGTCTTGCAACTCGCCTTGTGTGCCTTGCTGCTGGCTTTCCTGTTGCCTGTTCTTTCGCCATTGCGCGCCACGTTGCTGGCGTTTGGAACCTTGCTGGCCGTGGCTACGCTCAATTTCTTCCTGTGGTCTTCCGGATTGGCCATGCCTCTGGCGGCACTTGTTTCGGCCATTCTCGCGTTGTATGCCTTGAACATGTCCTGGGGCTACTTTGTCGAGTCGCATAGCAAGCGCCAGCTAACGCAACTTTTTGGTCAGTATGTTCCACCGGAACTGGTTGATGAAATGGCGCGCGACCCCGAGCGCTACAGCATGGAAGGCAAGAACGCTGAACTGACGGTGCTTTTTTCCGATGTGCGTGGATTTACCAGCATCTCGGAAGGACTGGATCCCAAAGAGCTGACCCAGTTAATGAACGAGTATCTGGGGGCGATGACCCTGGTGGTGCAAAAATATCGCGGTACCCTCGACAAGTACATCGGCGATGCGATCATGGCCTTCTGGGGCGCACCGGTGGCCGATGCCGATCATGCGCGCCATGCCGTGCAAACAGCGATGGAAATGCAAACCGAATTGCGCAAACTGGACGAACCTTTTAAAGAACGTGGCTGGCCGCCGCTGCATATTGGTGTCGGTATCAATACCGGAACCATGACCGTCGGCGACATGGGGTCGTCAGTGCGCCAGTCCTACACCGTCATGGGCGATGCCGTCAATCTGGGTTCGCGGCTGGAGGGGATCACCAAGCAGTACGGGGTTGGTATCATTGTCAGCGATACCACGAAAGCGCTGGTCAAGGAGTTGGTCTATCGCGAACTTGACCGGGTTCGTGTTAAAGGCAAGGGTGAGCCTGTGGGTATTTTTGAGCCCCTGGGTATGCCAACACAGGTCGACAAAGCGAAGCAGGATGAGCTTAAACTTTGGGCTCAGGCCTTGCGCCTCTATCGTCAGCAGGATTGGGAGCAGGCCGAGTTGCAGCTCTACAATCTGTCGCGCATGAGTCCGGAATGTTATTTGTATCAGCTGTACACCAAACGCATCGCCTTTTACCGCGCCAATCCGCCGGGCGAGGCTTGGGATGGTGTGACGACGTTTGAAGCGAAGTGAATCTCAACAAAACGAAGGGTTGATAGTCATGTTGAAAGACATGAAAAAAGCTTCACCACCAAGCCACAAAGAACACTAAGATTCACCAAGATGACCCAAGGTGCCTGAAGGAAGGTCGTGCAGAGCAAGACTGGAGTTTAACTTGGTGCTTCTTGGTGGCCTTGGTGACTTGGTGGTTCGCTTTTTCTCGTTGGCTAACTGCCAGGGGTTAGTGGAGACAAGATGAAGGTCAGAATTCTCGGTTGCAGTGGCGGTATCGGGGGGCGCCATTTGCGTACCACCTCGATGCTGGTCGATCACGACATCCTGATTGATGCAGGCACCGGCGTGGCGGATCTCTCGCTTGCCGAAATGGCCATGATCGACCATGTCTTCATCACGCACTCCCATCTGGATCATATTGCTTCGCTGCCTTTGATGATTGATTCAATCGCCGACATGCGCAACAAGCCGGTGACGGTTTACGCGACCGATGCGACGCTGGAAATTCTCCGTAATCACATCTTCAACTGGGCGATCTGGCCGGACTTCAGCGAGATTTCGATTCGCGAAGAGGCTGTAATGCAGTATCAAGCCATTCGTGTCGGGCAGAAGCTTCGCTTTGGTGAGCGCACGATCACGGCGGTTCCGGCCGAACATACGGTTCCCGCTGTCGGCTATCATCTGGATTCTGGAGCAGGCAGTCTGGTCTTTACCGGGGACACGACCGCCAACGATGTTTTCTGGCCAGTGCTCAACAAGATCGCCAATTTACGTTACCTGATTATCGAAACGGCGTTTTCTAATCAGGAGAAACGCCTGGCTGTCATGTCCAAGCATCTTTGCCCGAGCATGTTGGGTGATGAGCTGGCCAAACTGGCGCGCGAAGTCAAAATTTATATTTCGCACCTCAAGCCTGGTCAGATCGAGTTGATCATGGGCGAGATCGAGGAATGCGCCGGTGACTTCAGACCCAAAATGTTGCAGAACAACCAGGTTTTCGAGTTTTAAGCCATGATGACAGAAATGCAGACACCTATCCCTCGCCCGACGATTGACCCGGACGTATTGCAGCGCCTGCAACCGATCCGCTCGCTTTCCGAAATGCGTTTGCGCGAACTGGCCAGCTTGTGTACCACCGAAGAGGCGAGCCGGGGATGTGACCCTTTCCGCCTGCGGGACATGCAGGGGCAATCCGTCTATCTGGTGTCCGGCGAACTCAAGCTGGCGTTTGATGACGATTCGTCGTGTGTTCTGGTGGGTGGCAGTGAGACCTCGCTTTGGCCGCTGGCGCAACGCTCTCAGACTATTCGCGATGCCAAGGCCATTACCGACATCGAGTTGATTCGCATCGACGACGAAATGCTCGACATCATGATGACCTGGGATCAGCTGTCGGCCGCCACTGAGGCGGCGGCCAAGGAGTCAGAAGTCACCGACTGGCGTTTGATGTCGGGTGCTTTTCGCCTGCAGAGCCTGACCGATGGCGCCTTGTCGCGCCTTCCTGCAGCAAGCATTGATGAGCTCTTCAAGCGCTTTGAACGAATCAAGGCGAAGGCCGGTGAAGTCATCCTGAATGAAGGGGATGTCGGCGATTATTACTACATTATCGAGAATGGCCGTTGTGCGGTAACACGCAAGGTGGGTGACGTCGACATGGCACTGGCGGAGCTGAGAGCCGGCGATGCTTTCGGCGAAGAAGCGCTGGTGGCCGAAAGCACGCGCAATGCAACGGTCTGCATGAAAACATCCGGCGTGTTGTTGCGCCTCAAGAAAAACGATTTCGTCGAATTGTTGCGCGAGCCCTTGCTTAAGCGACTCTCCCGGGTTGAGGCGGAGCAACACGTGGCGGCCGGCGCAGTCTGGCTCGATGTTCGCTACCCGTCCGAATACCAGAATGACCGGCTGCCGGGGGCCATCAACGTGCCGCTGAATGAAATTCGCAACGCCATTGGCGTGCTCGACACCAACCGTGAGTACATTGTCTATTGTCAAAGCGGGCGGCGCAGTTCGGCGGCCGCTTTTCTGCTGTCGCAGCGGGGGTATCGCGCCTGCTGTCTGGCAGACGGCCTCAAGGCCAATGTTGGCTAAGAATCGGTTTAGCCACGAAGAGCACGAAGGCCAGGAAGATAGGCATCATGTTTTGAAGTTCTGTTGCGTCGCAAAGTAAGGTTGTTGTAATAAAGTTCTAACGCTTTGCTTGTCTTCGTGCCCTTCGTGTTCTTCGTGGGTATTTTCATCTTTTAGGATCAATCCTCATATGGAAACTAGCGCTACGGGCGATGTCAGTAATCGACTGGCGTTCCTCAAGAACCTCCAGATTGTTACCAACAAGATTCACGCGACCAACAACATCGACGAGATCATGCTCGAGATGTCGCAGGATATTTGCGACCTGTTCAACAGCGATCGCCTGACCATTTACGTGCTTGGCGAAGACAAGCAGAGCATCA
>JANNGP010000045.1:0-3797 GCA_031403915.1 Betaproteobacteria bacterium
GCTGTGGTATTGCGCTTATGCATTTAATTTCCTACTGCGCAACCAATGCCAGACGACAAACACAGCGCCGGCGGCAAAGCCGATTTCGTCGGTAACCGGCAAGGCGGCGACGAGGAGGCAGGCGGCGGCAGCGGCGAGACCGCGTTCAGCGAGCAACAGGGGTGCCCGGAAATAGCCGACAGCCGCACAGCCCCACAGAAAGATGGCGGCGACGGCCTTGAACACGATGTAAAGCACGGCGAGTATCGTCGGGTCATCTTGCAACATCAAAGCCGGGTCATAAACGGTCATGAAGGGCACGACAAATCCGGCGATGGCGATTTGCGTCGCCTTCCAGCCGATCGCGTCGGGCGACGCCTTGGCAATCGACGAGGCCGCAAAGGCGGCGAGAGCCACAGGGGGCGTCAGATCAGCCATGATGCCGAAGTAGAAGCAGAACATGTGCGAGACGATCAGCGGCACGCCGAGTTTGTAAAGCGCCGGGGCGGCGATGGCGCTGGTGATGATGTAGTTGGGGATGGTCGGAATGCCCGTGCCAAGAATGATGCACACGACCATGGTCAGCAGCAGGGAAAGAAACAGGCTTTCCTCGCCGATGGCCATGATCCAGCTGGCAAACGTCGAAGCAGCACCGGTGAGTGCCAGTACGCCAACGATGCTGCCGACGATGGCACAGGCCAAGCCGACGGGAATGGCTTGTTTGGCACCGTCAACCAGACTTTCCTTCAGTAGATGCAAGGTTTGCATGCCCCCTTTGATAAGCAGGCAGGTCGCCACCAATACGCCGATAACGATGAGTACGGGCAGGATGCCCCACGGCACGAAGGCCGAAGCGCCCAGCCCGACGGCGAGCCAGAATGCATAGCGGAAGGCGGTTGGGGAAATACGCGCAGCAATGGCTGTGCCAAGGATCAGAATGGCTGTGAGCGACAGACCGACCATGCCGGCGAACATGGGGGTGAAGCCGTGGAAGAGCATTCCGACCAGTGCCGCGAGCGGCAGCGCGAGATGCCAGTCCGCCTTGATGGAACGCCAGGGACTGGGGCATTGATCCTTGGGTACGCCGTGCAACTTGAGGCGGCCGGCCTCAAGGTGCACCATCCAGAAGGCCGTGAAGTAGTAGAGCAGCGCGGGGATGATGGCGGCCTTGACGATCTCTGAATACGGTACGTTGAGTGTTTCGGCCATGATGAAGGCCACGGCGCCCATCACCGGCGGCATGATCTGGCCGCCCATCGATGCAGTGGCCTCGACCGCGCCGGCAAAGACCGACGAGTAGCCGAAGCGCTTCATCAGCGGGATGGTGAACTGGCCGACGGTTAGTACGTTGGCGACGCCCGAGCCGGAGATGGTGCCCATCAGACCGGACGAGATCACGGCGACCTTGGCAGGGCCGCCTTGTGTGTGGCCGACGAGTCCGAGCGCTACCGCGTTGAACAGGCGGATCATCCCGGCGTGTTCGAGGAAGGCACCGAACAGGATGAAGAGGAAGATGTAGGTGGCCGAGACCAGCGTGGGAACACCAAAAAGGCCTTCGCTACCGAGGTACAGGATGTCAATGATCTGGTCGTAGCCGAAGCCCCGGTGCGCCAATGCGCCCGGCAGGTACTGTCCGAACAGGCCGTAGGCGACAAAGATGCCGCACAGGATGGGCAGGGCGTTTCCCATAACGCGGCGTGATCCCTCGAAGAGAAGCAGGGTGAACGCGGCGCCAACGACCAGGTCCGGCACGGTCGGGTCGCCCGAACGCTGAATGAGCTCGGCCTCGAATATCCAGTGATAGGTCGCTAGCGCAAATGCGACGAAGGCTGCCAAATAGTCGAACCACGGCACCTGACGGGTGGACTTGCCTTCGGAGCGGTGCGGATAAACCAGAAAGGTCAGCAGTAGCAGAAAGCCCACGTGCAGCGCGCGCATGATCAGCGACGACAGTGGATGGAACGCCGCGACGGTGAGCTGGTAGGCGGAAAAAGAGAGCGCTATGGCGACGATAAGCTTTACCGGCCAGCCCGATAGTGAGCGCGGGCGGCCCTGTTCTTCGAAGTCGGAGACGTTGGGGGATGTCTCGGTGGCTTGTTCGCTCATAGGGGGTCTCGGAGGGAAATAAAAATCCGGTCGCCGCAGAGTGCTGGAATGCGGAGACCGGATTCGGGTTGGTTTGATGCGTTCGGCTTACTTGATCAGACCGACCTCGCGATAATACTTCTCGGCGCCCGGATGCAGTGGCGCTGGCGGTGCCTTGGCGGCATTCTCTTTCTTGATGGCCTTGGCGGCAGCGTGGGCGGAAACCATCTGGTCGAGGTTCTCCAGCATCGACTTGGTCATGAGATAAACCGTTTCATTCGATACGCCTTCGTGTGTGACAAGAAAATTCTGCACCGAAACCGTGGTTACGTCCGTGTTCTGCCCTTCGTATGTTTTGGCGGGAATGATGCCAACCTGGAAGGCTGGATCATTGATCTTGGTGACGATGTCGGCCGGAATGGTCAGGAATGCGACTTTCTGCGAAACCGCCAGATCGCGCAGCGCAGCCACGCCCAGCCCGGAAGAGAGTAGGGTAACGTCGAGCTGGCGGTTCTTCATCAGTTCGACCGACTCGGCGTAAGAGAGGTATTCGACCTTGGCGAAGTCCTTGTAGCTGATGCCGGCGGCCTTGAGGATTTCCTGCGAATTGAGTGCGGTGCCGGACTTGGGCGCGCCGACCGAAATGCGCTTGCCTTTGAGGTCGGCCAGTGACTTGATGCCCGAATCAGCCGTGGCGACAAAGTGGATATAGTTTGGATAGAGCGCGGCAATCGTGCGCAGCTTGCCGAGCGGTGCCTTGAAGCCGGCTTCCTCGCTGCCCTTCCAGGCATCCGAGAGCGAATCGCCGAGCGAAATGGCGACTTCGCCACGGCCGGCTTGAAGCAGGTTCAGGTTTTCAACGCTGGCCTTGGTGGCCTGTACCGACGTCTTTGAATCGGGGATGGCCTTGCCGTAGATTTGCGAGAGTGCAACACCCAGCGGGTAGTACACGCCGCTGGTGCCACCCGTCAGGATGTTGATGAACTCGACCGAATGCGCCGAGAAGGAAATAGCGAGTGCTGTCAGGCTGACCAGCAGGCTGCGGCGCAGGCTTGTCTTCATCTTCATATCTCCGGTGAAAAGTGGCGGGAAACTACTGATGAGAAACGCAGTCTAACTATGCCGTGATGTACTTCATCAGTCCAGCAAAAGATTGGATGTTGCAATAGGGCAGGAGTTCCTTACCAGCGCAGACGCGCTTCGAAGCCGCCACCGTCACGGTTGGCGAGTTCGAGCGTCGCCCCGTGCAGTTCGGCAATTCGGCGGACAATGGCCAGGCCGAGGCCGCTGCCCTCGGTGCTGATTTCTGCGCCACGAAAGAAACGCTCAGCCAAGTGGGGCAGTTCTTCCGGCGAAACGCCAAGACCATTGTCTTGCACGCCCAGCAGGGTGTCATTGCCTTGCTTACGAAGAAAGACGCGGATCGTGCTGCCGGAGGGGCTGTAGCGGAGGGCATTGTCGAGCAGATTGCGCAGGGCGATTTCGATGAGGTCAGTGTCACCATCGATAGCAGGTAGCGATTCGTTGAGTTCGGTATCAATCGGGTGTTGGGATGTGGCGTCGCGTGCGCCGGCAACGACGCGCAGGGCGATATCAACGAGACTGACAGGCTTCGTGTCCGGCAGTTGCGAGAGCGGATCGAGACGCGCCAGACGCAATAGCTGTTCAACGAGGCGCGTGCTGCGGTCGAGCCCTGCCAGGGTCTGATTCAGCGCATGCCTGCGCTGGTCCGG
>JANNGP010000046.1:0-16925 GCA_031403915.1 Betaproteobacteria bacterium
AAATACGTATAATGCGCGGTTCTTCGTTTCACTTTACTTTGTTCTTTGGAGTCCAACATGTATGCGGTCATAAAAACCGGAGGCAAGCAGTATCGCGTTGTCAACGGCGAAAAATTGAAAATAGAACAGATACCGGCAGACGTTGGCGCAGAAATCACCCTTGACCAGATTTTGATGGTCGGCGAAGGCGAGTCCGTGCAAATCGGAACCCCGCTGCTCACCGGCGCTTCGGTCAAGGCAACTGTGCTCTCGCAAGGCCGCCACGACAAGGTCACGATCTTCAAAATGCGCCGTCGCAAGCATTATCAGAAGCATCAGGGCCATCGTCAAAACTACACAGAGATCCGCATCGACGGCATTTCGGCATAACGGAAAGGATACTGACTCATGGCACACAAAAAAGCAGGTGGCAGTTCCCGTAACGGCCGCGATTCCGAATCGCAACGCCTTGGCGTCAAACGCTACGGTGGGCAACTGGTTCTGGCCGGCAACATCATCGTTCGTCAGCGCGGCACCGAGTTCCACCCCGGCGTCAACGTTGGCCTCGGCAAGGATCATACCTTGTTTGCATTGGTTGAAGGCCACGTTCAATTCGCCATCAAGGGTGAAAAGCGCCGGCGCACCGTCAGCATCGTTCCAGTCGCCTGATCGGGCAACACGCCAGACCAAAAGCCCTATCCTGGTGGTAGGGCTTTTTAGTTTCCAGAACCCGCAATACTCGCATTATTTTAAAAACACGATCGGAATGCCCACATGAAGTTTATCGACGAGGCCAAAATCTACATTGCAGCCGGCGACGGCGGCAATGGAATGGCCTCGTTCCGGCGCGAGAAATACGAGCCGGAAGGCGGGCCCAATGGTGGGGACGGCGGGCGCGGTGGCAGCGTTTATGCGGTCGCTGACCGCAACCTCAATACCCTGATCGAATTCCGCTATACCCGCAAGATTCTCGCACAGCGTGGAGAAAACGGCGCCTCCAGCGACTGCTACGGCAAAGGCGGCAACGACATCATTTTGCATGTTCCGGTGGGCACGGTGATCGCCGACGTTAACAGCAACGAAATCGTCGCCGACCTCGACCTCGACGGGAAAAAAGTCCAGCTCGCCAAAGGCGGCCGTGGCGGGCTTGGCAATATTCACTTCAAATCCAGTGTTAATCGTGCGCCGCGCCAATGCACAAAGGGCGAGCCCGGAGAGGAACGTGACCTGCGCCTCGAATTACGTGTGCTGGCGGATGTCGGCTTGCTCGGGCTGCCCAATGCCGGCAAAAGCACTTTTATCCGTTCCGTTTCTGCCGCACGCCCAAAGGTTGCCGATTATCCTTTCACCACCATGCACCCGAACCTCGGCGTGGTGCGGGTAAGTGACACCAAGAGTTTCGTCATTGCCGACATTCCCGGGCTGATTGAAGGCGCGGCCGAAGGCGCCGGGCTGGGCATCCGCTTCCTCAAGCATCTGGATCGCACCCGCGTGCTGCTGCACATCGTCGACCTTGCACCGCCCGATCCGGAATCGGATCCCGTGCATGACGCCAAAGCTATTGTGCATGAACTCGAAAAATACAGCCCGGAACTGGCGGCCAAGCCGCGCTGGCTTATTCTCAACAAGCTGGATCTGATACCCGAGGAATGCCGTGAGCAGCGCGTTGCCGATTTCCTCAACAACTACGACACCGCGGGCGCGCCACACTTTCGCATCAGCGCCATTAATGGTGATGGCTGCCGCCAACTGATTTACAAGTTGCAGGATGCACTTGACAGTCTAGCGCCGCCGCCGCCAATGGTAGATACTTCGCATGACAGTCACTTCCCTGAAAACCCGGACGACGACGCAGGCGCTTAGACGTGGGTTACGACGAATCGAATGAATCCAACCGAATCAGTCATTCCGGGCTTGACCCGGAATCCAGGGGAAACTTCACCGCAGGTTCTGGATTCCGGGTTCAACCCAATTGGGTTGCCCCGGAATGACGATTTTACGGATTTTGCTAACACTTATTGCTAATCAACGTTCCACAACTTACCACTGAAAACTGGCAACCATGACCCGCATTACCCAAGCAAAACGATTTGTCATCAAGGTGGGTTCCGCACTGGTGACCAACAACGGAGAGGGACTTGACCTTGCCGCCATCAAAGAATGGGCGCACCAGATCGCCCAATTAAGAAAAAACCACAAAGAGGTTGTCCTGGTGTCCTCCGGTGCCATTGCCTGCGGCATGCAGCGCTTGGGCTGGAGCAAGCGCCCGCGTGCAGTGCATGAGTTGCAGGCCTGTGCGGCGGTTGGCCAAATGGGCCTGGTACAAGTTTACGAAAGCGCTTTCGCGCAGCACGGGCTGCACACCGCGCAAGTCCTGCTCACGCATGACGATCTGGCCGACCGCAAACGTTACCTCAACGCAAGATCAACGCTGACCACGCTGCTCGAACTTGGCGTCGTTCCCATCATTAATGAAAACGACACGGTCATCACCGATGAAATCAAGTTCGGTGACAACGACACGCTAGGCGCACTGGTAGCCAATCTGGTCGACGCCGACTGCCTGATCATCCTCACCGATCAGCAAGGGCTGTTCACCGCCGACCCGCGCAAAGACCCGGCCGCCACACTGATTTCAGAAGCGCGTGCCGGTGATCCGGAACTCGAAGCCATGGCCGGCGGTGCAGGAACACAATATGGCAGCGGTGGCATGATAACCAAAGTCATTGCCGCCAAACGTGCGGCGAGCAGCGGCACACACACGGTGATTGCCAGTGGTCGCGAATCCGACGTGATGCCGCGCTTGGCTCAGGGTGAGTCCATTGGCACTCTTCTCATTTCCGAAATGCCGCCCCTAAACGCCCGTAAACAGTGGCTTGCAGACCACCTGCAACTCAATGGCCAATTGCTTCTTGATGCCGGCGCCGTCAAGGCACTCAGCCAGGGTAAAAGTTTGTTGCCCATTGGTGTCGTCGAAGTGCTGGGAGATTTCGAGCGTGGTGCGGCCGTCGCCTGTGTTTCACCGGACGGTGTCGAAGTGGCGCGTGGCCTGGTCAACTACGGTAGCAGCGACTCACGCCGCATCGCCCGCCGTGCCAGCAGCGAAATTGAAGACATTCTTGGCTACATCGACGAAGCGGAAATCATACACCGGGATAATCTGGTTCTCTGCTGAATCATTAGCTCCCCGTACCACGGCTTCTTGGGGGGGCGCGTTCGCAATCAGGCAGTGACCATTACCGCGCGACGAACCTTGGGTTTGCCGGCCTTGCGTGCCAACCAAAGATCAAAGGCAGCCTGTTGTGCCATCCATAGATCGGCACGTCCACCGTTTTCCACGCCGAGCCAGCCTTCGAGCCGCAGCGCCATTTCGGAGGAGATGGCGGCCCGGCCATTCAGAACTCGCGACAGGGCGGCGCGGGTAACGCCCAGCTGCTCGGCCGCATCGGTGACGGTCACTCCCAGCGCCGGCAATACATCTTCCCGCAACGTTTCGCCAGGATGAGACGGGTTATGTATGCGCGTCATAGTCACGGCTCCTAGTGGTAATCCTGATAATCAAGCAGCACGGCATCCGTGCCTTCGAATGTAAAGGTCATGCGCCAGTTGCCATTCACCCAAACCGACCAATGCCCATTCGTCAAGGGGTGCAGCTTCCAGCCCGGCAGGTTCATATCGCCAGCGCTAGCCGCCAAGTCAAGGCGAGTCAGCTGTCGCTTCAAGCGCGCCGCATGATGCGGCTGAATACCGGCCTTGCTGCCCGAATCGAAAAAGGCTTGCAGCCCCTTGTGGCGAAATGTCCTTATCACGCCAACAAGTGTATAGCGTAACGTTACGGAGCGCAAGCTAGGCAGCACATTGCTGCAAGCCACGTGGATTGGCGGTATTGAAGCGATCACTTTCGTACCGCCCGTCTTTAGGCGTTTTAGAAGTCGGCCGCCCTGCAGCGCTTATTCCACGAGCCTGACAGGGCATACCATTCCAGAAGTCCCACACCACGCACCTTCCAGAGCATAAAAAAAACGGGCGCCGAAGCGCCCGTTTATATTCCTAGCTGACCGGGGTCAGATTAGAACTTGTGCAAAACACCAGCCATGAAGGTGGTGTTCTTCTCGCCCAACTGACCAGAAACGCCACCGGCTGTATTGATAGCACCGCCAAGTGTGGTAGTTGTGTTGTAGCTAGGCATCTCACCGTTGTCAAACACAACGACACCGGTGTACAGCGAGGTGCGCTTCGACAGATTGTGCGCGTAAGAAATACCATAGGACTTGGTCTTGTCGTCCAGACCGGTCGAGAAGTCGTCAACCTTGGCTTGACCGTAGGAAGCCATCAGGCTGCCATTGGCACCGATCGGAGCGGAAACGCCGATTTGCCAGACGCTGCTGTCCTGTTCAATCAAGTCCTTACGCTTGTTCGACTGATACGAACCGAGAACCTTCACGACCTTGAAGTCGTAGGAACCACCGATGTACCATTCGTCACGTGACTTGCCACTTTCTTGAGCGGCAGTTGCAACCGACTTGGTAGCCTGGTAAGCGACGTCGAGGTTCAGAGGACCATTCGCGTAGTTAGCGCCGAGACCAAAAGCTTGACCGGAGGCTGTGGAAGCATCGATAGTAGCCGTTTCAACCGATTCACCAAAGCCATAGATGGCGCGTACCGAGACGCCGCTCATGTTCGGGCTGGCGTAGTTAATCGAGTTGTTCCAGCGAGCCGGGCTGTTCGGGGTAATGGTTGCACCATTGATGGCCGACAGACGGTTCCACGGGGAGTTGGTTGAACCGGTCCATGCATCGTTACGGCCAAGCATGAAGCCCGGGGCGTATTGACGACCAACGGTCACAGCACCATATTTGTCGCTAGCCAGACCGACGAAGGTTTGACGCGCAGCCAAGCTAGAGCCAGAGCCACCGTTGTTGTAGATGGCGTTTGCGGCCTCAGAGGAACCAATACCGTTGTTGGTATCAATGTCCAGCGCATATTCCAAGGTGAAGATTGCCTTCAGGCCATTGCCCAGAGCTTCTTCGCCCTTGAAGCCGATGCGCGAACCGTTCCACTGACCGGACTGGATGCCTTGCAACGAACGGCTTGTGCCGCCGCCAAGGAGGTCGCCCTTGGAATAGACGTAAGCGGCATCAACGATACCGTAGATTTGCACGTTGGACTGGGCAAAGGCTGCGCCCGAGACCAGACCGGCAACTGCCAGTGCGATAATTTTCTTTTGCATTGTGAATCTCCTCTAGGTTTAAGGTCGGCAGTGCTTTTTACGGCCCCACCAAGCTGTACCTCTCATGAATGAGAAGCTGAACGAATAATGGCAAAGGGGACGCGCTTGAGCAAGCTTGCCGAGAGCTTTCAGGCGCGGCCAAGTTGCCGTTGTTGCACAATTGCAACAGGCAAAAACCCTGGTTTTTCTGGGCTTGGCGGACAGGCTGCCATTCAAGATCAAAGACTTACGGCAATCAACCCGCGGGCATGGAAAGACAGGTCGCTATAAACCCTGAATGTTCATTTGTCTGCTTGCGCACCAGGACAAAGCGCCGTTGTCGGGCTGAAGCCCGACCTACTGGATTCCGGGTCAAGCCCGGAATGACCTAACGTTGTGGGTCGGCCTTCAGGCCGACAAGGTTTGTTCATGCGCCGTTGTCAGGTTAAAGCCTGACTGAAGGAAATACAGAGCTGACCTACAAAATCGACTTGCAGCGCCGTTGTCGGGCTGAAGCCCGACCTACAAAACAGACCTACAAGCCCGACTTACAAAAAGGATTTTGGAGTCACGCTTGCCCGGCGGCCGAAGCGCCCACCTGATCGCGCAAACGCAGCAACTCGGGGCCGAACTCGGCGTTGATTGACTGGTAGATGTGCAGCAGATGTTCCGGCAAATAGTCATGAGCAATCCGGTTGCGAAAATCACGCATGCGAAACCAGAGATCAACATCATGGATCAAACCCCACTTGGCCGCATTGCCCAGAAGGTCCCGGTAACTTTCGCTGCTAATGGCAAGCCGTGCGCGTTCCACTGTCCGGAAATAGCGGATGGCCATTTCAACGGCTCGCAGATAGCGATCACATAACGCGTCATACGGCTCAAGCTCTTCGGCAGAATAGGATCGCATCACATCAAAAGGACGATAACGTCGCAACGACGCTTCAACCATGGACGCGGAATTGGCGTAGCGCTGCGTCACAGCGGCAACCAGAACGTCGTATTCAGAGGATGTCATCAAGCGGCTCCAGCATCAGCGTGGAAATGAAAGCGGTTTGTTCACTTGTCGGATGATCGGAATTGACCACCAGTACATCCAGCTTCGCGTCGAACTTCCGGGCAAAGCGGCTGGCTACCCGGTGCGCAGTATCAAAAGGCGGCGCTTCACTGTAGAGCAGAATATCGATATCACCGCCTCTCGCCTCTTCATCGGTTCGAGAGCCAAAGAGAAAAGCGCGACGATAGGACACGCCAGCCAGCGCGAATTTCAAAGCAGCAATTTCAGGGACGGAAAGTCGCATGAGCATATCTCAGGCCGATAACACCAAATAACAGCATCACTCTCTGCATTAACATCGAGAACGTATTGTCAAGTATAGCGGAATGAATAATCACGACCACCCTTGCCGTAGCTACGCAAACAGTCCAAACAGTGCCTTCCCGGGACTGGTCGCACGCATGAAGGCTTCACCGACCAGAAAGGTGTTCACCTGATTTCGGCGCATTAATTCGACGTCACCGACGGCCAGAATGCCACTCTCGGTCACGACGATGCGCCCGGCCGGGATGCGCGGCAAGAGATCAAGTGTGGTCTGCAGGCTGACTTCGAAGGTGCGCAGGTTACGGTTGTTAATACCGATGAGCGGCGTATCAAGTTGCAGGGCGAGATCGAGCTCTTGACCGTTGTGAACCTCAACCAGCACGTCCATGCCTAGATTCGTTGCAATCGCCTCGAAATCGCGCATCACCGGCAGATCGAGCGCGGCAGCGATGAGCAGGATGGCATCCGCCCCCATGGCTCGCGCTTCAAACACCTGATACGGATCGACGAGAAAGTCCTTGCGTAGCACCGGCAAGGAACACGCCGCCCGCGCCGCCTGCAAATATTCCGGCGCGCCCTGGAAGAACTGCCGGTCGGTGAGCACGGACAGACAGGCTGCGCCGTGCGCCGCATAGTCGGCGGCAATCTCGGCCGGCCGAAAGTCTTCGCGCAGTACACCCTTGGACGGGCTGGCCTTCTTGATCTCGGCAATCACCGCCGCCTTACCCGTCGCGATTTTGCTACGAATGGCGCCGACGAAATCGCGCGGCGGCGTTTGGTCGCGCTGCGCTTCAGCCTCGGCACGTACGGCTGCAAGCGGCTTGACTTTCGAAGCCGCCGCCACTTCTTCTTGCTTGACGGCAAGAATCTTGTTGAGGATGTCTGGCTTGCTCACGCGGTAAACCCCTGCGTAAAGCGCACAAACTCGTCGAGCTTGGCACGTGCCGCGCCGCTGGCGATGGCCTCACGCGCCAGAGCAATGCCGGCCGGAATCGACTCCGCCACATTGGCCGCATAAAGCGCCGTGCCAGCGTTCAGCGCAACGATCTCGCGCGCCGTGCCTTCTGCATTCGACAGTGCAGCGAATATCATCTCTTTCGATTCCTGCGCGTTGGCGACACGCAAGGCGCGGTTGGATGACATCTGCAAACCAAAATCTTCGGGATGAATTTCGTATTCCCTGACCTGACCGTCCTTGAGTTCGCCGACCATGGTCGTCGCACCAAGGGAAATCTCGTCCATGCCGTCTTTACCGTAGACAACGAGCACATGCTTGGCGCCCAAACGTTCCATGACGCGCACCAGAATGCCGACGAGATCGGGGTGAAACACGCCAAGCAGGGTATTCGGCGCACCGGCTGGATTGGTCAGCGGGCCGAGGATGTTGAAGATGGTGCGAACGCCCATTTCGCGGCGTACCGGAGCCACGTTCTTCATCGCCGAATGGTGATTGGGCGCAAACATGAAACCGATACCGGTGTTGGCCAAACACTCACCAACCTGTGCCGGCGTGAGCATGATGTTGGCACCCAGCGCTTCGAGCACGTCGGCGCTGCCCGAACTCGACGAGACGCTGCGATTGCCGTGCTTGGCCACTTTGGCACCGGCGGCCGCAGCAACAAACATCGCCGTGGTCGAAATATTGAAGGTGTGTGCGCCATCGCCCCCCGTGCCGACGATGTCGAGGAAGTTCGTGTTATCAGCGATGTTGGCAATATCGATGCGGGTCGACAATTCGCGCATCACTTGCGCGGCGGCGGCGATCTCGCCGACCGTTTCCTTCTTCACACGCAGGCCGGTGAGGATGGCTGCGGTCATCACCGGGGACACTTCGCCGCCCATGATCTGGCGCATCAGCGAGACCATTTCGTCATGGAAGATTTCGCGGTGTTCGATGACCCGCGCCAGCGCTTCCTGTGGCTTCATTGCAATGCCTCCTGATGGGCCGCCCCGAAGGAGGCATGGCCACCTCGGGGGGCAGCGAACACGGTGAGCGTGGGGGTCGTCATGGTCTCTCCTCAAGAAAGTTTTTCAACATGTCGTGGCCGCGCTCGGTAAGAATCGACTCGGGATGGAATTGCACGCCCTCGACGGCCAGCGTTTTGTGGCGCACGCCCATGATCTCGCCATCCTCCGTCCACGCCGTGACCTCAAGGCAACCCGGCAAAGACTCGCGCTCGATGGCCAGCGAGTGGTAACGGGTGCAGGTGATCGGATTGGGCAGCCCGCGAAACACGCCGGTATCGTTATGATGTACCGGCGAGACTTTGCCGTGCATCAGCTTCTTGGCGTGCACGACTTTTCCACCAAAGACTTCGCCGATGGACTGGTGGCCTAGACACACGCCCAGCAGGGGAATCTTGCCGGCGAATTCACGTATCACGGTCAGCGAAATTCCCGCTTGCGCCGGCGTTCCCGGCCCTGGCGAGATCACCAGATAGGCGGGGTTCAGACGTGCAATCTCGGCCAACGAAATGGCGTCGTTGCGGAAGACTTTGACCTCCTGCCCCAACTCGCCAAAATATTGGACGATGTTGTAGGTGAAGGAATCGTAGTTGTCGATCATTAGCAGCATGTTTTAACCTCTTTCGACACGGAGAGCACAGAGACACAGAGAACACGGAGAAAAATTTAGTATCCGTTTACAATGCGTTTTATCCCCGTTTTCAATACTCTTTTATTGAAATTAATTAGCAATCCAAAACGTTTAGTTGTCAGACGAAGATAAGTCAATAGCTGCGACTCGTGGATAGGTAGCAGATGGTCTGCCGCCTTAACTTCGACAAGCAACAAATCATTCACCAGCATATCTATTCGAAATCCGTCGCCCAGCGCTACGCCTTTGTACTCCAACGGAACGGCTTTCTGTCGCTCAACGCTCATGCCACGCAACACCAACTCTCTTTCGAGCGCCAGCTCATATGCGGATTCCAGCAACCCTGGCCCGAGCAAACGATGTACCTCGATCGCCGCCCCAATTACTTCCCCGGAAAGCTCCTTTTCATCCATCTCCGTGATCTCTGTGCCTCTGTAATCTCTGTGTTAAAGGCGGTTCGCTTTTATGCGTCAATCCAACCGGGTATCCAGCCCTTGTTCGGCGAGTTCTGCCGCCCGCAAGACTGCACGAGCCTTGTTTTCCGTTTCCTGCCACTCCGAATTCGGGTCGGAGTCGGCAACGATGCCCGCTCCCGCCTGAACGTGCAGCTTGCCGTCCTTGACCACGGCGGTACGAATGGCGATGGCCAGATCCATGTCACCCTGAAAACCGAGATAGCCAACCGCGCCGGCGTAGATACCGCGCTTGACCGGCTCCAGCTCGTCGATGATTTCCATGGCGCGCACCTTAGGCGCGCCGGACACCGTGCCAGCCGGGAAGGTCGCCTTGAGCACGTCGAGCGCACCGAGACCCGGTTGCAATTTGCCTTCGACGTTGGAGACGATGTGCATGACGTGCGAGTAGCGCTCGACGATCATGTTCTCGGTGAGCTTGACAGTACCGACCTTGGCCACCCGACCTGCGTCATTGCGCCCGAGGTCGAGCAACTGGACGTGCTCGGCACGCTCTTTCGGATCGGCCAGCAACTCTTCGGCCAGCGCCTGATCTTCTTCAAACGAGGAACCGCGCTTGCGCGTCCCGGCAATCGGCCGCACCGTAACGGTATCGCCTTCGAGCCGCACGAGAATCTCGGGCGAGGCACCGACGACGTGAAAATCCTCAAAGTCAAAATAGAACATGGCGGGCGAAGGATTGAGCGAGCGTAGCGAGCGGTAGAGCGCCAGCGGGCTGGCACCGAAAGGCTTGCTCATGCGCTGCGAGATCACCACCTGCATGATGTCGCCCTCGGTAATGTAACGCTTGGCTTTGACGACGGCCTGCTTGAAATGCGCTTCGCCGAACATGGAGACGGCCGGCTGCGACGATTTGGGCGTTTCGGTCGGAATGCTCGCCGGTTCGCGCAGCTTCGCGAGCAGTTCTTTGAGCCGCGCCTGCGCCTTCTGGTAGGCTCCCGGCACACCGGGTTCGGCGTACACGACCAGCGTGAGCTTGCCCGAGAGATTGTCGACCACGGCAATTTCTTCGGAGAGCAGCAGCAGGATGTCGGGCGTGCCGAGTTCATCCGGTTTCTGCGTACGCGTGAGTTTGGTTTCGACGTAGCGCACGGTGTCGTAGCCGAAGCAACCCACCAGCCCGCCGCAGAAGCGCGGCAAGCCAGCCATTGGCGCAGCACGGAAGCGCTTCATGAATTTGCCGATGAATTCCAGCGGATTGGTGTCGTCCTCGCGCTCGGAGATGCGGTTGCCGGTGAGCACCAGCACCTGATGGGCATTGACCACGATACGCGTCGGGCTGGCCAGGCCGATGATTGAATAGCGACCGAATCGCTCGCCGCCCTGCACCGATTCGAGCAGGTAGGTGTAGGGCTCGTTCGCCAGTTTGAGATAGATCGAGAGCGGGGTGTCGAGATCGGCAAAGGTCTCGAGCGTGACGGGGATGCGGTTATAGCCTTCGGCGGCCAGCCGGTTGAAATACGATTCGGTCATGAAATTCTCCACACACAATTGCAGCAACAGGATGCGGCACGACAAGACGTGCCGGGGCAAGGCCTGGGGCCTGGGGCGACTAGCAGTTACGCCAGGGCCATGCCTCCGCCCAGAATGCGGGCTCAGGTTGCAGATTGTTATCCAGTGGTTTCATGCTAATTCTTTTCAGTGCGCTTCAAGTAGTCTACACGTTGGGCAGCGGCCTCAACAGTGGCAACTATAGCATCGCAATCAATATCTTGCACATCGTGCCCTTCGTTGTAGCCGTAGGGCAGCAGAAATACGCGGCACCCCGCCGCGCAGCCGGCACGAAAATCATTAATCGAATCGCCAATCATCAGCGTGTCCGAGGGTGACACACCGAGACGCCCGCAGGCCCAGATCAGCGACATCGGGTCGGGCTTGGCTCTAGGCAACATATCGCCACTGACCACCACATCAAAATAGCCAGCCAGCCCTGTCATTTCCAGCAAAGGCAGCGTAAACGCAGCCGCCTTGTTGGTAATCACGGCCATCGGAATACCCTTGGCCTTGAGTAGTTCCAGCCCTTCAATCACGCCCGGATAACACGTTGTGTTGCGGCCGTTCTCGACAGCGTAGTGGCGACGGAAACTATCAAGCGCATCCTGCGGCGGCGGCGTGTCGTCATCGGCGGCATCGAGCGAACCGGCCAGCACCCGCTTGACGAGATTGGGGATGCCGCGCCCGACGTAGCTGCGAATGGACTCAACCGGCAACGCCGGCCGCCCGAGATCGTGCAGCATGGCGCAAGCCGCCGCGTGAATGTCGGGCACGGTGTCGAGCAGCGTTCCGTCCAGATCGAGCAGGACAGCGCTGACAGTCAGTTTCTCCGCCTCGGTTTGTTCAGTCATTTATCAGAACCTCTTTCGACACAGAGTACACAGAGAGACCGAAGGGAATGCAGAGCCACAGAGAACACAAAGAAAAACAAAAAAATTTCCGGGTTTCTCCGTGCTCTCTGTATCTCTGTGTTCTCTGTGTGTTGAATGCGTTTGCTTTTTATTTATTCGCCGTCGCCAATGCGGCGCGCAGTGCGCCGATGATTGAATCGTAGCGATGCGGATCGGTGGCCTTGGCTGCGCCATACACCGCCGAGCCAGCAACGAAGGTATCTGCACCAGCGCGGGCGATCTCGGCAATGTTGTCGACCTTTACCCCGCCGTCAACTTCGAGACGGATCGTTCGCCCGCTTTCACGCTGGTAAGCGTCGATTCGTGCCCGCGCGGCCTTGAGCTTGGCGAGTGTCGCAGGGATGAAGCTCTGTCCGCCAAATCCCGGATTCACGCTCATCAGGAGAACAACATCAAGCTTGTCCATCACGTAATCGAGATAATCGAGCGGCGTTGCCGGGTTGAACACCAGCCCGGCCTGACAGCCGCTCTCGCGAATCAGCGACAGGCTGCGGTCAACATGCTCGGACGCTTCGGGATGGAAAGTGATGACGTTGGCGCCGGCCTTGGCGAAGTCGGGGATGATGCGATCGACCGGCTTGACCATCAGATGTACGTCAATCACCGCCTTGGTCAGCGGACGGATGGCTTCGCAGATCATCGGGCCGATAGTCAGGTTGGGCACGTAATGGTTGTCCATCACGTCGAAGTGAATCCAGTCCGCGCCGGATTCGATGACATCGACGATTTCGGCACCGAGCTTGGTGAAATCGGCAGAGAGAATGCTGGGGGCAATAAAATACATGGCGAAAATCCTGCGAACAAAAGCGGCATTTTACCGCGAAAGATGCAGGCTCAGTTATGCGCCCGCCGGCGCGTCGATCTGCGACGGCTCCAGGAACTGCTCGGCGTACTTCAGATAGACCTTCTCTTTGACAAAAACATCAAAGAGATCGGGATCGATGTGACCGTTGTTGCTGAAGTTGCCAAGGATATGCAGCGCCTCGGAAATCTTCATCGCCGCTTTGTACGGCCGATCGCGCGCAGTCAGCGCCTCGAAGATGTCGGCAATGCCCATGATGCGTGCCTGAACCGACATCTCGTCGCGCTTCAAGCCCTTCGGATAACCCTTGCCGTCCATGCGCTCGTGGTGCCCGCCGGCGTATTCCGGCACACGCTGTAAATGCTTGGGCCAGGGCAGGGATTCGAGCATCTTGATGGTCGCGACGATGTGGTAGTTGATCGTTTCACGTTCGGCCTGGGTCAGCGTGCCGGCGCGGATGGTCAGGTTTTCAGCTTCGTCTGCCGTCAGGAAATCAACTTCAAGCCCTTCGACGTTTATCCAGCGATACGCCTGCGAAATACGATGGACGCGTTCCTGATCTTCAAGCTTCATGGCTTCACCGCCGACATTGACGCGGCGCAAAAACTCGCGATCCTCCTCGATGGCACGCAACGCTTGCTGCCAGCCCTGCTCTGCCGACGAGCGATCTGCACCGTCCAGCACGGCACGCAGCATGGTGAGTTCGGCATCCCGTTTGATCACTTCAAAACGGGTATCGACCATCTGGATGCGATCAAAAATCGTTTGCAGCTTGGTGGCTTTGTCGACCACGTGCACCGGCGTTGTCACCTTGCCGCAATCGTGCAGCAGACCGGCGATCTTCAGTTCGTAGCGATCCTTGTCGCTCATCGAAAATCCGGCCAGAGGGCCTTCTGTGGCCGCATCTGCTGCGTCGGCCAGCATCATGGTCAGCGACGGCACGCGCTGACAGTGGCCGCCGGTATAGGGCGATTTTTCGTCAATGGCCAGGTTGATAAGGGTGATGAAGGCTTCGAACAATTCTTCCAGCTGGCTGACCAGAAGCCGGTTGGTCAGCGCCACAGCGGCTTGCGAGGCCAGCGACTCGGCCAGCCGCTGGTCGGCATCGGTAAACACCTGCAAGGTGCCGCTCGCCGGATCAATGGCATTGATCAGTTGCAGCACGCCGATGATTTCGTTTTCGTGATTCTTCATCGGCACGGTGAGGAAGGATTGCGAACGGTAGCCTGTCACCTGGTCAAATTTTTTCGTGCCAGAAAAATCAAAGCCCTTTTCTGTGTAGGCATCGGCAATATTTACCGTCTCCGCTTGTAGCGCCGAATAAGCGGCCACCAGCGAGTTGTTTGCTTTGCCGTCCTCGCGATAGAGTGGCAAATCCTGAAACTTGGCCGATATCGGTTCGCCGGTCGTCCCGCCAAAGGCAATTTTCAGCGAGTCGGTGCGCACGATTTCAAAACGCAATGATTTCTGGTCATCGCTCACACGATAGAGCGTTCCGCCATCCGCATGGGTAATCGCTTTTGCCGCCAGCAGGATGTTCTCCAGCAAGCGATCAATATTTCGCTCGTTAGAGAGTGAAGCGCCAATGGTATTGAGCTGCTCGAAGCGGGCGAACAGATCGGTCGTTGAGTCTGCGTTGGAGTCTACGTTTAAATTCACGTCGCTGCCTCCTACTTGATACAGACCGAACGAACCTGCTTGATGTCAGTGATCCCGGACATGACCTTTTCGATACCGTCCATCTTGAGCGTGCGCATACCTTCGTTGATGGCCGTGGCAAACAATTCGGCGACACGGGCGTGTTCCTGAATCTGTTTTTTCAGCAGATCGGTGCCAATCAGCAACTCGTGCAGACCGACCCGCCCCTTGTATCCGCTGCCGCTACAGGCATCACAACCTTTGCTGCGATAAAGTGTGAACTTGCCGTCCTTGGCGTAATGCTTGAGCCACTCCTGATACACGGCATCGGCAGCGACCTTCGGGTCTTTCTTCCAGTTATCGGTATTGGCCAGGTCTTCACAGTATTCCGAGATCATGTGTTTGATCTCGTCCGGCGCCGGCTGATACGCCACTTTGCACGACTTGCACAGGCGCTTGGCCAGACGCTGAGCAAGAATCCCGAGCAAGGCATCGGCAAAGTTGAAGGGGTCCATACCCATATCAAGCAGCCTGTTGATCGACTCCGGCGCACTGTTGGTATGCAGTGTGGCGAACACCAGATGACCGGTCAGTGAGGCTTCGATGCCGATGGACACGGTTTCCTTGTCGCGCATTTCGCCGACCATGATCACGTCCGGGTCGGCACGCAAAAAGGCGCGCATCACCGTGGCGAAATCGAGGCCAGCTTTCTTGTTGACCTGTACCTGACGCAACCCCTTCTGGGTGATTTCGACCGGGTCTTCGGCTGTCCAGATTTTGGTTTCCGGCTTGTTGATGTGACTCATGATCGAATGCAGTGTGGTGGTTTTTCCGGAACCCGTCGGGCCACACACAAAGAACAGGCCATAGGGCTTGCTGACCACGTTTTTAAGACGTTCAAGGTTGCCTGGACTGACGCCCAGGCTGTCAAGCGGAATCGGCTCACCGGCCGCAAGAATGCGCATCACCACATCTTCCATGCCTCCCGCCGTGGGGATGGTGGCCACACGCAACTCGATGTCGACCGGTCCGTATTTCTTGAACTTGATCTTGCCATCCTGCGGCCGTCGCTTCTCGGAGATATCGAGATCGCACATGATCTTGATGCGCGCAATCAGCGCACTGCGATAAGACGCCGGAACTTCGATATAGGCCCCGAGCGAGCCGTCCTTGCGGAAGCGAACCAGGGTTTTATCCTTGCCCGGACGCGGTTCGATGTGGATATCCGAAGCCCCCTGCTGATACGCCTCAACGATGATTTTGTTGACCAGGCGCACCAGTTCATTGTCCGCTGCCGCACTCAGTTCATCGGAACCGCCGGATTCAATGGATTCGCCTTCATCCAGACCGGACAGCATATCGCCGACCGAACCCATATCCGACAGTGCACCGTAGAACTGATCAACGCCCTGCTTGAATTCGAAGTTGGTCGTTACCCGATAAACGATTTTGCCCTTTGGAAAAATGTTATTGACGATCCGCGACCCCTTGATGCGTTCAGGATCCATCGAGATCACAACAATGCCCTCTTGCGTTTCTTCGATCGGCAACCACTGATTGGCCTCAACGTAATCGCGCTTAAGGTTTCTGAGCAGATCCATCGGCTTGAGGCGATCCTGGCGAAACGTCTCATACGGTACGCCAAAGAATTTGGACAAGGCATTCCCGATGGCCGACAATTTGACTTGAAACTCCTTGATCAGCACATCTTCGAGATCAGCGCTCTTACGCCGCGCCGAACGCTGGGCAAGATCCAGCTCATCCGCCGAAATAATGCCATCAGTAAGCAGGGCATCGTACTTGGAACGCACCGCCTGACGCGGTTTCTGGCGCTGCGTGAAGGCTACCGCCAGCGTCTGCGCAAGACTCAGCACGCCTTCATCGGCCAGCGCAGAAAACGGCGAATCGGAACGGTTGTTGATAAGCTGTACGACACCCAGCAAGCCGTTGTTCTGCGCGTCAAGAATCGGCGCCACCAGCATCTGTTTGGAGCGGTAACCGGTACGCTTGTCGACTTCCTTGAGAAACTGCATGCTCGGGCTATAGCTCTTGAGCTCAACGTCGTCATACACATCGCTGATATTGACCGCCTTGCGGGTTGCGGCCACATAGCCCGCCACACTTTGCTCGGCGATCGGCAGCTTGAGATCCTTGAATGAATTCAGCCCGGTTTTGACTTTGGAGATGATGCTCTGCTTGTCTTCGCCAAGCACGTAAATGGTCAGGCGATCGCTGTTGAACAGGTCGCAAATATCCTGCGACATCTCGAGCATGATCTCGTCGATGTTGTTGGTTGCATGAATCTTGTTGGTAACAATCTGGAGGTTCTTGAGGAACGCCAGTCGATTCTTTACATCACCTGTAGCCGCATTTTCCATTTAAGACGTGCCCATCCTGTTAGATGCGCTCATTCTGCGCATTGGCCTTGAGGCCGCCTTCAAGCCAGCAGGCGCGATACCCCCGTTGAGACAGCAGAAAAGCGGCCGCCGAACTGCGCCGTCC
>JANNGP010000047.1:0-24314 GCA_031403915.1 Betaproteobacteria bacterium
CGGGAACGAACTTGATCTCGCCCGAGGCCACGCATTCAAGCGCCTTGCCGACGATGCTCGTTCCGTCAGCACCTTCTTTAGACATGGCGACAAACCACTGGTCGGTGAGCATCGGCTCGATGACCACGCCGGTGCGGTCGCCGCGCGGGACTTTGAGCTTGTGCCTGTCGGTCTTGACCAGAATGCCCAGCGCTTCGAGGTCGGCGACGACGGCCTTGCGTGCGTCGAAGCGATCCATGCCCTGATACTTGGCCGGCGCGTTGTCGTTGATCTTGGCATCGAGCGTGAGGATCGAGATGATCGGTAGCTTGTGGCGTTGGCTGACGGCATAGTCGTTGAAGTCGTGCGCCGGTGTCACCTTCACGCAACCGGTGCCGAATTCGAGGTCGACATAGGCGTCGGCAATGATCGGGATTTCGCGGTCGGTGAGCGGCAGCTTGACCATCTTGCCGATCATGCCCTGATAGCGCGGGTCGTCCGGGTGCACCATCACGGCGGTGTCGCCGAGCATGGTTTCCGGCCGCGTAGTAGCGACGGTTAAATCACCCGAGCCATCCGCCAGCGGGTAGCGGATGTGCCACATGAAACCGTCTTCCTCCTCGCTTACCACTTCGAGATCGGAAACGGCGGTGTGCAGCACCGGGTCCCAGTTAACCAGTCGCTTGCCGCGGTAGATCAGGCCTTCCTTGTGCAGGCGAACGAAGGTCTCGGTAACGATCTTCGAGAGGCCGGCATCCATCGTGAAGCGCTCGCGCGTCCAGTCCGGGCTGGTGCCGAGGCGGCGCATTTGGCGCGTGATGGTGTTGCCCGAGTATTCCTTCCACTCCCAGACTTTTTCGAGAAACTTCTCGCGGCCGAGGTCATGGCGCGAGATGCCCTGCGCGTCGAGCTGGCGTTCAACGACGATCTGCGTGGCAATGCCAGCGTGGTCGGTACCCGGCTGCCACAGCGTGTTGTCGCCGCGCATGCGGTGGTAGCGGGTGAGCGCATCCATGATCGCCTGATTGAAGCCGTGACCCATGTGCAGCGTGCCGGTGACGTTGGGCGGCGGTAGCAGAATGCAGAAGGCGTCGGATTTTTGCGTGTCGAGGCCGGCGTTGAAGAAGCCCTTGGCTTCCCAGTCGGGGTACCAACGGCGTTCGATGTCGGCCGGTTCAAAGCTTTTGGCGAGTTCCATAGGTGCAGGAATAGCTGATCAGGAAAACCCGCGATTATACCGGAACGTGCCGGGGCTCAGAGTGTCGCTGGATGCAGCGGCGCTAATTATCCCGATTGGGGTCGTCCAGCGGAAGGTGCAGTTGTTTACGCTTGGCAATGAAGTCGCGCAACGCGGTTTCCATTGTCGAGGTGATGCCGGCGCGCAGTTCTTCACCTGCGGTCAGCAATGCAGTTTCGAGCAGGGTCGGGAGGTCGTCGGTCAGTTGCTGGCCGATGGCGTAGGCAATATCAGAGGCCAGTATCAGAACCTGGGTTTCGTCGAAGCGATCCGGGCCTCCTTCGGAAACAGCGGCCTCAGCTGAAACGACTTCGGTAAGCACCGGCAGGTCGTCGTCGTTCACTGGCGTACGCAGGCGGGAGTTTGCCCCCTTGGCCGAGGGGGTGGCCACAAAACTCCGTCGCCGGCGCATTAAGGTATCGGCACGATCGACGACATCAGACGGGTCAGCCATCAGCTTTTCTCCGAGAGATCGAAGTACTTTATTTCGTAACCGCGATCCTTGTAGAACTTGGCACGCTCGCGACCGGCAAGCCGCTCCGTGTCGTGCTGTCCAACGACTTCAATAACACTGGTGAAGCGCGAAAAGCCGGGAGGGATTTCAGCGGAAAGGTTGAACAGGCGCTCGTTATGCGGAAGCGTTTCCAGATTATCGGCCAGAAGCACCGGTGTATCAGCAGCGAGTGGGGAGTTGCTGTGAACATGCGGAACAAAACCCGTGGGCGGGTGCATCCAGAGATGCCGGTCAAGGGCGCTGGATGTTTCGGCGTCGGGTGCGTAAACCAGCAAAGCTTTCTTTTGCATGGTCGCCTTGCCGATCAGCGCCGCAGCGGCGGCGATTCGGTCAGTCGCGTTGTGGTAGAAGAAAATCTGGGTCAATGGAGTTTCCCGGCACGCTTCAGGAGGTAGTGCGCAAGCAGGGGAACCGGTCGTCCGGTCGCACCCTTGTCGACCCCCGATTTCCAGGCGGTACCGGCGATGTCGAGGTGGGCCCAGTCAAACTCCTTGGTAAAGCGGGCGAGGAAGCAGGCCGCCGAGATGCTGCCGGCCGCACGGCCGCCAATATTAGCCATGTCGGCAAAGTTGCTCTTCAGAAGATCCTGGTAGTCGTCCCACAGCGGCATTTGCCAGGCACGATCCTGTGCGTCGTCGCCAGCGTGCAGAAGCTCGCGAGCCAGTCCGTCGTCATTGGCAAAAAGGCCGGTGGCGACGTGGCCGAGAGCAATGACGCAGGCGCCGGTCAGCGTCGCGACGTCAATCACGGTGTCGGGCTTATAGCGCTCGGCGTAGGTCAGGGCGTCGCACAGGACGAGACGGCCTTCAGCGTCGGTGTTGAGTATCTCTATGGTCTGACCGGACATCGAGGTGACGATGTCGCCCGGTTTGCTGGCCGCGCCGCCGGGCATGTTTTCGGAGGTGGGAACGATCACGATGAGATTCAGTGGGAGTTTCATTCTAGCCACAGCCTTGAGGGTGCCGAGCACACTGGCGGCACCGCACATGTCGAACTTCATCTCGTCCATCTCGGGGCCGGGTTTGAGCGAAATGCCGCCGGAGTCGAAAGTAATTCCCTTGCCGACCAGAACCAGCGGTTTCTCTTCCGCGGCCTTTTTGCCGGCCTTCTGGGTGCCCCTGTAGTGCAGAACAATGAATTTTGGCGGCTGGTGCGAACCTTTGGCCACTGATAGCAACGAATGCATACCCAGCGTTTCCATGTCGTCGCGTTCGAGAATCTGGCAGTCGAGCGCATGATCACGGGCGATCTGTTGTGCTGTTTCGGCCAGGTAAGCCGGGGTGCACACGTTACCGGGCAGGTTCCCGAGATCTCTGGCCAGCGCCACGCCTTCGGCAATGGCTAATCCCTGTGCCAGGGCTTCTTGGGCAGATGATTGGTCATTTTGCCGTTCTACGGCAAAAGCCAGTGTGCTCAAGGGGCGGCGCACATCCTCTTTTTTGCTTTTGAACCGGTCGAAACGATAAGCGGTCTCCTGCGCGATGATCGCGGCCTGCCGGATGCGCCAGGCAATGCCACGTTTTTTAACGGCTGTTTCGGTCAGGTAGAGGATTCCGTCGGGCGCACCTGTTGCATTGAGTGCCTTGATCGCGCTGCGAATTGCAGCGCAGTATTCCTTTTCGCGGAATTCCCTTTCCTTGCCCAGCCCAACCAGCAAAACCCGTTGGCAAAGTGTTCCCTTAACATCGTGCAGAAGCAACGTTGAGCCGGCCTTGCCGTTCATATCACCACGTTTGATCATGCCGGAAATCTGCTGATGGGAGGCCTTGTCGATCAGGCTGGCCGACGCCGTCAGTTTGCCTTCTTCAAAGACGCCAACAAGGACACACGCGCCACCTTGCTTTTCCGGGTTACCGCTTTTTATGCTAAATTCCACTAGATACTCCTCAACCAGCGCAGTTTGATACCAAAAGCCGATTATCACTGCAGTTTTTCGTTAAAGTCAAAAAATGATCTTCCAGCGTGCCGCCCGGCGCGAGTTTACCCACTCGGCTGCCGGCGTTTTTGTTGCGCTTTTTGCCATTCTGCTGACCACCCAGCTCATTCGTTTCCTGGGTGAAGCCGCTCAAGGCTCGATTGCGCCGGAAGCGGTAGTTGCCTTGCTCGGCTTTTCGGCACTCAATTACATCCCGGCTTTGCTTTCCTTGTCTTTATTCGTTGCAATATTGCTGACGATGTCGCGCAGCTACCGTGACTCCGAGATGGTGGTCTGGTTTTCTTCCGGTTTGTCGCTTACGGCTTGGGTACGGCCGGTTCTGGTTTTTATTCTGCCGCTGGTTGTTGCGATTACCGTTCTTGCGCTCTTCGTTTCCCCCTGGGCATTGTCGCAAAGTGCCGAGTATCGGGGCAGTCTGAGTGCGCGAAAAGATGCTGGACAGGCCTCGCCCGGTACGTTTCAGGAGTCGCTTGCCGGCGATCGGGTTGTTTTCGTCGAAGCGGTTGCTGATGATGCAAGTTTTGTCAAAAATGTATTTGTCAGTTCGGTTCAGGGCGGACGCTTGGGGGTGACGATGGCCGCCAGCGGTCATCAGGAAATTGCCGAAAACGGGGATCGCTTCATGGTGCTCGGGAACGGCCGCCGTTACGAGGTTGAGCCGGGTACGCCGGAGTTCCGGATTCTGGAGTATGCGCGCTATGCCATAAGGATGGAAACCAAGGAAGCGCGCGGTATAGAAAAAACACCGAGGAATACACCGACCCTGGATTTGATACAGATAGATCTGCCACGGCATCGGGCCGAACTGCTTTGGCGGCTCGGTATCCCGCTGTCCGCCGTTGTTTTGGCCTTGCTGGCGATACCCTTATCCTTCGTCAATCCACGTGCCGGTCGTTCGGCGAACATGCTTCTGGCGCTATTTACCTACCTCGTCTACAACAATCTGCTGACCATCAGTCAGGCTTGGGTGGCGAGTGGAAGAATTTCCTTTACTGTCGGCGTGTTGGCTGTGCATGCATTCATGATCTGTTTGCTTCCGATTTTCTTCTATCGCCGGATTGCGGTGCTCTCCTTTGCGCGGTTCTCCCGATGAAAATCTACCGTCGTTATCTGGCACGTGAGGTTTCCGGCGCAATCCTGCTGGTGCTTGCCGGATTCCTGGCGCTGTTCGGTTTCTTCGACATGATCACCGAGGTCAAGAGTGTAGGCCAGAGTGGCTACCAGTTGCATCACGCGATGGCTTTTGTCGCTTTGCGCATGCCGGGGCGTATTTACGAACTGATGCCGATTGCGGTTCTGATCGGAACGCTTTATGCCCTGTCTACCCTGGCCAGACATTCGGAAATCACAGTGCTGCGGGCGTCGGGGATGTCGACCGGGCGATTGCTCTCAGGTTTGTTGCAGGTAGCTGCCGTCTGCGCCTTGATTACTTTTGTTATTGGTGAAGTGGTGGTGCCACCCTCCGAACGGGCAGCCCAACAATTACGTCTTCAGGAAAAGGGGAAAACGGTTAGTCAGGATTTGCGCAGTGGTTTGTGGGTTAAGGATGAGCGGAGCTTCATTAACGTGCAGGTTGTTTTGCCGGACACCCGTTTGCGTGGGATCCGCATCTATGATTTTGACGAAAAATTGCAGCTGCGTTCGGTGACTGAAGCGAAAGAGGGGATTTATGTCCCGCCGGCCAGTTGGCGTTTGATTGGTGTTGTTCAAACCGTCCTGCATGGCGAGCGATCGGAAGTGCTCGCCATGCCGGACATGGAATGGCGTTCGGCGCTTAATCCGGACATCCTGACTGTGCTGATGATCCTCCCAGACCGCATGTCGTTGTTGCACCTGTCGGCGTATACCCGGCATCTGGCCGAGAATAATCAGAAGACGCAGCGTTACGATATCGCCTTGTGGAAGAAGGTGGTCTATCCTTTGGCGGCGCTGGTTATGGTGGCGCTGGCCTTGCCTTTCGGATACACCCATAACCGGGTGAGTGGTGTCAGCATGAAGATTTTTTCCGGGGTAATGATTGGAGTCTTCTTCCACATGCTCAATGGCCTCTTTTCCAACCTTGGCGCGATCAATAGCTGGTCGCCAGTCATTAGTGCGATGGCACCTTCAGTGCTCTTCATGTTCGCGGCAGCGGGAATGATCTGGTGGGTTGAGCGGCGCTAATCGCTTCTCAAACGACTTCAACAAGACGGGTGCCGGCCAGCCGGTCGTGCAGAAATTGCCCATCCCGGTCAAGCAGCGCCCAGAAGATGCCGATCCCGCCAAGCCCGAGACTTAGCCAGCACAGGAGATAGCGTAGCAAGGCTTGCGCGGGACGGACGGGTAGTCCAGCGTGCGTAAGCAAGCGGATGCGCCAGGTTTTCATGGCCAGAGTTTGACCACCATGACACCAGAACCAAAGGAAATAAACGAGCAGAACAAGAAAGAGATGCGCCCACAAAAGCGTTGCTGTAGCGAGGCGGTGTGAAAATGCCCCGAGTAGTACGTGAGGAAGAATCAGCGTAACGGCGAGCACGGCAAGCAACAGCAGTAGTTCATAAAGCATAGTAGCCAAGCGGCGCACGATTCCCGGGCAGGCAAGGTTCTCTGAAGCAGGCATCACGCAGGGATCAGGGTTTTGTTGCCGTGTCAGCTGCAGTGGGCGCGGCAACTGCAGGCGGCTCTGTTTCCGTTGCGGGCTGGGGAGAAGCCTGTGGCGCTATGGCTGGAGGTAGTGCTGCCGGTGCCAAGGGCGGCGAGACTGCCGGCCGCCCGGGCTTGGGAACAGGCTTGCTGGCGGCTTGTAGCTTGAGCTTGTCTTTTTCATCTTCCGGCAAATTGGAATACTCTTCCCATTTTTGCTTGAGTTCCTGTTTCTTTTCTTCAGGCAACTGACTGGCCGTTTTGAAATTTTCGCGCGCCAGTTGCCGTTGTTCTTGCGTCAGTTTTCCCCATTCCTGCATTTGACCCTGAATGCGGCGCTGTTCTTCCGGCGTCATTGTGGGGAAGCGCGCGACAATGCTGAGCCATTTTTTCTGGCGGTAGTACTCCAGAGAGTCCCAGTCGTCGCTCAGGGGGGTGAGGACTATTTTCTGCTGCACCGTCAGCTCGCTCCACTTGGGCTGCGGCGGTGTTGCAATGAGCGACGGGCTGGACGTTGCCGCCCAGCCCGTGGTCGCAATAACGCAGCTGAAAATCAGTCCGGCGAGGCGCGTTTTAACCATACATCAAAGCCTTTGTCGGTAAATGCGCCAATCGGCAGATCATCGGCGAGCAGGGCGCTGTCAATTGCGCCAAGTTCGGTGATGCGATAGTCGGCCAGCCAGAACGTAGAAAAAACCACAGACAGAAACAGCGCAAGCGCAGTCACTACCTGCTTGAAATGCAGATTGTCGAAGTGCTGCTGAACGAAGCCGCCGGCCGTAGCTAATACCGATTGGCTGGCAGCCTGTCTTTGGCAGTCAAGGGCGGCCTGTCTGGCCAGCGCTAGGCGGGTGGTCGTCTCAGGGCGCAAGGCGTGCAGCCCGAGGTTCAGATTTTGTCTGATTTTGTAGGCGAAATGCAGTTCGTTCATAGCGTAATTCCTTTTGCTTTCAACGCTGCGGCCAGCGTGTGGGTGGCGCGCGAGCAGTGCGTTTTAACGCTGCCTTCTGAGCAGCCCATTGCAGAAGCGGTCTCTGCAACGTCCATGTCCTCCCAGTAACGCATGAGGAAGGCTTCGCGTTGACGTGGTGGCAGCAATTTTACCTCTTTTTCAATAATTACAAGAACTTGGGACTGCTGAAGTTGCCCGTCCGGGGTGTTGGGTGTGTATGACCCCGATTCAACCTCCAGAGTTTCAAGCGGGTCGTGATCATCCTCGTCGCCGGATGAAAATGATGAAAGTAGGGTAGTCCACAGCGAGCGCACCTTGCTGCGTCGATAATAGTCGCGAATTGTGTTCTGCATGATGCGCTGAAAGAGCATCGGCAATTCTTCAGCCGGACGGTCGCCGTATTTTTCGGCGAGTTTCATCATCGAATCTTGCACGATATCGAGCGCCGACTCTTCATTACGAACCGCAAACATCGCTTGTTTAAAGGCGCGACGCTCTGTTGCAACGAGAAAATCTGACAGTTCGCGAGGGCTGGACAGAATCGGAATCCTTGAAATTATCGGACGGGAGTCTTGACCAAAAGTGGTCTAGGCTTTAACGTTACAGGCTTTTTCGAGCATTTTGCTTAGTAAGGCGACGGCAATGACCATGATGACCGGTGCGGAGATTGTAATCAGGTGCCTGCAGGAAGAAAAGGTCGAATACATATTTGGCTATCCTGGCGGGGCGGTTCTCCATATTTACGACGAGTTGTTCAAGCAGGATCAGGTTAAGCACGTTCTGGTTCGTCATGAACAGGCGGCGGTGCATGCCGCCGACGGTCTGGCGCGTTCCTCGCACCGGGTGGGTGTGGCGCTGGTGACTTCGGGTCCGGGCGCGACCAACGCCGTGACCGGCATCGCGACAGCGTATACGGATTCAATCCCGCTGGTGGTCATCTCCGGACAGGTGCCAAGCCATTATATCGGTCAGGATGCCTTCCAGGAGTGCGATACCGTCGGCATTACCCGTCCTTGCGTCAAGCACAACTTCCTGGTCAAGGATGTGCGTGACCTGGCCATGACGATGAAAAAGGCCTTTTACATCGCCAATAGCGGACGTCCGGGTCCGGTGGTGGTCGATATTCCCAAGGATATTACTGCCGCAAAGTGCAAATTTGAGTACCCGAAAGAAGTCCAGATGCGCTCGTATAACCCGGTTCTTAAAGGGCATCTGGGGCAAATCAAGAAGGCCGTACAGTTGCTGCTCGGCGCCAAACGGCCGATGATTTATACCGGTGGTGGTGTGATTCTGTCCAATGCCGCCGAGCAACTGGCCACGCTGACGCGCCGTCTGGGCTTTCCGATCACCAACACCTTGATGGGGCTGGGCGCCTACCCGGCGACCGATCCGCAGTACCTTGGCATGCCGGGTATGCACGGGACGGTTGAAGCCAACATGGCCATGCAACATTGTGACGTGCTGTTGGCCATTGGTGCCCGCTTCGATGATCGCGTCATCGGTGATCCGGAAAACTATGCGTCGATACCGCGCAAGATAATTCACATCGATATTGACCCGTCGTCGATTTCAAAGCGCGTTCGTGCGGATGTGCCAATTGTCGGCAATGTTCCGGATGTGCTTGAAGAAATGATTACGCTGCTTGCGGCCGAACAGGGCAAGCCGGATGTGGCCGAATGGTGGAAGGAAATTGAAGGCTGGCGTGCCAAACAGTGCATGAAGTACACGATGAAAGACGTAATCATGCCGCAATACGTCATCGAAAAACTTTATGAGGTAACCGGTGGCGAGGCAATAGTCACTTCAGACGTTGGGCAGCATCAAATGTGGGCCGCGCAGTACTACAAGTTTGACAAACCCCGCCGCTGGCTCAATTCCGGTGGGCTGGGCACCATGGGTGTCGGCTTGCCTTACGCCATGGGCGCTGTTTTGGCCAACCCGGACAGGCAGGTGGCCTGTATTACCGGAGACGGCTCGATCCAGATGAACATTCAGGAGTTGTCAACCGCCAAGCAATATGGTTTGCCGATCAAGATCATCAATCTCAACAACCGCTATCTAGGCATGGTTCGCCAGTGGCAGGAAATGTTCTACGACCGGCGCTATTCCCATACCTACATGGATTCGCTGCCGGATTTTGTCAAGTTGGCTGAGGCCTACGGGCACGTCGGCATCCGGGTTGAGAAGCCTGAGGACGTGGAGCCGGCGCTGAGAAAAGCCTTTGTCGAGCACAAGAATGACCTGGTGTTTCTCGACATTCTTACCAGCCAGGAAGCCAATGTTTTTCCGATGGTGGCGGCAGGCAAAGGCCTCTCGGACATGATTCTGGCCGACGAAGAACGCTAAGGGAAACCCACTATGCGACACATTATTTCACTTTTGCTGGAAAACGAAGCCGGTGCGCTCTCGCGCGTGTCCGGGCTGTTCTCGGCACGCGGCTACAACATCGAGACATTGACGGTGGCACCGACCGAGGATCTGTCCTTGTCCCGGTTGACCATTGTGACCTCCGGTAGCGATGAGGTGATCGAGCAGATCACCAAACAATTGAACAAGCTGATCGACGTGATCAAGGTTGTCGATCTTTCTGAAGCCGCGCATATCGAGCGCGAGCTGATGCTGATCAAGGTTCGTGCCTCAGGCAAGGACCGCGAGGAAATGAAGCGCATGGCGGACATCTTCCGCGGGCGCATCATTGACGTTACCGAGTCGACCTACGTCATCGAACTCACGGGTAGCGGTTCCAAACTTGATTCCTTTATCCAGGGAATCGATGCGGATTTGATCCTCGAAACCGTTCGTACCGGCGTTAGCGGCATCGGCCGTGGCGACCGTATTCTCAAAGTTTGACCATTCAGATTTATTCGCACGAAAGGAACACCATGAAGGTTTATTACGACAAGGACGCCGACCTCTCTCTGATCAAAGGCAAGAAGGTCACTATCGTTGGTTATGGCTCACAGGGCCATGCTCATGCCCAGAATCTGACGGATTCCGGCGTCAAGGTGACGGTTGGTTTGCGCAAGGGCGGCGCGTCCTGGAGCAAGGTCGAGAAGGCCGGTATCAAGGTTGAAGAAGTGGCCAAGGCCGTCAAGGGTGCGGATATCGTTATGATGCTGCTGCCGGACGAGAATATCCCCGACGTGTACAAGAACGACGTCGAGCCGAACATCAAGAAGGGTGCCGCACTGGCCTTTGCGCACGGCTTCAACATCCATTACAACCAGGTAATCCCGCGCGCCGATCTGGACGTCATCATGATTGCACCGAAGGGCCCCGGCCACACCGTGCGTTCCGAGTACCTCAAGGGTGGCGGTGTGCCGACCCTGATTGCCGTGCATCAGAATACGTCCAAGAAGGCCAAGGACATTGCGCTTTCCTACGCTGCGGCCAATGGCGGCACCAAGGGCGGTGTGATCGAAACCAATTTCCGCGAAGAAACCGAGACCGATCTCTTTGGCGAACAGACCGTGCTGTGCGGTGGTGTCGTTGAATTGATCAAGATGGGCTTCGAAACGCTGACTGAAGCCGGTTATGCCCCTGAAATGGCCTACTTCGAGTGCTTGCACGAAGTGAAACTGATCGTCGATCTGATTTATGAGGGCGGCATCGCCAACATGAATTACTCGATCTCGAACAACGCCGAGTTTGGCGAGTACGTGACCGGCCCCTCGGTGATCAACGAAGAGTCGCGCTACGCCATGCGTGAAGCATTGAAACGCATCCAGAATGGTGACTACGCCAAGGCCTTCATCCTGGAAGGCAAGACCAATTATCCTTCGATGACTGCGCGTCGCCGTTTGATGGCCGAGCATCCGGTGGAAATCGTCGGTGCCAAGCTGCGCGACATGATGCCGTGGATCAAGAAAAACAAGCTCGTCGACCAATCCAAGAACTGATTGGGAGCTTGCTCGGCGGGGCGTTGTTGCTTGGGCTGGCCGTGCTTAATGCACTGTCTGCGCCCGGCGCGCCTAGCCCCACCATCGCTTTGGGCGGTGTCACGCAGTGACCCGCCCAACGTTTTTCTCAGGGGGAAGAATGAATAACTATCCGCATCCGATTCTCGCCAAGGAAGGCTGGCCCTTCATCGCCGGTGCCCTTGTGCTTGCTGTTCTGGTTTCTTTTGCCGGATTCTGGTCGTTGCCTTTCTGGGTGATTTTCCTCTTCTGCGTGCAATTTTTTCGCGACCCGGCGCGCATCATTGCCGGTGGGCCAAAAAGTGTTCTGGCACCGGCTGACGGGCGAATTGTCGTCGTCGAAGAAACCGACGATCCGTATCTGAACCGGCGCGCGCTCAAGGTCAGCGTGTTCATGAATGTGTTCAACGTGCATTCAAACCGTTCACCCATCGAGAGTGCCGTGCAGCAAAAATGGTACAAACCGGGCAATTTTCTCAATGCCGCGCTGGATAAAGCGTCGCTGGAAAACGAGCGCTGTGCCCTGCATCTGAAAACCGGGGATGGCCGTGACATCACCTGCGTCCAGATTGCCGGTCTGGTGGCCCGGCGCATCCTGAATTACGTTGATGCGGGAACACTGCTGACGGCAGGCCAGCGTTACGGGTTTATCCGCTTTGGCTCGCGGGTTGACCTCTACCTGCCGCTCGACACCAAGGTCAAAGTGGTGATTGGCGAGAAAGTCTCCGCTTCAAGTACCATTCTGGCCGAGCTTTCATGAGTTAATTCGGCCGGTGCTCTGCGAGGCGCATGGATACTTTGTCGCAGGCATGTCTGTTTCAAGATGCCCGTGCCTATTGCCTTGCAGGCCGTTATTTTATGGCATCTGGTGCGCTCGTGGCCGACGAAAAAGTGCGAACCACCAAGTCACCAAGTTCACCAAGGGGCGCCAAGTAAAGCTTTTGTCTTTCTTGGTGAGTCTTTGTGCCCTTTGTGTCTTGGTGGTGAGGCTCTTATCCTTGTCTTTCAACGCGTGAGCCGGGCGTACGCAACGGTGGCGCAGAAAAACACCAGTGACAGCACGATTTCTCCGGCCGCCAGCCATTGGCTGAGGCCGGCTTCACTGCTGGCGCGTACGACGCCTTCGATCAAATAAAGCAGAATGAACATGGATGCCCATTGGTAGGTATAACGGCGTCCATGCAAAATGCCGAAAAGTGGCGCCAGAAGTGGAACGCTCTTGAGAACCAGCCAGGAGCCGCCAGGCTGAATGGGAGCGAGACGTAATTCCCAAGCCAGGCATAGAAAAATAAGAGCAATCAGGCTGATGCAGGCGGCGAGGTAGAGGCTGCGAATTTTCATCGGGGTGGTGGTCGAAGCAGCAGAGGGCGCTGAGGTTTCAGCAGTTTAAGCGGCGAGCGTGTCAGGCTCGATCGAAAGAATCTCGATCTGGCTGTTCTGTTCGTCAAGTCGAGTGCTCTTCATTTCCCGCACTTCAATATTTTCTTTTTCAACAATAAGAACAAAGTTCCTGAGTTGGTCTCCCAGTGCACCGGAGGGAATGACTAGCATTTCATTGGAACGCAATGCAGGGATTTCCGGCAGGATAAGCACGGACAGGCGCTCGCCGTCGACGCCGCCGGCGGGCAGGGCAAGAAATGCCGGAATAGCCCGGGTGGCCAAAATTTGCAGGCCGAGCTCCAGATGTTCCTGATTTTCAGAGAGCGCCCAGCGGACAATGCAGATTTGCCAGTTTTCTCCGGACTCAGTGCGGATAGCAGTGACATCGCCGACAGACATGGCGCCAGTTTTTCCGGAAACGTGCATTACGGCGTAGCCATCCGGGCTTTCATTGGTGATCATCCAGCTTGAACTGTCGATCGGCGTGTCGTCACCGTCCTGGAACAGGCGCCACAAACTGCCTAAACCGGCACACAGGGCAGCGCGATAATTCTGGCGACGGCGTGGGAAACGGCGTTTGCCGGGTTCGCCCCAATAGGTTAGCAGCCGGCGCAGTACGCCGCGTCCGGCTGGCGTAGCGGCAAAGTCCGGCAGTCCGATTTGCGGTGGCAGAACGCCAGAGTCGAGCGCGGCTAACTGTTCCTTAAGTAACTCGGCGACTTGGTCACAACTGAAATAAAGGACGGGCGTTTCGGGCGGGGCTGATTTGCGCGAGCAGGCAACCGCCGGTGCGTCTTGCACCGGATCGATCCAGAACGTGGCGAGCGTTGGGGTCGCAGGAGCGTTGCCTGGTTTGATCTGATCCGCAAAACGCTCCAGATAGGTGGCAACGAAATCGACTTCCCGCGAGGTGAATGAGGCGGGTTGTGCGCATCCGAGCAAGATGGCGGAGAAATAGACGCTCTGCAGGGAAGCGGACGTGCCGTCCGGCGTATTGTCGGTGAGTTCCAGTCGCTGAACGGCTTCGTAGGTCTGATGCAGTTGCTGCCAGATCCCGACGCCTGCAGGAGAAGCCGACAGATTGCCGATCAACAGGTGTTGTGCCAGAGCGTGCAGGCTCCGCCAGAGGGTCAGGTCGTAAGGTTGGCGCAGGCCGCGAATCAGGTGCCCGTCAGCGTTGTTGAGCGTAGCCAGCAAGTCTTCGGCAAGCGCGCGCAGCAAATCCTGCAGGCTGCGAATCAACAGCCGGGTTTTTCGGGGAATGGGCAGGGCAACGCTGGTTAGCGTGGATGTCAGCGTTGAAACGACTAAAATGCAGCGGGTGTATAAGCGATCCAGAACCAGGGCGCGCTGCTGAGGAGTTACCTTGCTTGTACGCAAAGTTCCCAAGTGATTGTGCAGTGCGGGGAGATCGTCTGCGGCATTCAGGGGGGGTGGCGCGCCCATCCATGCCAGAATGGCACGCATGCCAGCTTGCGAGAAGGCAGTGGCTTCAATGTTGTCTGAATCGGAAAGCGTATCAGCCATGGTGCTCGTCATGAAAAAGTCGCACTAAAATCCTCTTGCCAGTATAACTTTTGGAGTGGATGACTTATTGAACTGTTAGTGAGGCTGTGACTATACAAGTTCCCTCGTGTAACAAGCACTCCGTGTAAATACTAGCTTGTTTTTTCGCGCTTTCTTGGTATAATTACGCCCTTTTTCTGAATTCGGAATAGATCCTATGGTTGTTATTCGTCTCGCCCGTGGTGGCGCGAAAAAGCGTCCCTTCTACAATATGGTGGTGGCCGATTCACGCACCCGCCGTGATGGCCGCTTCATTGAGCGGATTGGCTTCTACAATCCGATTGCTACCGAAAAGGAAGAAGGTCTGCGCATTGCCGCTGATCGCTTGAGCTACTGGCAACAGCAGGGGGCTCAGCTGTCGCTGACCGTCGCTCGCCTGGTCAAGCAATCCGGTGCCAAGGCTGCAGCCTGAACGGCTGATAGAAGCCCTTTTGCCTGAATCTGCCGGTCTGGTTTCGCCTGCCGATATTGTAGTTCTCGGCAAAGTCGTAGGCCCGTATGGCTTGCGCGGTGCAGTAAAAGTTCATCCGTTTGCGGATGATCCGGAAGTTTGGGCCAAATTGCCGCACTGGTGGGTCGGTCAGGAAGGTTGTGCGCCGGAACTGTGGCGCCAGACGAAACTGCTCCGATGCAAGGTGCAAAGCGATGTCTTGATCGCCGAGTTGGAGTGCCTGCCGGATCGCAATGCGTCTGAAACGGCCAAAGGAATGTTGGTGGGTGTGCCTCGTGCAGAGTTGCCGGCCGCCGCCAAGGATGAGTATTACTGGGCCGATCTGATCGGCCTGGAGGTGGTGAATACGCACGATCAGTCATTGGGGCAGGTGCTCGGGCTGATTGAAACGTCCGCCAACCATGTGTTACGAGTAGGTGATGTGGGCGACGGGGATGGAAAAGAGCGCTTGTTGCCTTTTGTGGCAACGGTGGTGCTGGAAGTGAATCTGGTTGAAAAGCGGATTCGCGTTGAGTGGGAACTTGACTGGTGAACAACAAAATGGCGGGCTGCCTGGTCGCCGATGTGGTGACCCTGTTCCCGGAAATGTTTGTGGCCTTATCGCAGTCGGGGATTACGCGGCGCGCACTGGAAGAAGGGCGCTGGAGTCTGGATTTTCAGAGCCCGCGCGATTTTACCGAAGACAATCATCGAACCGTCGATGATCGGCCTTACGGTGGCGGGCCGGGCATGGTGATGATGGCGGAGCCGCTGGAAGCAGCGATAACCGCTGCCAGAGCCAGGCAGGCCGCAGCAGGAATGACCAGTAGCCGGGTGGTGTATCTCTCGCCGCAAGGCGCGCCACTGACGCATCAGCGGGTGATGCAGTTTGTTGAGCAGGTCGGGACAGAAGGTTTGGTTCTGTTGTGTGGCCGCTACGAAGGGATTGACGAGCGTTTGATCGAGCGCTGCGTTGATGAAGAAATTTCGATCGGGGATTTCGTGCTTTCGGGCGGAGAAATCCCAGCAATGGCCTTGCTGGATGCCGTTGTCAGGCAGTTGCCGGGCGTCCTGAACGACGCCGATTCGGCAACACAGGATTCGTTTGTCGCGGGTTTGCTGGATTGCCCGCACTATACGCGGCCGGAGGATTACGACGGTCAGCGGGTGCCGGATGTGCTGTTGTCCGGTCACCACGAGCAGATTCGCCAATGGCGTCTGAAACAGGCGCTGGGTCGAACGTGGCAGCGACGCCCCGGGTTATTGGCGGGGCGTTCGATGTCGAAAGAGGAAACGCAACTCCTGGTGCAGTTTCAGGAGCAATGCGGTCAGGAAACTATAAAGGAGTTTAAAAAATGAATCTGATAGCGCTACTTGAGCAAGAAGAAATCGCCCGTCTGGGCAAGACCGTTCCACCCTTTGCGCCGGGCGACACCGTTGTTGTTCAGGTCAAAGTGAAAGAAGGCACCCGTGAGCGTCTGCAGGCTTACGAAGGCGTGGTTATCGCCAAGCGTAACCGTGGCCTCAATTCCAGCTTCATCGTGCGCAAGATTTCGTCCGGTGAAGGCGTTGAACGGACGTTCCAGACCTATTCGCCGCTGGTCGCCGCCATTGAAGTCAAGCGTCGTGGCGATGTGCGCCGCGCCAAGCTGTACTACCTGCGTGATCGTTCCGGCAAGTCGGCGCGCATCAAGGAAAAGCTGGTGCGCAGGCAGAAGGAAGTTGTCAAGCAGGACTGATCAGCAGTCCTTTAGAAAAAAGTACGGGGCGGTGTCGAAAGACGCCGCCCCGTTTGCTTTCGGCGGTGGACCAGGGAGATTGCATTTGAAACCATAAAACCTACCACAGAGACACAGAGGCACAGAGGGGGCACAGAGGGGGCACAGAGAAGGACAGAAAACATGGAAATCCGTTTCAGGTCGGCATTTTCCCAGCAATTCGTTCGGTTTTCTCTGCGTTGCTCTGTGTCTCTGTGCCTCTGTGGTGGACTTATGTTGTCTGACTGGTGACAATTCCGTTTCATCATCACAAGTTTGACTTCATGAGCATTCAAACATCCGCAAACGCCATGCATCCCGCCGAAAGAATCAGTTCTCGCATCCTGGTCATTCGCGGCCAGAAAGTGATGATCGATAGTGATCTGGCTGAACTCTATGGCGTTTCGACAAAACGGCTCAACGAGCAGGTCAAGCGCAACCTGGAGCGTTTTCCTGCTGACTTTATGTTTCAGCTGAACACCGCTGAGAAAGCGGAGGTGGTCGCAAATTGCGACCACCTCGTCAAACTGAAGTTTTCCAGGGTATTGCCATACGCTTTCACGGAACACGGTGCCATTCAGGCTTCCAACGTATTGGCCACGGCGCAGGCCGTGGAAATGGGCGTGTATGTGGTGCGCGCTTTCGTGAGTCTGCGCGAGGCGCTGACCTCCAGTCGCGAGCTGGCAGCCAAACTGGATGCGCTGGAACAGAAAACGGAATTGCTGTCTTTGCAGCACGAGACCTTCAGCCACAACACGCGGCTACAACTGAAACAGGTCTTCGAGGCGCTTCGCCAGTTGATGACTCCGCCGGCCGAGTCGCCGAAGCGGCAAATCGGGTTTATTACGGAAGGAAAATCGGACAAGCCCAGGACGACCAAGAGAAAGGGTTGAGTTGCCGAGAAAATTGAGCCTGGAATCTTTTATTAATTAAAACAGATGGTAAATCCCAAGGCTTATCAGCATGCCATTGTGCATGGAGTCTGCATGAAAGAAATCATCCTTGGTTTTTACGGGCGTATTTCCATAGTTGACAATCGTTGGGATCAGGTAGGTATTCTTGGCAAGCTGTACATTCGCCGACAAACTGATGCCGTATTGCCCTGCTGAATGGAAATAGTTGGTTGCCCGGAAGGCGCTATATTCGACCGATGGAATCAACGTAACGCCGTCCGAAATGTCCTTGTATGCCCCAATTTCTATTCTGTTAGTCGTGTTTGTGTCGTTATTACGGCTAATTGAGTAAATTGAATAAAGCTTCAATGTTTCGCTGCTTTCCCAGCCTGCGGAGAGTTTTGCGCCGTAGCTATGAGCGAAATCGGTTGTTTTGGGGCTAACCATAAACTCACCGACTAACGAAAAAGGATTGTCCTTGTCATTGACAATGCCGTATGCGGCCCAGAATTGCGGGTTTTGGGAGTAGGAATTTTTGTAATCATAGCTGTTGCCGCTGCTTTTCCATTTGGTGTGAATGGCATCACGTGAGACGTAGTGCAGCGACGCGCCAATCTGCCAGCCCGCGCCCAGCCCGAGGCGTACTCCGACATTCTCTGTTGTGATTTTTCGCGTTTCTGTTGCTGATGAGTTGGAAATGCGAAAGTCGGTCGAAAGCGTTTGGTAGCTTGCGGAAGCCCCGGCGTCGACTTCCCATTGGTTGAGTATGTCGGTCGGGAAAATGCGATTATCGGCATAGGCAAGACCGACGCTGGCTAGCCAAATTCCTAAGCTCAGAGTGATTTTATGCATGGTTAAACTCCCTGACGGTATATGAAAAATGAGAATTGTTATTCATCCAGAATAACCCGTAATGGGATAACCCGCAAGGGGTTATTAGGGTGTGCGGATGCCCAATCCGCTCCACGAACCGAAATACGCTGTTTTTCGCGCCATGTTAGTCGAGGCGCGGGAAAGGATAGGCCTGACGCAGTCTGAGGTAGCTAAGCGTCTGGGGAAGCCGCAGAGCTATGTATCAAAGTACGAACGCGGCGAGCGACGGCTGGATTTCGTGGAATTTTCTACGTTGGCCGAAATAATCGCGATTGATGTGCAGTCTTTTATGCGCGAGTTTTCTGATCGTAAAACTTTATAGCGCTGTAGCCCAATAGACACGGGCGTCTTCGCTTGCATGCCATGAATGTGCCCGTATTTATTGGCCTGCAGCCTGCCTTGCTTTTTTGCCGCTGAGTCACTTCGGCTTGGCTTTGGCATTTTCGATCAGCGCATAGGCCGAGTGGTTGTGGATCGATTCGAAGTTTTCAGATTCGACCACGTAGGAGTAGATGCGCGGTTCGGCATTGAGGCGGGCGGCAACGTCGCGAACCATGTCTTCGACGAATTTGGGATTGTCGTAGGCGCGTTCGGTGACATGTTTCTCGTCCGGGCGCTTGAGCAGGCCGTAAAGCTCGCAGGAGGCTTCGGACTCAACCAGCTGAACGATCTCTTCAATCCACAGGTGATCGTTGATTCTGGCGCTCACGGTGACGTGTGAGCGCTGATTGTGCGCGCCGCGCTCGGAGATTTTCTTGGAGCAGGGGCACAAACTGGTGACCGGAACGACCACCTTGATCGTTGAGGCGATTTCGCCGTGGCAGATTTCGCCGATCAGGGTGACGTCGTAGTCCATCAGGCTCTGCACGCCGGAAACAGGTGCCGCCTTGTTGATGAAGTACGGGAAATTCATTTCGATATGCCCGGTTTCCGCCTCCAGCTTTTCGACCATCTCGCGCAGCATGGTCGGGAAGTTTTCCACCGAGATTTCACGTTCGTGGCTGTTGAGAATCTCCACGAAGCGCGACATGTGCGTGCCCTTGAAGTTGTGCGGCAGGCTGACATACATGTTGAACACGGCGATGGTGTGCTGTATGCCGCCGGAGCGGTCGAGTACCTTGACCGGATGACGGATGGCCTTGATGCCGACCCGGTTGATGGCAATCTGACGGGTGTCCGCCAGATTCTGTACATCGACCATCGTCTTTGGGGTCTGTGGTTCGTGTGCTGCGTTCATTGCGATTCCTGTAGATAAAGTGTCGCCTTAGTGGTGCGTAGCGAGGTGCTCGCGCACAGTGCGGATAATGCCATCCTTGTCGAGGCCGATTTCCGCCAGCAGTTGTGTCTGGTCGCCGTGGTCGATGAAGCGGTCGGGAAGCCCCATGCGTACAAAGTGCACCGGGCTGTTGATTTCGTCCAGTACGCGTGCCACTTCAGAACCCGCGCCACCGATCAGGGCATTCTCTTCGACGCTGATCAGCAGCGAATGTTCCCGCGCCAGTTCAATAATCAGCTCGCGGTCAATCGGTTTGACAAAGCGCATGTTGGCCGCGGTGGCGTTTAGTTCTTCAGCGGCTTCAAGTGCCGGCGTGAGCATGCTGCCAAAGGCCAGCAAGGCGACCTTGCTGCCCTTGCGGCGAATTTCACCTTTGCCGACGGGCAGGTCGAGCAGTGCTTTTTCCATGGCGACGCCGGGGCCGCTGCCACGCGGGTAGCGGACGGCGCTCGGGCCGTCGATGCGATACGCCGTGGTCAGCATTTTCCGGCATTCGTTTTCGTCGGCAGGGGTCATTACCACCATGTTCGGAATACAGGTCAGGTAGGAAAGATCAAAGGTGCCGTGGTGCGTCGGCCCGTCGGCGCCAACCAGCCCGCCACGATCCAGCGCGAAAACAACAGGGAGGTTCTGGATCGCAACGTCATGCAGCAACTGGTCATAGCCCCGTTGCAGGAAGGTCGAGTAGATGGCCAGCACCGGACGCATGCCTTCGCAGGCGAGACCGGCGGCAAACGTAACGGCGTGCTGCTCGGCAATGCCGACATCGAAGTAACGTTCGGGATAAAGCTCGGCGAAGCGCACCATACCCGAACCCTCGGCCATGGCCGGGGTGATGGCCACCAGCTTGGGTTCAGCTGCGGCCATGTCACACAGCCAGTCACCAAAAATTTGCGTGTAGGTCGCTTTGCCACCGCCTTTGCCCCCTTCAATACCGACTTCAGGATGGAACTTGGAAACGCCGTGGTAGAGAATCGGATCGGCTTCAGCCAACTTGTAGCCTTGTCCCTTCTTGGTGATGACGTGCAGGAATTGCGGCCCGGACAAGTTTTTGAGGTTTTGCAGGGTCGGAATCAACGAGTCGAGGTCGTGCCCGTCAATCGGGCCGATGTAGTTGAAACCAAGTTCCTCAAACAGTGTTCCCGGTGTCAGCATGCCTTTGACGTGCTCTTCGACACGGTTGGCAAATTCGAGTAGCGAAGGGGATACCCCAAGCACCTTCTCACCAGCCTTGCGTGCCGCATTGAAGGCGCTACCCGATAGAACGCGGGCCAGATATTTGTTGAGCGCGCCGACCGGCGGCGAGATCGACATATCGTTGTCGTTGAGGATGACCAGCATGTCGGCGTCAGCGACGCCGGCGTTGTTCAGCGCCTCGAAGGCCTGCCCGGCAGACATCGCGCCATCGCCGATGACGGCTACAGTACGGCGCGATTCGCCTTTGAGTTTGGCCGCCAGCGCCATGCCCAGTGCGGCCGAAATTGATGTGGATGAGTGACCGACGCCGAAGGTGTCGTAGGGGCTCTCGCTGCGTTTGGGGAAGCCGGAAACGCCATTGTGCATGCGCAGTCGTGCCATTCCTTCACGCCGGCCGGTAAGCACCTTGTGGGCATAGGTCTGATGGCCGACGTCCCACACCAGACGATCATCGGGTGTGTCAAAGACATAGTGCAGGGCGACGGTCAGCTCAACGGTGCCGAGGTTCGACGAGAGGTGACCGCCGGTTCTGGAGACGGACTCGACGAGAAAACTGCGTAACTCTTCCGCAAGCTGAGGTAGCTGCTTGCGATCCAGTTCGCGCAGTTGCGCGGGGATGCTGATGGTGTCGAGCAGAGGATAAGAAGTCATGGGTTCGCTGAATCCGGCATGTGTCGTCGTTGGCCATCGCAAGTGCGATCACCTGCGGTGGCTAAAATTGGCGATGGGTAATGAAATCGGTCAGTTCAATCAGGCGCTGACCGCGGTCGCCGAAAATGGCGAGTGATTCGAGAGCTTGTGTTCTCAGGTTGTCAGCAAATTCGCGAGCCCGTTCCAGCCCCATCAGGCTGACATAAGTTGGTTTTTCGGCCGCCGCATCCTTGCCGGCGGTTTTGCCGAGAGTTGCCGTACTCGCCGTGCAGTCAAGGATGTCATCAACGACCTGAAACAGCAAGCCGGCGCGTTTGGCAAATCGATCCAGTGATTCGACGGCTTCGTCGGTCAAAGGTTCGCCGCACAGTGCGCCCAGCATCACGGCAGCACGGATCAAAGCGCCGGTTTTCAGGGCGTGCATCAGTTCGAGTTCCGGTTGCTCCAGCGTACGACCCACTGCCCCCAGATCGATAGCCTGGCCGCCGGCCATGCCGCAAGAGCCGCTGGCGTGGGCCAGCAGGCGAACCATTTCAAGCTGGCGTGTGGTGTGCCCGGCAACGCCGCCCAGTTCCTCACGGGTCAGCAGTTCGAAAGCCAGTGATTGCAGACTGTCTCCTACCAGCAGTGCGGTGGGCTCGTCGAATTCAACATGGCAGGTTGGCCGGCCGCGGCGCAGCACATCGTCGTCCATGCACGGCAGATCGTCATGCACCAGTGAGTAGGCGTGAATCAGCTCAACCGCGCTGGACACGATTTCCAGTCGTTCCGCTGTTCCGCCAGTCAGTTCGCCTGCGGCAAACGCCAACAGGGGACGCACACGTTTGCCGCCGCCCAGGCTGGCGTAGCGCATGGCCTGGTGCAGGCGTGCCGGGATGGCCGTCTCAGAAGGGAGCAGGCGCGACAGGGCGGCTTCAGTGCGTGTCTGGACGCCGCGCATCCAGTCGGGGAAGGGTAAAGCCTGGGGTTTTTCGGCAAGAAAAGAAAAAGCGCTCACTGTGCATCCCCGTTCACGGTATCAAAATCACGCAGCGCGCCGTCTTCCAGAATCTGAACCTTGCGTTCAGCCTCGCTCAGTTGTTGCTGGCAATGCTTGAGCAATTCGCTCCCGCGCCGATAGGCGGCAATCGATTCTTCGAGGGGTAAACGCCCTCCCTCCATGGTGTGGACGATCTGTTCCAACTCGGCAAGCGCCGTTTCAAATTTTAGTTCACTCGGCACTGGTGTCACGGGCGGGGAGGCACCGTTTTCAGACTTGTCGGCAGGGCTGGATCGCACCATGGGAAACGCTCGGATCAAACCACGGAAAATAGCGCAAGAAGGGGCGTCTGGTCAAATGGAAAGCGACTAAAATGTGCGTATTGTCGCTATTTCACCTTGTCTTTGCCGGTGTGCAGGCCGCCCGGTAGTGAATCATCTCTTTTTAGCCCATAAACCATGCAATCCATGTGGATGATTGTTGCCAGTCTCAGTTTCGCCTGCATGGGTGTTTGCGTGAAACTGGCGGCAGAATCGTTTTCTGCCGGTGAGATCGTTTTTTATCGCGCGGCCATTTCCCTTGTTTTTATGCTTGCACTCATCCGAATCCGGAAGATTCCGTTGGCCACACCGCACTGGAAGTTCCAGTTGTCGCGTTCGGTGTGCGGCTTTATCTCCCTGCTCTGTTATTTTTACGCGATCTCCCTGTTGCCTTTGGCCACTGCGGTAACATTGAGTTATACCTCCCCCTTGTTTCTGGCGCTCTATCTGGCCTGGTTCGGCAAGGGGACTCTCAAGCGTTCGGTGATCGGCGCACTGGCGCTTGGTTTTATTGGCGTGATTCTGTTGCTGCGCCCGACGTTTGATGCTGATCAACTGCTGGGTGGGTTGTTCGGGCTGGCCACGGGTATTATTTCCGCCATGGCCTATTACAACGTTCGAGAGTTGGGTGAACTGGGTGAAACGGAGGAGCGGACGGTTTTTTATTTCACACTCTTCTCGACAGTGGTGAGCGCGCTGTGGATGCTGCTTTACGAGTTTCATCCGGTGGATTTGCGCGGTGGATTGCTGCTGTTGGGTGTTGGCGCTTTCGCCACAGTGGCCCAATTGGCGATGACACGAGCCTATAAGCGTGGGAATACACTGGTGGCCGCCAGTCTGGCCTATAGCACCGTGATTTTTGCCAGCCTTTTCGGTATGCTGCTCTGGCAGGAAACGCTGACACTCGGTGCCTGGTTGGCCATCCTGCTGATTGTGGCTAGTGGTATCGTTACCAGTTGGTTCTCTCGGGTAAATCCCGCCGAACAGGATTAGGGCGTGTTCTCAATTAGCCACGGGATGACGTTTCTCCCGGCATGGAGATGGATGCTAGGCGCGAGTTGCAGCGAATGGCCATTCCCTTCGCAAGACGAGCAACGCCGCAGACGCCCCATGCCGGGGAAACCCGGAGGGCAAGGGCTTGGCGCGGCGCATCGCTGTGTTGCCGGTCGCTGGCATGGAAGGCCATGCGGCGTGCCCGACGCCCTGCGCTGTCTCCGCGCGAAGCTCTTGCGTCACCCGCGTATAGTTGAGAACACGCCCTAGTGCTAGACTGACCACCATGCTTCAAAACCCACAGGGAGACTGAAATGATTGTTACCCAGCACCAGCCTAAGCGCGTTGAAGTCAGTGTCTACGCCGAATTTACGCTTGCAGACTACCGTGAGTTTGAGGATATTGTTAACTACAAGGTCAAGTTCGAAGGGCCGGTTGATCTCCTGTTTGATCTGCGCGAAATGGCCGATTTCACCCTCGATGTGGCCTGGGAAGATATTGTTTTCGCGCGTGCCCATGCCAATGATTTCAAGCGTATCGCCGTGCTTACGCACAGTCAGTGGGTGGCGTGGCGCCTCTGCCAGCTCACTGTCCGTCACCAACCCGCCGGTGAACGCGCTGAACGAACGCGCGCTGGACGAGTTGACGGTGGTGGTGGAACACCTGTCGCGCCGCGACGAGGTGGCCGCCGTGGTCTTCACCGGCCAGGGCACGGCCAGCTTCGTGGCCGGCGCCGACATCCGCCAGTTGCTCGAAGACATCCACAGCCTCGACGAGGCTCGCGCGTTGCCGAACAACCAGAAATGAGCATCATGAAGAAATACGGTATTCCAATGTTGCTG
>JANNGP010000048.1:0-15784 GCA_031403915.1 Betaproteobacteria bacterium
GACGAAACAACCGGTGGCCTGCTGCGCGAACGTGATCTTGAGTCGCAACGGCAGGCATTCACCGGTACGGAGCCCGATTTCTGGCGCACTCAAGGCCTTCCAACGCCGCCAACCGGTGCGCTGACCGTCTCCCTGTTCGCCTACGAAAACCCAGCCCTGTCGGAATTGCTGAACGCCTGGGCGCAGGGCGAATCGCCTGTCTGCTGCGCTGCCACCGTCGGAAAAACGCTGCCCGCACTCGAATCCTTTGCCGGACGACGCCTGCAGGCCGGAGATGTGTTCCAGACCGGGCTTTTTGAACTGCGCATTCTGCCCTTCTTGCCCCAGCTCGATTACGACCGTCTGCTTTGGGCCTGTGACATTAATTTCGTGCGCGGCGAGGATTCCTTCGTGCGCGCTCATTGGGCTGAAAAACCGATGGTCTGGCACATCTATCCGCAAGATGATGCAGCGCATCTGGCCAAACTCGCCGCTTTTCTTGATCGCTATTGTGCGGAAATGCCCGAAACAACGGCGCGTGCAGTTCGAGAATTTTCCTTGGTATGGAATGCTGAAAATTGCGCTTCGTCATCATCTGTCCGAGAAAGTTGGACACGCTTTGCCGATGCGCTGCCAGAGTTGCGCAGACACGCCATAAAATGGGGAAATATTCTGAAAAAACAGGAAGATTTGTGCAGCAATCTGGTTCGATTCTGTCGTTCCAAGGTATAATGCGCGGCTAAATTTTCCCCGTTATTATCGGAATACCTATGAAAACCGCACAAGAACTTCGCGTAGGCAACGTCTTTATGGTCGGCAACGACCCGATGGTTGTCCTCAAGACTGAATACAGCAAATCCGGCCGCAATGCCTCGGTCGTCAAGATGAAGATGAAGAACCTGCTGAGCGGTTCGCCGTCCGAAACCGTTTATCGCGCCGATGATAAGTTCGACGTCGTCCAGCTCGACCGCAAGGAAGTCACTTATTCCTATTTCGCTGATCCGCTCTACGTTTTCATGGACGCCGAGTACAACCAGTACGAGATCGAAGGCGAGTGTATGGCCGACGCGCTGAGCTACCTTGAAGAAGCCATGCCCTGCGATGTGGTGTTCTACGACGGCAAGGCTATCTCGGTTGAAATGCCGAACAGCCTGGTGCGTGAAGTCATCTACACCGAACCGGCTGTCAAGGGCGACACCTCCGGCAAAGTGATGAAGCCGGCGCGTCTCTCCACCGGCTTTGAACTCCCGGTTCCGGCCTTTGTTGAAATTGGCGACAAGATCGAAATCGACACCCGAACCAACGAGTACCGCGCCCGCGTCAAGTAATTCCGATTCCAAACCAATCCTGTCTTTGTCGACGTCACCTTGCCGTGCTAAGTGCACTGTCTGCGGCTCGTCTTCGTGACATCATTGATTTTGAAACGGAATAAGCGTGTTTGGCATCGGACATAAGGCAGCTTCGGCTGCCTTTTTTTCTGATCGGCCTGCAGGCCACTATTCATGAGGATCTTCAGATGCAAGGCCTGCAGATCGCCAGTTCATGCGGCTTCTAGGCGAGTGCTCGTGAGGCGTTTATTCCTGCCAGATAAAGCGGGTTATCCAAGAGTTTGGCGGCAGGAGTCATTGGCAGTAACTTGGCAATCCTAGCAGAGCGCACTGGATCATATGCCGGTTTCCAGCGTGCCAGTACATCATCCACCGCGTCCGGCGCGTTGCACACGAGCAGCATGTCGCATCCGGCGTCCCATGCTGCCGTGACGCGGGAAACGATATCCCCAGCGATACTGGCGCCTTCCATCGACAAATCGTCGCTAAAAACGACCCCGTCAAACTTAATGTTATTTCTTAGATAGTAGTGCCAATATATTGAAAATCCGGCAGGTTGTTCATTTATTTTGGCGTAAATAACGTGCGCCGGCATCACGGCGTCGAGGGGCAGTGTGCGGAAGGGTGTGATATCGGGCTGGAGTTGCTCAAGGCTGCGTTCGTCCACCGGGATGGCAACATGGGAGTCCGCTTCGGCCCAGCCGTGCCCCGGAAAATGCTTGCCGCAGGCACGCATGCCAGCCGCCTTAAGCCCGTCGATGAGCGCGCCGGCGAGTTGCACAACGGCTTCCGGATCGCGATGGAAAGCGCGGTCGCCGACCACCTTGCTCTGCCCCCAATCGAGATCGAGCACCGGCGTGAAGGAAAGATCGACGCCGCAGGCGCGCAAGTCGGCGGCCAGCACGTAGCCGATCTGCCGCGCGGCGGCCACCGCTTCGGCCGGGTCACGATCCCACAGATCGCCCAGGCGGCGCATCGCCGGCAGGCGCGTGAAGCCCTCGCGGCAGCGCTGCACCCTGCCCCCTTCGTGATCGATGGCGATAAGCAGCGGCGGACTGCGTAGGGCGTGTACTTCGTCCGTCAGCCGGGTGAGTTGTTCGGGAGACTGGTAGTTGCGGGCAAAGAGGATCAGACCGCCGACGAGCGGATGCGTTAGGCGCTCGCGGTCCAAATTGGTGAGTTCGAGCCCGGCGATGTCGATCATCAGCGGGCCGTAAGGCTGGGAAATCGGTTGGCTCACGGACGTTCGAGAACAACAAAAGCGACGGCGTAATCGGCCTCGTCGCTGATGGAAAGATGCGCTGTCAGTCCGCGTTCGGCCATGAGTTGCGCTAGCTCCGGGGCGAAGTCGAAAGCCGGTTTGCCGAGCGCATCGTGCGTTATGGCGATATTGGGCAGCGTGGCCGGATGGGCGACGCCGATGCCGAGCGCCTTGCCGAAGGCCTCTTTGGCGGCGAAACGCTTGGCCAGGAAGCGCGCCGGGTCTTTGGCCTGATCAAAGGCTGCCCGTTCCTGCGGTGCCAGCAGTTTTTCGAGTGCGCGTTTCCCGTGGCTCTCATAGAGTTTGCCAAGACGTGCAACCGCAGCAATGTCGGTACCGACCCCGGCGATCATTTGGCGAAGGATTGCGCCTCGCGCATCAGCAATTTCATTTCACGCACCGCCTGACGCAGGCCGACAAAAATCGCACGGCTGACGATGGCGTGGCCGATATGCAGCTCACGGATGCCGGGCAGCTTGGCGACCGGTTGCACGTTAAAGTAATTGAGCGCGTGGCCGGCGTTAAAGCGCATGCCGTGGCCACGTATGGCTTCACCCGCGCTGCGGATTTTGTCGAGTTCGGCGAGGACTGCCGGGCTTTCGGCATCGCGCCCCTTGTTGTGAAAAGCGTGGGCGTACGGGCCGGTATGGATTTCGCAGACACGGGCACCGATGCGTGCCGCCGCGTCGATCTGGTCGAGTTCGGCATCGATGAACACGCTACTGCTGATGCCCGCATCCGTGAGGCGCTGGATGGCTTTCTTGAGCTTGGCTTCCTGCGCAATGATGTCAAGGCCACCTTCCGTGGTGACTTCGTGGCGACCTTCCGGGACCAGCATGGCCATTTCCGGTTTCAGACGACAGGCAATGTCGACCATCTCGTCGGTCGCGGCCATCTCCAGATTCAGTTTGATCTGCGTCAGAGTGCGCAGCTTTTCAACATCGGCGTCCTGAATGTGGCGACGATCTTCGCGCAAATGCACCGTGATGCCATCAGCACCGCCCAGATGGGCTTCGACAGCGGCCCAGGCAGGCTCCGGCTCATAGGTTCTGCGCGCCTGACGGATGGTGGCAACGTGATCAATATTTACGCCCAGTTCAATCATGGTTCCTGTAACTCCATAAAAATCTTGCGTGTCTCCAGCCCCTTGCCGCCGGTGTAATGTGCGATAAGCGCGCGCATCAACTGCTTGGACTCGGCCAGCGAGCGCGGATCCGAAAAATCCTCATTCGCCAGATCAATCAGCGTTTTGCCACTGACCGAGAGCGCCGAACTGCCGAGCCGCGCAAGCCGGACGGGACCGTGTTCGATCTCGTAGGCATAATACCCGGCCACATCGACCGGCTCGCCTTTGGCATCGTGTTCCAGCGTCAGGCCGTAACCCAACTCCTTCAACAACGCCCGTTCGAAGCAACGCAGATCCGATTCCTGCAAGGCATCGGAAAAACGGCGCAAGGTTTCAGCATATACCGAGAACAAGCGTTCGTGGGCATCTTCACGCGGCAGAAGGTGCATCAAAAGCTCGTTGAGATAGTAACCACAGAACAGCGCCCTGCCCGTCAGCAGCGGCTGGCCGCCCTGCCACTCGGCCTTCATCAACGTCTGAACCTCGCCCTTGCCGGCCCACGCCAATTCCAGCGGCTGAAAGGCCAGCAACAGCCCACGCAACGCCGACCGCGGACGTCGCGCACCACGCGCCAACAACGCAACACGGCCATGATCGCGCGAAAACACTTCGACGATCAGGCTGGTTTCCCGGAACGGGTAGGTGTGCAACACGAAGGCGGGCTGGCCGTCGACCTTGTTCCGGTGCATGCGTTAGAGCTCCCAATTCCTTTTCAGGGTCAATCGTGACACGAAGACCCGCCGCACGACAGTGCAACTAGCACGGCAAGGCGGCGTCGACAAAGTCACGGTTGGGCCTGAAAGGGAATTACTCGTAGCCGAGGCTTTTGAGCAACCGCTCATCATCCGTCCAGCCGGATTTCACTTTGACGAAAACCTCCAGGAAAACCTTGGCGTCAAACAGGCGCTCCATGTCCTGACGCGCTTCAGAAGCAATCCGCTTTAGGGTTTCGCCGCCCTTGCCGATCACAATGCCTTTGTGTGCCTGCCGATCCACAACAATCGCTGCACTGATACGACGCAAAGCGCCATCAAGTTCAAACTTCTCGATTTCAACGGTTGCGGCATAAGGCAACTCGTCACCAATCAAACGAAAGAGTTTTTCCCGGATGTATTCGGAGGCGATGAATTTTTCGCTTTTATCGGTTATCTCGTCTTCGCCGAACAGCAATTCGTCATGTGGCAGGTGTTTGCGTATTTCAGCGAGAAGCTGGTCAAGTTGGCTGCCCTTGGCTGCGCTGACCGGAACAATGGCGGTGAAGTCAAATTGCTTGGCCAGATTGCCGAGCAGGGGCAGAAGCTTCGTTTTGTCCTTGATCTGGTCGATCTTATTTACGGCCAGAATCACCGGGCGTTCTTGTGGAAGAAGTGCAATGACGGTTTTGTCACGCTCATCCAAATGATCCGCATCGATAACAAAAACCACAACATCCACATCGGCCAGTGCCTGAGTAACGCCGCGATTCATCGCCCGGTTAAGGGCATTGGTGTGCTTGGTCTGGAAGCCCGGCGTATCAACGAACACATACTGGGCATCGGGTTGGGTCAGGATGCCCATGATGCGGTGCCGTGTTGTCTGTGCCTTGCGCGAGACGATGCTGATTTTTTCGCCGATCAGGCGATTGAGTAGCGTTGATTTACCAACGTTCGGACGGCCAACGATAGCGATGGTGCCGGATTTAAGCCCACTCATGGCTGTTGCAATCTTTCCAGCGCGCGTTCGGCGGCCATTTGTTCAGCGGCACGACGGCTGCCGCCACTGCCTTCGATACGGATATGCAAGGATTCAATTTCGCAGGCGATCTTGAATTGCTGTGCATGCGCCTCGCCCTCGGTGCCGGTGAGAGAATACTTCGGGAGCGGCAGACGCTTGCCCTGCAGGTGTTCCTGAAGTCGCGTCTTGGCGTCTTTCATGGGTTGCCCCGGGACAATCGCCGACAGCATCCCGCCATACAGTCGCACGATGACGGCACTTGCGGCATCGAACCCGGCATCCAGCCAGACAGCACCAAACAAGGCTTCAAGGGCATCGGCAAGGATAGAGGGGCGTTTGGCGCCCCCACTCTTGAGTTCCCCCTCCCCCAGCCGCAGCTGCTCACCGAGCGACAACGTTATTGCCAACTGATGAAGGCTGTCCTGGCGCACGAGGTTGGCACGCAGGCGTGACAGATCGCCCTCCGGCACATCGGGGAAACGGTCGAAGAGTGCACGTGCGATAACGCCGTTGAGAATGGAGTCACCCAGAAACTCGAGCCGCTCGTTATGTGGTGAGCTGTGGCTACGATGTGTCAGTGCGGTCAGGAGCAGGGATGCGTCTGAAAACGTGTGGCCGATCACCTGCTCGAGTCGATTGGTCATTCGCCTTAGTCGCGCCCTGACGACGAGCCCTCGAAGTCAATTAGAAGGCTAACATTGGCAAAAAGGGGAATGCGTTTTTCGTAAGCAAAAGCGATCACGATTTCGTTACCTTCTTTGGAAATGTCAAGGTCGGCCGGGGTGACCGTCTTAATATGTTCAATTTCCTGATACTTGCTGTAGGCGTTGCGAATTTCCGCCACCGATTTTCCGGTCGAGTTGGCTGCTGTTGATTTAACGCTCTTTTTTATTTTGTAATAATCGATGACCTCTGGGGCGACCTTGATCCCGAGCATGGAAACCACCGCAATTACTATGCCCCAGAACATAAGCCCCGAAAGCGCCACGCCGCGTTGATTATTCATAGCAAGAACCCTTCTATTTAAATGAGCCAATCCGTTTAAGATCACTGAAGTTGAGCCAGATAAAAAACGCTTTCCCGACGATGTTTGCTTCCGGAACAAACCCCCAGAAGCGGCTATCACGGCTATTGTCGCGATTATCACCCATCATGAAATAATGACCTGCCGGCACCGTACAGGTCACGCCTGCGTTATTGTAGTGGCAATTATTGCGATGTGGGAACTGTGCGGCATCAGAAATAAAGCCGGGTGCATCGTCGTCGTTGAGTGTGCGATGCTCTACACCTTCGGGTTTCTCGATAAACTGTTTCGAGTAATAAAGCCGTTCGGGATGAAGATAATCCTCAACCTTTGTTGTTTCTAAAGGCTTCCCGTTGATCGTCAAGCGCTTGTTCTGGTAGGACACTTTATCGCCGGGGATGCCAACAACCCGCTTGATATAATCGAGTGATGGATCTTCCGGGTAGCGAAAGACCATGACATCACCACGTTGCGGCTCACCGACAGTGATGATCTTTTTGTTGATCACCGGCAGACGAATCCCGTAAGTGAACTTGTTGACCAGGATGAAATCACCAATCTGAAGCGTCGGAATCATCGAACCTGATGGGATCTTGAACGGTTCAACAATAAACGAGCGCAATACGAAAACAAGAAGAATGACCGGAAAAAAGCTCGCGCCATACTCTACCCACCACGGATCCTTGGCATCTGCTGCCCTGCGCTTGCTGAAGATGAGAGCATCCGCTGCCCAGATGAGGCCACTGACAATGAGCAGACAGAACAGAATCAACGCAAAATTCACACTCATACTCCCTTACTTTCCGTTACTTACCAATTCGCAGCACGGCCAGAAAAGCCTCCTGCGGAATTTCAACCGAGCCGACCTGCTTCATACGTTTCTTGCCGGCTTTCTGCTTCTCAAGTAATTTTTTCTTGCGCGAAATATCACCACCGTAGCATTTTGCCAGAACGTCCTTGCGCATGGCTTTGACATTTTCGCGGGCGATGATGTTTGAGCCAATTGCCGCTTGAATGGCCACATCGTACATCTGACGCGGAATCAGTTGACGCATCTTGGAAGCGAGTTCGCGACCCCGATAGATCGAATTGGCGCGGTGCACAATCATCGACAAGGCATCGACTTTCTCGCCATTGATCAGAATATCCAGCTTTACAACATCGGCAGCCCGAAACTCCTTGAAATCATAGTCGAGCGAGGCATAGCCACGCGAAACGGATTTGAGCTTGTCGAAAAAGTCCATGACGACTTCAGCCATGGGCATTTCGTAAACAAGTTGTACCTGACGGCCGTGATAGGTCATATCCACCTGATTGCCGCGTTTCTGGTTGCACAGGGTAATAACGTTGCCGAGGTACTCCTGCGGAACAAACACAGTAATCGTGATGATCGGCTCACGAATCTCATCGACCTTGGTTTGATCCGGCAATTTGGCCGGGTTCTCGACTTGCACGATAATACCGTCGCGCATGAGTACTTCATAGACCACCGTCGGCGCTGTGGTGATCAGATCCTGATCGAATTCGCGCTCAAGGCGCTCCTGAACGATCTCCATGTGCAACAAGCCGAGGAAGCCGCAGCGAAAGCCGAAACCAAGTGCCTGAGATACTTCCGGTTCATAGTGCAATGAAGCGTCGTTTAGCTTGAGTTTCTCAAGTGATTCACGCAAGGCATCGTACTGGTTGGACTCGACGGGATAGAGCCCCGCAAACACTTGTGACTTGATTTCCTTGAAGCCAGGCAGTGGATCTGCTGCAGGTCGGTCAACCAATGTAACCGTATCGCCAACTTTAGCCGCTTGCAGTTCCTTGATGCCGGAAATGATAAAGCCCACCTCGCCTGCACTCAGGGAGTCGCGTTGCAAAGCCTTAGGGGTGAACACACCGACCTGCTCGCACAGATGGGTAGAATCGCTCGCCATCAGGCGAATTTTGTCTTTTGGACGCAAGGTGCCATCGACCACGCGAACCAGCATGACCACGCCGACATAGTTGTCAAACCAGGAATCGATCAGCAAGGCTTTAAGTGGCGCATCGGGGTCACCCACAGGCGCTGGAATACGCTCGATAATCGCTTCCAGAATATTCTCGACACCAAGACCTGTCTTGGCCGATGCCAGAACAGCGTGCGAGGCATCAATACCGATGACGTCTTCAATTTCCTGCCGTGCGTTGTCCGGCGTGGCCGAGGGAAGATCAATTTTGTTTAGCACAGGTAAAACTTCAACACCGAGTTCGATCGCCGTATAGCAGTTGGCGACTGTCTGGGCTTCAACCCCTTGAGAGGCATCGACGACCAGCAAAGCACCTTCGCAAGCCGATAGCGAGCGTGATACCTCATAAGAGAAGTCCACGTGACCCGGTGTGTCGATCAGATTGAGGTTGTACACCTTGCCGCTACGGGAGGTGTATTGCAGCGCTGCTGTCTGGGCTTTGATAGTAATACCGCGCTCGCGCTCGATATCCATTGAATCAAGAACTTGCGCTTCCATTTCGCGATCGGACAAGCCACCGCACAGATGGATGATGCGGTCGGCGAGCGTTGATTTTCCGTGATCGATGTGAGCGATGATTGAGAAGTTACGGATGTGTTGCATTTGCATCGTATTTTTACTGTCACGGCAAGGCCGCGCCTGAAAAAAAGGGTGCCGGCGGGCACCCTTTGTTCGAATTGCCAGAAGGCGCGGATTTTAACGGATTTTGCCTAAATAATCACGGACTTTGGTGGCTTCAAGGAAGTAATGGCAGAGTTCATTGCCATCGTGCAGCAAGACCGGAACCAATTCATCATACAAGGCTTCGAGTTCGGGGTCGGCATCAACATCAAGAATGTCAACTTCGATGCCGAATTCGGCTGCCAGCGGACGCAACGCCAGTTCCATTTCCTGACAGAGATGGCAATACGCCCGCGAGATCAACGTAAGCGTTATCAATCACTCGGCTTTCTTGTCGGGTTGGCCCTTGATCGTGACAAAAGTTTGCAACTCGCCGCGCTTGATCAGCAAGGTAATGTTGGCCGACTTGTCAAATTGCGCCAGCAACTTGTTGAACTGATCGACGCTTTTGATCTCTGTGCTTTCACCGCGCGAGATAAGTGCCAGAATAATATCGCCAGGCCTTAAATCTGCGCGGCTTGCGTTGCCACGAATATCCTCGACCAGCAAACCGCCACTTATCTTCAGATCGCGTTTTTGTTCATTGCTTAGCTCGGACACGACAAGGCCCAGTCGATTGGCCGCTTGTTCAACCGGCTTGGCGCTTTTCCCGCTTCTAGCCGTCTTTTTTTCTTCCGGTGTCTCACCGACACTGACTGTCAGATCGCGCGTGGTGCCCTTACGCCAAATCTGCATGGTGACTTTTGTTCCCGGTTTGGTCGAGCCGACAATACGTGGCAAATCACTTGAGCTTGTGACAGCCTTACCATCAAACCTGAGTATGACGTCACCAGGTTCGACTCCCGCTTTTTCAGCCGGACCACTCTTCTCGACGGCATTGACGACGGCGCCCTGCACTTTGCCCAAGCCAAAGGACTCAGCCAGTTCCTTGGTGACTTCCTGGATGACCACGCCGATTCGTCCTCGGCTAATCTTGCCACTGGCCTTGAGTTGGCTTTGAATGTCCATGGCCACATCAATCGGGATGGCAAACGATATACCCATGAAGCCGCCGGAGCGGCTGTAGATCTGGGAGTTGATACCAACCACTTCGCCCCGCAGATTGAACAAGGGCCCGCCGGAATTGCCGGGATTGACCGCTACATCAGTTTGAATGAACGGCACAAAATTTTCCTGAGGCAGCGAACGTCCTTTGGCACTGACGATCCCGGCAGTCACGCTGTTTTCAAATCCGAAGGGGGAGCCAATAGCGATGACCCATTCGCCCACTTTGAGTACGCCGGGGTCGCCCATGCGTACAGCGGGTAGGTTCGTTGCTTCAATTTTAATCAGTGCTACGTCTGTCCGCTTGTCCGCACCAATGACTTTGGCTTTGAATTCGCGCTTATCGGTCAGGCGAACGAGGATTTCGTCAGCCGCATCAACGACATGGGCATTCGTCAATACATAGCCGTCAGCACTGATGATAAAACCGGAACCCAGAGAGCGGCTCTCGAACTCGCGCGGAACAACAGGCGCACCGGGTAACCCTGGCATGCCCGGCTGACGGGGGATGAAGCGACGAAAGAAATCAGACATCGGATCATCTTCATCAAACGGGAAAGGTTGAAATCCTCGACCGTTGTTGCCACGAATCACTTGTGTTGTACTGATGTTAACAACGGCCGGCCCCTGCTTTTCTACAAGTTCCGTAAAATCAGGCAGGCCTTTGCTCTCAGCCTGACCTGTTAAAGAGAGTAGAGCGAAGAAAAATGCCGTAACGATCTGCTTCATGGCGACAAATACCTCCTGTGGGTCAGCAATACAATAACAGACTGGAAGATCGGGTCGGAAGTTCAGAATTCAATACTTGATATAGGGCTGAGAGGGTTCATCAAGAGTGCTGTGTCTTTGAACGTAGTACAGGGTTGCCCACGTCAAGAGAACACCACTAACGGCACCAACGATGGCTCCTGATTCTTCAGCGAGGACGGAACCGCAGAGTGCACCTGAAAACATTGCGAGAAGCGGCAAGCCATAAGCCAGTGTTGCGCTACGCCTAACCGCACCTGAAGCAATAACAATCGTTACTCGGTCACCAATGGTCGAATTGCCGGGATTCAATACACGAAATGTGCGCGGTGCGCTGCAAAACATTTGGCCAAGATTATTTCCGCCGCAACCACCTTCCTCATGACAACGGCCGCAACCGGTTTCGTCCATGCAAACAATCGCATAGTTGCCATCCAAAGCGCTTATGGTTCCCTGTGCATCAATCATTCGAAATGCCTGAATCTGTCCTGCCTGGGGTTGGCTACCACCTGTGATCAGGTGCGCTATCAAGTAAAGGCCTTAATTTCTCAGCCACCGCCTCACGGGCGCGAAAAATACGGGAACGCACGGTGCCAATCGGGCAGTTCATCTCTTCTGCAATTTCCTCGTAGCTAAGACCCTCTATCTCGCGCAGCACAATGGCGTTACGCAACTCTTCCGGCAAGGCTTCCATCGCGGCGTTGATCGTCTGGCCAATCTGCTTCGACTGCAACAGCCGCTCGGGCGTGTTGATGTCACGCAGTTGATCGGCATCTTCAAAAGATTCGGCCTCGTCAGCATCAAATTCAGTTGAAGTGGGCGCGCGACGACCCTTAGCGACAAGGTAGTTCTTCGCCGTATTGATGCCAATGCGGTACAGCCAGGTATAAAACGCGCTTTCCCCACGAAATGACGGCAGGGCACGATAGGCTTTGATAAATGCTTCTTGGGCTACATCCTCAACCTCGGCATGATCGCGTATGAAACGCGAAAGCAAGCGTCCGAGTTTGCGCTGATATTTCTCAACCAGCCGCTCGAAAGCTTTTTTGTCACCAGCCTGTGCGCGTTCGACCAATTCCTGATCAATTTCGCGATCGTTCATACTTTGTGAATTCCCTGTCGGACACAATGTTGTGCTTTTAGTCAGAGTATAGCGTAACCGTTGAGCCGGCGTAGCGACAGTGCATAAACTTTTGACCCCGTCCACATAATTGGTATTCGCCTCTGGCGTTAATCAGGGTGAATACCCCAAGGCGTCCGTGATATAGTTTATCCCCTTGTTTCCGGGTTGGTACTGCGGTGCTTCGTTTCGATATTCTCGTTATTGGTAGCGGTTTGGCTGGGCAATCAGCAGCGCTTAGACTGGCACAAACTCGGAAGGTCGGTCTGATCAGCAAACGGGCACTGGAAGACAGTGCATCGAGTTGGGCGCAGGGTGGTATTGCCGCCGTGCTGGACAGTCAGGATTCGATTGAAGCGCACATTCGTGACACCATCACGGCCGGCGCCTTCCTGAACGATCCGGATGCAACACGATTCGTTATTGAAAACGGTCGGCATGTGATTGACTGGCTGGTCGAACAAGGGGTTCCGTTTTCCCGGGATGAAGCGGGCTATCATTTGACCCGCGAGGGCGGCCACAGTACACGGCGCGTTATCCACGTCGCCGATGCGACCGGGTTCGCGGTTCAGCATACTTTAACCCGCAAGGTTCGGCAGCATCCTAACATTACCGTTCTTGAGCGCCACATTGCCATCGACCTGATTACCGGCGCCAAGCTTGGATTGCCTGACAATCGCTGTTACGGCGCTTATGTACTGGATAGTGACAGCGGTGAAGTTTTGACAGTTAGTTCTCCCCACACCCTGATTGCCACGGGGGGTGCAGGTAAGGTTTATCTTTACACGACAAATCCGGACACTTCAACCGGCGATGGTATCGCCATGGCCTGGCGTGCCGGTTGCCGGGTGGCCAACATGGAATTTATCCAGTTCCATCCAACCTGTCTTTACCACCCGCAAGCCAAATCGTTCCTGATTTCCGAAGCCGTACGTGGCGAAGGTGGTCTCCTGCTCTTGCCTGACGGCACTCGCTTTATGCCCGAGCACGATGCGCGTGCCGAACTGGCACCGCGTGACGTGGTGGCGCGTGCCATCGACTTTGAAATGAAAAAACGCGGGCTGGACTGCGTTTACCTCGATATCTCGCACAAGCCGGCGGAATTTCTCAGCGAACATTTCCCGAACATTCTGGCGCGCTGCCTTGAACTGGGCATCGACATTACGCGTCAGCCGATACCGGTTGTACCCGCCGCCCACTACACCTGTGGCGGCATCGTCACTAATCTGCGGGCACGAACCGACATTCCGGGGTTGTATGCCGCGGGAGAGGCTTCGTGCACCGGGTTGCACGGTGCCAATCGTCTGGCCAGCAATTCCCTGCTTGAATGCCTGGTTTTTGCCGAAGCGGCTGTCAAGGATATTCTTGTACAACCCGACGTTAATCTGCCTGATCTGCCGCAATGGGATGCCAGTCGGGTTATCGACCCCGATGAAGAAATTGTCATCTCGCACAACTGGGATGAATTGCGCCGCTTCATGTGGGACTACGTGGGCATTGTGCGTACCACCAAACGCCTGCAGCGTGCTCAACATCGTATCCGTCTTCTGGCAAGGGAGATTGACGAATACTATTCAAATTTCAGGGTCAGCCACGACCTGATCGAACTTCGCAATCTGGTGGTGACGGCCGATCTGATTGTTCGTTGTGCCTTGCTGCGCCGGGAAAGCCGGGGGCTGCACTTTAGCCGCGACTACCCGGAAATGCTCCCGAAAGCAAAAAATACCTTGCCTAGAAGGACGTCCCGGCGCGTTCGTTAGAATCCGCGCGCCAGCGCAACCATAAACGAAGCATCCGGAATTGTTCGGGAGGCATGTGGTCTGGCAGCAGCACCAGTGTGCTTACGCGCTGCTCCTCATCGATGTTCAGTCTTAATACGATCAACCGGCTAAACACCGTGCTGTCCGGTTGTAGTTTAAGCGTAGCGCGCTTCCCGTCAGCCAGTAGAGCATCCAGGCCGTCTCGCCCGCTGAGGTGCAAACCAACAATTTTCGACGGGCGCATGGAATTCGCCAGCGACAATCCAACAAGTCCTAACAGAAAGCCACGCAACAGCCACGGCCATGGCATCAGGATTACGCAGCCAGCCGAAAGCGTATGGAACAGGTAAAGAAGCGCAGAAAGTAACCGCGAACGATGCAGTTTAATGACAACAGGAAACTGCACCGTGCGGGCAGGATCGATTAGATCCGCTTGATAACAACAGTAGCGTTAGTGCCGCCGAAACCGAAGGAGTTTGAAATGGCGACATCAATCTTCATCTTGCGAGCCTCATTGGCGCAATAATCAAGATCACACAACTCATCCTGATTAAAGATGTTGATGGTTGGCGGTGAAATCTGATTGTAAATTGCCAGTGTCGAGAACACGGCCTCAATACCGCCAGCAGCACCAAGCAGGTGACCGGTCATCGACTTGGTTGAATTAACCACCAGTTTCTTGGCATGATCACCAAAAGCACGCTTGACAGCCACTGTTTCAGCCTTGTCCCCCAGCGGGGTCGAGGTGCCGTGGGCGTTGAGATAGTCCACGTCCTGCGGGTTGATCTGGGCATTGCGCATCGCGTTGGTCATGCATCGTGCGGCACCCTCCCCGTCTTCACAGGGAGCGGTCATATGATTGGCGTCAGCACTCATGCCAAATCCGGCCAGTTCACCGTAAATCCGTGCGCCGCGCGCCTTGGCATGCTCATATTCTTCCAACACCATCACGCCGGCGCCTTCACCCAGAACGAAACCATCCCGATCCTTGTCCCATGGGCGACTTGCCGTCTTGGGGTCATCATTACGCGTGGACAGTGCGCGAGCGGCGCAGAATCCGCCAAGACCAAGCGGCGATACCGTGCATTCAGCACCGCCGGCAATCATGATGTCGGCGTCACCGTATTCGATTAAACGACCTGCATCACCAATGCTGTGTGTTCCGGTCGAACAGGCACTGACAATGGCGATATTCGGCCCCTTGTAACCATACATGATCGACAGGTTGCCCGAGATCATGTTGATGATTGAGCCGGGGACGAAGAAGGGGGAGATTTTGCGGACACCTGACGCGAGGAATTCGTCGCGCGTAGTTTCAATCATTGGCAAACCACCAATGCCGGAGCCAATGGAAACGCCGATACGATCGGCATTGACCGGATGTGCTTCTAAACCGGCATCCTTGATCGCCTGAATACCCGCCGCCATGCCGTAATGGATGAACGTATCCATCCGCCGTGCGTCTTTCGCAGGCAGATACTGGGTGATATCGAAATCCTTGACTTCGCCGCCAATCTGCGTGGGAAAAGTAGAAACATCGAAACGCGTGATCCGGTCGATTCCTGAACGTCCTGCAATAATATTTTGCCAAGCTTGTTCAACGGTATTTCCGACCGGGGAGATGATCCCGAGGCCGGTGATTACGACTCTGCGACGTGCCAATTTTTTCTCCGGGAAAAACAGGAAGAATACAAATGCTGAATTAAGTAAAAACGATCCGGAAAAACATTTGCGGGCAGTATTAACTGCCCGCAAATATGTTTCGAAGGAGGATTATTTTTTGTGGCTGGTAACGTAATCAATCGCTTGCTGAACGTTGGTGATCTTCTCGGCTTCATCGTCCGGAATCTCACACTCGAACTCTTCTTCGAGAGCCATGACCAGCTCAACGGTATCCAACGAATCCGCGCCAAGGTCGTCAACGAACCACCGCGTCCTCAAGGGCCTTGCGCTCCTGGGGCGTGCCGGCATCGTGGCAGACCGCGGCGCTAGCGATTCCCTGGGCCGTCAAGTAATCGATCAGCGACAGCGTGCTCAGCGCGGCGCCGCCGGCGGCGCTATTGAGAA
>JANNGP010000049.1:0-33526 GCA_031403915.1 Betaproteobacteria bacterium
CTCCAGCGGCCGATCCTGTACGAAGCCGCGGGCAAAGTCGATGGCATGCACCTTGCCTTCGCGCTTGACCGATTGCCAGAAATACTTCCAGCGGCTGGCCAGCCCTTTCGGGTCGCGATACACCACTTTCCGCCAGTCGTCGTACCAACCGATGGCACCGAATCCCAAAGTGACGATCAGCACGACCCAAACGTATCGGTTGGTCAGATCCGCCCACAACAGGGTGGTAATGCCGATAGCGATCAGGATCAGTGCGCCGCCCATGGTTGGCGTGCCGGATTTAACAAGGTGGGTCTGCGGACCATCCTGACGTACTGCCTGACCGATCTTCTTGGCCGCCAGCCAGCGGATAACAAACGGGCCGGCAATAAAGGAAATGATCAGCGCCGTCATGGCCGCCAGCACGGCACGCAAGGTGATGTAACCAAAAACGTTAAATCCGCGTATTTGCAAATCCTGCGACAACCATTGCGCCAGTAGCAGCAGCATTATTGTTTTCCTCCCGTGCCGTCATTGACTACAGCATCTGTAACGCGCTCCATGCGCATGAAGCGCGAGCCTTTGACCAGAACTGTCGTCTCCGGAACCATTTCTTTGGCCAGTGTCTCGATCAAGTCTTCGATTTTTTTGAAGTGCTGACCACCCGCGCCGAAGTTGTAGGCAGCCAGCGCGCTTGACTCGCCCAATGCCAGCAGCAGATCGACGCCCTGACTCTTGGCATAACCGCCGACTTCGTCGTGAAACTGGCCGGTCATGTCACCGATCTCGCCCATATCCCCCAACACCAGAATCTTTCTTCCCACCGTCGCAGCCAACACATCAATGCCGGCGCGCACTGAATCGGGATTGGCGTTATAGGTGTCATCAAGCACCACCGCGCCGTTCAGGCCGGCACGCTGCTGCAGCCGGCCTTTGATCCCGCGAAAAGCAAGCAGTCCTTGGCGTATGGATTCAAGCGAGATGCCCGCCGCCAGTGCTGCTGTTGCGGCAGCCAGCGCATTGCGTGCGTTATGCGCGCCCGGCAAAGCCAATGAGACTTCGACCTCTTCGCCCTGTGCGGTAATGATTAGCCGGTTTTCAAGCCCACGCGACTGATAGTGTCCAGTGACATCAGCACTCCCCTCAAGCGAGAATGTCATTACTCTCCGGTTTGAACTCTGCATGCGCCATAGGTCAGCCCATGTGTCGTCGGCATTGAATACCGCGACGCCCGGCTTGGCCAGACCCATGAATACACTGCCCTTTTCGGTTGCCACCGTCTCCAGCGTTCCCATTCCGGCCAGATGCGCCCGCTGGGCGTTGGTTACCACAGCGACCGTGGGACGGGCGATGCGCGTGAGATAAGCAATTTCTCCCGGATGGTTCATCCCCATCTCGATGATCGCCGCACGATGGCCAGCATTGAGTTGGAGCAGGGTCAGCGGCATTCCAATGTCGTTATTGAAATTTCCCTGCGTGGCCAGCACCGCATCGGAAAAATCGACTTTCAGAATACTGGCAATCATTTCCTTGGTCGTTGTTTTGCCGTTGCTGCCAGTCACCGCGATCAGCGGCAATGTGAAGCGGGCGCGCCAATCGGCCGCCAGCGCACCGAGCGCCAACCGCGTATCGGCCACAGCAATCAGCGGCAGATCGAGTGCTTTCAACCCCCGGACAGCGCCCGACTCAACAATAGCCGCAATGGCACCGCGCGCTTTCGCCGCAGCGACAAATTCGTGTCCGTCAAATGTGTCGCCGCTGAGTGCAATGAAAAGCTCTCCGGGCGCAGTACTCCGGCTATCGGTCGATACGCCGGAAAATGTCACGTTATCGCCAATCGGTGTGCCGGCGACGGCAACAGCGGCTTCATGGAGATCCATCTGTACGCTCATGGGGTTTTCTCCAGGCGGGCGGCAAGCCCCAAACGTGCTTCAGAAACATCCGAGAACGGCCGACGCTGGCCAGCGATCTCCTGATACGGTTCGTGCCCCTTGCCGGCGATCAACACGACATCCGCCGGATGTGCCGCTAGAATCGTCCGGCGAATGGCCTCGGCGCGATCGGTAATCACTTCGGCGCCCGGTGCCGCTACGCGAATGTCGTCGATAATCGCCGCTGGCATTTCACTGCGCGGATTGTCACTGGTCAGCACAACACGGTCTGCGAGACGCGAGGCAATGCCCCCCATCAAAGGACGCTTGCCATGGTCGCGATCGCCGCCGCAGCCAAAAACTGCCGTCAACCCGGCACCCCGGGCGTTGGCCACGCCACGCAGGGCACTCAACGCACTTTCAAGCGCATCGGGCGTATGGGCAAAGTCCACCACAATCAGGGGTTCGTTGTAGCCGCCCACTTTTTCCAGCCGTCCCGGCGGCGAGGGCAAATCAGCAAAGCGCGCCGCAACCTCGGCGGGGGTCAAACCGGCATCGATCAGCACCGCCGCAACCGCCAGCAGGTTGGATACGTTGTAACGCCCGAGCAAACCGGTTTCCACCTGCGCCCGCCCATTGGGCGCGCAAAGCTGGAAGCTCAGCCCGTTAACTGTTTCTTCGACATTCAAAGCACTGATCACGCCCTGCCTGTCATCTGAAACAGCGCTTTGTGTATAGCCAATTACTTTGCTTGCCGTTGTCCTCTTGGCTAATTCACGCCCGAACGGATCGTCCAGATTGATCACGGCCAGACGCAGACGCGGCCAGACAAACAATCTTTCTTTGGCCGCCGCATAGCTTTCCATCGTGCCGTGGTAATCGAGATGATCGCGAGTCAGGTTGGTGAACACGGCCACATCGACGCGTGCCCCATCAAGCCGCCCTTCTTCAATGCCAATGGAACTGGCTTCCAACGCACAGGCCTGCGCTTCTGCATCAGCAAAACCGGCAAGGTAACGTGTCAGCATCGTCGCTTCGGGCGTTGTGAAACCGGTTTCCACCAATTGCTCAGGGAAACCCGCGCCCAGCGTGCCAATGATGGCGCAGCGTCGCGGATGCGCCCGCGCTATCCATTGGCTGATGGTGGTTTTACCGTTGGTGCCGGTTATCGCAATGAGCGATAGACGCTCGCTGGGTTGTCCGAAAATCGCATGCGAAAGCGGGCCGCACAGATGACGCAATTCACTGGCAGCCAGATTGGCAACGCGCCATTTAGTATCCCAAGCAAAATCGTCGCCAACCTCCCAAAGTACGGCACATGCGCCACGCGCAATGGCGTCGGCAATGTATCGCCGCCCGTCGGACAAATCACCGGGATAGGCCACAAACAGATCGCCCGGACACACTTGACGGCTGTCATCAGCCACCCCAGTGGGCTGCACACCCAGTGTTGCCAGTTCCTGAATAACCGCGGCCGGCGCATTGGCAACAGGAGGCATCGCCCTGATCACAGCTTTTCCTTCACAACCGGCACACTTGCACTATTCGGCATCGCAGTGCCCCGCGCGACCTGCAATGGGGCATCTGGCGGAATGCCCATGGTGCGTAACGCGCCGCTCATGACACTGGCGAACACCGGGCCGGCCACATCGCCGCCGTAGTGCTTGCTTCCCCCAGGCTCGTCAACCATCACCGCCACAATCAGACGGGGATCCGAAGCGGGTGCGAAACCGACAAATGACGACACGTATTTCTTTGCGTACTGCCCACCTTCGAGTTTGTGCGCTGTTCCCGTTTTGCCGGCCACGCGATAGCCCGGAATCTGTGCTTTCGGTGCGGTACCGCCTTCCTGTACCGCCATCTCCAACATGGCGCGCACTTCACGTGCTGTCTGCTGACTGAATACAGGCGTGGAACCGACCGTCATGGCATCGGACTTGGTCAAGGTCAGCGGGATCATGTCGCCATCGCGAGCAAACACCGTGTAAGCCCGCGCCAATTGCAGCAGCGATACCGATATTCCATGGCCATAGGACATCGTCGCCTGCTCAATCGGCAGCCAGCCCTTCCAGGGGCGCAGCCGTCCCGTCACTTCACCGGGGAAACCCAGACGAGACAGCTGACCGAAGCCGACCGCATCGAACATGTCCCACATTTGGCGCGAAGACAGCGTGCCGGCAATCTTGGCCGCGCCCACATTGGATGATTTCTGGATGACTTGCGCCACGGTCAGCGCACCATGGGGATGCGAATCCGAAATCGTCGCTGTACCAATGGTCAGCTTACCCGGCGCACAATTAATCACCGAGTCAAATCGCACTTTGCCGGATTCCAGCGCCAAAGCGATCGTGAATGGCTTGAGTGTCGATCCCGGCTCAAAGGTATCTGTCACGGCCCGGTTACGTAGTTGTGCTCCGGAAAGTCGCTCGCGATTGTTCGGGTTGTAGGTGGGCCAGTTAGCCAGCGCCAAAATCTCACCCGTCTTGGCATCGATCACCACCGCGCCGCCGGCTTTGGCGCTGTTATCCACAATCGCCTGCTTCAGGAAGCTGTAGGCGAGATACTGAATCTTGGAGTCCAGCGCCAGGCGAATATCCTTGCCATCCTGTGGCGGCTTGATTGAGCCGACATCCTCGACGATCTGGCCGCGTCTATCCTTGATTACGGTGCGACTACCGGCATGACCCAACAACTGGGTCTGGTACGCCAGTTCAACGCCCTCCAGCCCCTTATCGTCAACGCCGGTAAAACCGACCATATGCGCTGTCATCTCGCCGGACGGATAAAAGCGACGGTACTCCTTGTCCTGCCCGATGCCGGGCAGCTTCAATGCGGCCACACGCTCACCCACATCGGGTGGTAACTGGCGTCGCAAAAACACAAATGGCTTGTCGCCCGCCAGTTTGCGTGACAACTCCTTGACATCCATCTCCAGCAATCCGGCTAACTGCTTGATCTGCTGCGGCGTCAGACGGGCATCTGCGGGAATAGCCCAGACGGATTTCATCGGCGTTGAAATAGCCAATGCATCACCATTCCGGTCAGCAATACGCCCGCGCGAAGCGGAAATTTCCAGATCACGCCGGTAACGTGAATCGCCTTTTTCCTGCAGGAAATCGTTATTAAGCACTTGCAGATAGAATGAGCGGCCGATCAGCACAGAAAAACAGGCCAGAATCAGTAAAGCCATCAGACGCGAACGCCAAGCCGGCAAACGCAGCTTCAACACCGGACTTTCGGCAAACTTGTGCGCCCGCGGCCCTTTAAATCGCATCATCGCGAAAGGCCTCCATTCGTAGCTGTAATTATTTTTGCCAGTTCCGGCGTGCGCATTTTCAGTTTGTCGCGGGCGATCTTCTCGATACGTGGCGAGGTTGCCCAGGTCGACAACTCCAATTGCAACTGGCCGAATTCAACTTCCAGTTGTTTGGCACGATCCTGCTCGCTCTCCAGTGCCTGAAAAAGCTTGCGTGCCTTGTGCTGCGAAGTCACCACACTGAGAGAGCAGACCAGCGCGGCAAGCAGAAGGAAAATATTGAGGCGAACCATTTCAGGCTGCCTCCGGCATCAGTTTGCCTGCGCATTTTTCAGCGCATTTTTCAGCAATTCGCATCACCGCGCTGCGCGCTCGGGGATTCGCCGCCACTTCAGCCGCACTGGCCTTGACCGGCTTGCCCACCAGACGCAATCTGGGTTGCGGGAGATCAACGGAACGCAAAGGGAGATTCTTGGGCAAGTTATCCAGCGCCGATTCGTCTCGCATGAAGCGCTTGACGATGCGATCTTCAAGCGAATGAAAGCTGATCACCACCAGCCGTCCTCCACATTGCAGAGCGTTCATGGCCTGAGGTAGAACTAGAGCCAGTTGCTCGAGCTCTTGATTGACGTAAATCCGTAGAGCTTGAAAGGTACGCGTCGCCGGATCCTGGCCGGGCTCACGGGTCCGCACGGCCTCGCGTACAAGCGCGGCGAGTTCACCCGTGGTTGCAACAAGCCGCTCGCTCCGAGCAGCCACAATCTTCTTTGCAATCTGGAAAGCAAACCGTTCTTCGCCATAGTTTCTAATGACCTCCGTAATTTCTTTTATTCCGGCTTGCGCCAGAAACGTCGCTGCCGTCTCGCCCTGCGTGGTATCCATGCGCATATCGAGCGGCGCGTCAAAGCGAAAGCTGAAGCCCCGTCCCCCCTCATCGATCTGCGGTGAAGACACTCCGATATCGAGGAGCACGCCATCCACAGCATCAATTCCAGCCTGCTGCACCGCCACGGCGAGTTCGCCGAAACTGTGGTGCACCAAGGTTAATCTCGGATCGTTGATCGCCCGGCCTGCCGCCACCGCCTGCGGGTCACGATCCAGTGCCAGAAGCCGCCCGTTCGGGCCAAGTTGCTCAAGAATTGCGCGACTGTGACCGCCACGGCCGAAGGTCCCATCGACGTAAGTGCCGGAGGGTTTTACCGACAGCGCATCGACCGCTTCCCGCAACAACACCGTCTGGTGCAGTGCGGCACCGCTCACAGCGCCAGATCCTCAAGGCCTGGCGGCAACAACTGATCGCCCATGGCAAAAAATACTTCCTGCTGTTTTTGCCAGCCGGCGTCGGACCAGATTTCGAAATGGCTACCCTGCCCGACCAGCCAGACTTGTTTTTCCAATTGGGCAAATTGCCGTAACTCGGGAGCCACCAACAAACGCCCGGCGGAGTCCATGGTTTCGTCACGCGCATTACCGACCAGCAGGCGCTTGATGCCCGCGGCCTGCTGATTCAGGCTGGACGCGGCCAGCACTTTGTCGCGAATAGGCTCCCAGGCCGAGCCCGGATAGAGAAGAAGGCAACGATGCGGATGCGCGGTGAGCACCAACTGACCGCCGGATGCTGCCACGAGCGCCTCCCGGTGACGCGCCGGTATCGCGAGCCGACCCTTGACATCAAGACTTAGCGCTGCTGCACCCTGAAACATCAATCCTGCCCCCTTGCTAAAGCACACAGGGAATATCCCCGATTCCCCACTTTTTACCACTAGTCACCACTTTAAGACAAAGATTTTGGCAATGCAAGGGGTTTTTTGGGGTTTTTTCAATCGCTACAAGGACTTACGGGCATTTTTCAAACGAGTTTGTGAAAATATTCCCATTAAAAAACAATGCTAAGACAGCGCAAGTTAAAGTGTTTTATTACGATGAGGCGCAAATACAACAGGCGGAAGGCGTCAAGCACGGAAAAAACCTGAGAATCCACCGCAAAGGGGCAACGGCTCGCAAAGAAAAGCGACACGCTTCAAACAGCACCTGTCATTCCGAGCCTGACCCGAAGCCTGACCGAAGGTGACCGAAGACAGTGCAGAGCCATGGATCGCCACCCAGGACAAGGCTGTAAGGCTTATGGATAGGCGATCTTCATAATCGCATCGCCACAATGCGCGTGGATATTGAAGTGCAGCCATCTGCCTTCAGAGAAGTCCGTATTTATTTCCTTCCAGGCAACGGAGTTGACCGACGGGTCCGGCGCCGAGGCGATAACGGAAGAGTTCACGACACGCCATGCGCCTCTGTGTTCTTGCCGAGCCGGCGGGAGATGGCGTACGGCCTAAAAAAGGCAAGGGGAGGCTTCAGCCTCCCCCTACAAGCGCCTGCCAGCCCTGCCGCCTAGTGGCGGTGGCCACAACCGCTTTCCCTCACGCCATGCTTAATGCACTGGCTTGGGGAATCAATACTGCACGTCTGTTACTTGAGAACGTTCGCACCGACTAGGGCAACTTGTTCATCCTGCTCTGAGGTTCCACCGGATACACCGATCGCACCGATAATCTTGCCATCAACAACAACGGGGACGGCACCACCGAGCACGCCGGCATCACCGGTGATGTTCAGCAGACGCAGATGCACGCCACCCTGAGCGATCAGGTTCTGGAAGGCGAAGGTCGGACGACGGAAAGCGGCCGAAGCATGAGCCTTCTCGAAAGCCACTTTGTTCGAGCCGAATTGGGTGTTGTCCAGACGGCCCATCATCACCATATTGCCGCCGGTATCAACGATGGTGATAACCATGCCCCAGTTATTCTTTTTCGCTTCAGCTTCGGCTGCAGCCATGGCTTTCTTGGCCTGGTCAAAGTTGATATTTGCGCCATAGGGTGGGGGCGACTGCGCAAAAGCGCCAGCCGAAACAAAAAAGGCAACCGCAGCAAACAACCCAGTCAATAGTTTTTTGATATTCATGCTATCTCCTCAGATGATTAAAAAAACACAATGGATACGTTGACAACCCCTCGATTTTTCGTCTAGTAAAGGGCGAGTCGACACTACCAGTTATTTTCTGTAACGGACAGCGAATTATTACGAAGAAGCGGCCTGAGGCCAAGGCATGGCATCGCCTGAAGATTGATCAGTCCGTTTGATGATCTTTGCTCGCGCCGGTTCCCGGACAGCAGGGAGAAGCCTAGGCGTCCCTGTTTATTCCGCCGGACTTAGTCTACTTACCCCAAGCCATCACACCATAGTACGTAAGCAAAATCATGAGCGCGCTGTAGCAAACCACCAGAAGCCAGAACATAAGGGGGCTTTCGTCCATGCTATACCAGCATGCGGTATTGAATCCATTTCCCCGCCCGCGGATTCTGCTAAGGCTGAATGCCTCGTAAAGAAAGAAGATAAAAACCAGACTGCCACAGAAAAATGCAAAAGAAAGAACCATACCCCCCCCTTGTACTCGTGAGAACCTGAACAAAAGCAAGCTTACTTTACTCGCCCCACGCCACAAAGAAATTTCGCGCATGGCATGCCCGCAAGGCAATAAATATGGACACCTTCACGGCAAGAACGCCACAACCCGCATGGCGATTGCCGCGCAGGCCAAAGCCAAAAAGAAGGGGGAAGCCGGTCGTTAAGCCGGGTTCTGTCGTGGGCAACCATTCCTCTAGGCGTACTGTTACCAGCACGCTCAAGCAGCCTACCCGGAAGCAACGCGAGCCACGCCATGCGCTTCCCTATTTGGCCTTGCTTCAGATGGGGTTTGCCGTGCCGTCCGTGTTACCACGTCCGCGGTGAGCTCTTACCTCGGCCAGGCTTTCGCCCAACCGCCTCGGCTTGCGCCAAGGCGTTCAGACTATGCCCGACCGCCCCAACTTTCGTCGGGGCGCCGTTTCACCCTTACCTGTACCGGCAAAACAAGTCACCCTGCTCCACAAACAGAGCGGGTTACCCCACTCCATTTAAGGGACTTTGTCGCCTTGCGGCGACAAGCCCTTGCGGCCATCGGCGGTCTATTCTCTGTTGCACTTTCCGTCACCTCACGGTGCCCGGTCGTTAACCGGCATCTTGCTCTGTGAAGCCCGGACTTTCCTCCCCGTGCACTGCACGCAGCGGTTGCCTGACCGACTTCCCGACCCGATTATACGCTGCCGTACCCTAATGAATCAGTTTGTTGTCGGTGCGGGAGCGGGTGTCACAGGCACGGCCGGTTCTGGCGCAGGCGGCACCGGTTCAACGGCAGACGGCGGTGGCTCGACCTTGGGCGCTGCCCTGAAGACCAGCCTATCCTTGCTCATCTCGAACGTACCCATCAATGCACCCAAACCACTTTCCGGCACTTTGTCGAGAGGAGCAAAACCCTCGCAGGTTCTTGTTTCGGTCACAAACAGACGCCCGTCCTGCTTGAGAATCCAGGCATCATTACCCGGCGAATAGACTTCAACTGCAGAATTGAGTGGTGCCTGCGACATCGAATGACGACGCATGCAATCCGGCATGCGCTGGGCAACGATGTCGTATTTGGCTGTTTTGTCCCACGGCCAGTTGGTCACACGAATAAGTGTCAGCGAATACTGACTTTCCTTGATTTCGTAGGAAACACGTTGGTCTGAACAAGCCACCAGCAACGGCAGCAAAAGGAAGGGCAGAATTTTCGAAGGGGACACGGCAAACCTCCAGGCACGATTGCACAACATCAGACAACAAGTTTCCAATTTAGCGATTCACCCGCACGCAACGGAACTAGAACATCGCCACCCGCATAGGGCAAAGTCTCGGGCACTGACCATGACTGTTTTTCAAGCGTCACTTTAGCGTCATTGCGCGGCAAACGGTAGAAGTCCGGCCCGTTGAAGCTGGCAAAGGCTTCGAGTTTGTCGAGCGAACCTGCCGCTTCAAAGGCCTCCGCATAGAGTTCGAGTGCGGCAAGTGCCGTGTAGCAGCCGGCACAGCCGCAGGACGTCTCTTTGGCGCCACGCGCGTGCGGCGCCGAATCGGTGCCGAGGAAGAATTTGTTGCTGCCCGACGTGGCCGCTGCGACCAACGCCGCGCGGTGCGTCTCGCGCTTCAGCACCGGCAGACAATAATAATGTGGGCGCACACCGCCGAGAAAGATCGCATTGCGGTTGTAGAGCAGATGATGCGCAGTGATCGTCGCGGCAATATTGTCGCCCGCCGCGACAACGAACTCGGCAGCGTCCTTCGTGGTGATGTGCTCGAACACCACGCGCAAACCCGGACGACGCTTGAGCAAGGGCTGCAGAACGGTTTCGATGAAGAAGTTTTCACGGTCGAAAAGATCAATCGCCGGATCGGTGACCTCGCCGTGCACCAGCAGCGGCAATCCGAGTTTTTCCATTTCGGCGAGTGCCGCGTCGCACTTGGCCAGATCGCTTACTCCGGCATCCGAGTTGGTTGTCGCCCCGGCCGGATACAACTTCACGGCCTGCACGAAGCCACTATCGGCCGCGCGGCGGATCTCGTCGGCAGGCGTGTTGTCGGTAAGGTAGAGCGTCATCAAGGGCTCGAAGGCCATACCTGCCGGCAGAGCGGCGAGGATGCGCTGACGGTATTCTGCAGCCAGCGCCACCGTCGTCACCGGAGGACGCAGATTGGGCATGATGATGGCGCGTGCAAACTGGCGCGCGGTGTGCGGCAACACGGCGGCCAGCGCCTCGCCATCGCGCAGATGGAGATGCCAGTCGTCGGGGCGGGTGATCGTGATTTGCATTTTTAGCTTTGGTGACGGAATAGCGCGATTTTAGATTAAAACAAGGGAACCACGGAGAACACGGAGAACACGGAGAAAAGCAAAGGCGATTAACCACGGCGAACACAGCAAAATACAAAAATCCACCGCAGAGGCGCAAAGACGCAGAGGTAACGCTGAGAAGCCCGAAAGCCCGATACAAAGTTTCCTCTGCGTCATCTCCGCGCCTCTGCGTCTCTGCGGTGGGTGTTGGAGTTTTCTTGGTGAAACTTTGTGTCCCCCAAGGGGATTTCCTTCGGGGCATCTTGGTGACTTGGTGGTTCGCTTTATTTGATCTTCAGCGCCAACTCATACATCGCATTCTTCGCCGCACCGGTGATGGCATGGGTGAGCTTCGCCGCCTGTTTGACCGGCAAACCCTCGTCGAGCAGCAGCTTGAGGACGCGCGCACCCTCGCCGTCATCGCTGGCCTCCGGCGCACCGGAAACGAGCAGTACAAATTCCCCGCGCTGGCGGTTGGCATCGTCGTTGAGCCATTCAAGCGCCTCGCCGAGCGCGCAACTGTGAATGGTCTCAAACAACTTGGTGAGTTCGCGCGCTATAACCAGCGTACGTTCCGGCCCGAACACCGTAACCAGCGATTCAACGCATTCCATAATCCGGTGCGGCGCTTCGTAGAAAACAAGCGCGTATGGCAGATCAATCAAGGCTCGCAGCGCATCCTCGCGCTGTTTGGCCTTGGCTGGCAGGAAGCCATAGAAGAGAAAATGCGGTTCGGCTAACCCCGAAGCGGAAAGTGCAGTGATGGCCGCACACGCGCCGGGCAGCGGCACTACCCGGAAACCCGCCGTGCGCACCCGCGCCACCAGCCGCGCGCCAGGGTCGGAGATGCCCGGCGTACCGGCATCGGAAACCAGCGCCACCGACTCGCCAGCGGCAAGCCTGGTGATCACCTGCTGCGCCGCACCTTCCTCGTTGTGCTCGTGCGCCGGCAGCAGTCGCGCGCCACTTCCGTAATGCTTGAGCAAGGGCGCGCTGTGGCGTGTATCCTCGGCGGCGATCCAAGGCACGGCGCACAGCACCTCGATGGCGCGCTGCGTCATGTCACCCAGATTCCCGAGCGGGGTCGGCACTACATATAATGCGGGAGTTTCTTCCGTCATGGCGATCACATATTCAATGAACAGCAACGATACCACGACCGGCGTTGGCCAGCGCGCCGAAGACGCAGCAGCGCGTCACCTCGAACAGCGGGGACTCTGCGTTCTGGTGCGCAATTTTCATTGCCGGGGCGGCGAGATCGACCTCATCTGTCGCGACGGAAAAGTTCTCGTTTTCGTCGAAGTGCGCCTGCGCCGCAACGCGGATTTTGGCGGTGCCGGAGCGAGCATTACGGCAAGCAAGCAGCAGCGCATCATCCTGGCGGCAAGGCACTACCTATCATCGCAAGTCAAAGGCGAACCGGACTGCCGCTTTGACTGTGTGCTACTTGACGGAGAACAACTGGAGTGGATTAAGAATGCGTTTTCTGCAGATTAGTCTTCTGGCGCTCTGCCTGCTTGCCTCATCGCTCGTCTCTGCCGAGTCAGTCAAGATCCTCGTCCAGAGTTCGCCACTGGCCGGTAGCCAGTATTACGCCGTAAACAAGGTGTGGACTGCTATTCAATTGGGCGACCGGCTGACGCTCACCCGCGAGCCGGACAATCGCCACGATCGTAACGCCATTCGTATCGAGTGGAACGGCCAGCAACTCGGTTACGTACCGCGTGCCGAGAACCGCGCCGTGGCACGTGCGCTTGACGCCGGCGAGACGCTGGAAGCCCGGGTTTCCAAGCTGCGCAACGACCCCGACCCCTGGCAACGGGTCGAGTTTGAGGTCTATCTGATACTGTGATGTTAGACTATCCGTCTCATATCACGACCCCGGCAAAAAATTCATGGATTTGATTACCCGTATCAGCCAGCATTTCACCGACAGCGCACAGACCAAACTCGACGCAATTGAACTCCTTGCCGCGCCGATCGCCGACGCCGCTGAGGCAATGGTCGGCTGCCTGCTGGGTAACGGCAAGATTCTGGCCTGTGGCAACGGCGGCTCGGCTTCCGATGCGCAGCACTTTGCGGCCGAACTGGTCGGCCGCTTCGAGATGGAGCGCCAGGGTCTGGCCGCCATTGCGCTGACCACTGACAGCTCAATTCTCACCGCACTGTCCAACGACTACGGCTACAAGGCCATTTTCGACAAGCAGGTGCGCGCGCTCGGCCAGCCGGGGGACGTGCTTCTCGCCATCTCGACCTCGGGCAATTCGGCCAACATCATTGAAGCCATCTACGCGGCACATGACAACGATCTGCGCGTTGTTGCCCTGACCGGCAAAGGCGGCGGCGAGATCGCCGAACTGTTGCGTGATACCGACGTCCACATTTGCGTACCGTCCGACCGCACGGCACGCATCCAGGAAGTTCACTTGCTGGCCATCCACTGCCTGTGTGATGGCATTGACTGCCTGTTATTAGGAGTTGAAGAATGAAAAAACGCCTCATTGCCGCGCTGCTGCTTGGCGCCACCACCCTTCCCCTGCTTCAGGGTTGCGTTCCCGTGATTGCTGCGGGCGCCACGGCCGGGGCCTTGTCTGTCTTTGACCGGCGCTCGCTGGGCACGCAAACCGAAGACGAAACCATCGAATGGAAATCCAGTTCCCGCGTTGGCGAGAAGATGGGCGACAAAGCACATCTGAACTTCACCAGCTTCAACCGCAAGGTGCTGATCACCGGCGAAGTGCCGACAACCGAAGCCAAAGCCGAAGCCGAGCGCCTCGTTACCGGCGTACCCAACGTACAGGGCGTCTATAACGAATTGGCTCTCGGCCCGGTCACCTCGTTCTCGGATCGCAGCAACGACGCCTTCATTACCTCCAAGGTCAAAAGCCGCTCGGTGGACTCCGGCAAGTACAACCCGGTGCACGTCAAGGTGGTGACCGAAGCCGGCATCGTCTTCCTGCTCGGCATGGTGACCCAGCCCGAGGCTGATTCAGCGATTGGGGTGGCGCGCACCACGGCAGGGGTAAAAAAGGTGGTCAATCTGCTGGAAATTATCACGCCTGCCAAGGCCAGAGAGCTTGATGTTACCCAATCGAACAACAGCAAACCGGCGGAAAAAACCAACCCGTAAGCTGGCTGTTGATCAGCTGGCCATTGCCTTCTTCAAGCCGCGCATCACCCAGCCGATGACGGGTAGCTTGGCGTAGAGCTCTTCGGCCGCATCCCAGTAGTCGCGGTGCCAGATCACCTTGCCTTCCTCGTCAAACTTCAAATGTGAAACACCGCGCATGCGCTGCACCTCACCCCGCCCCCATAAGCGCACCCGGTATTGAAATTCCCACACCAGCACGGCCCCGTTGTCATCAACGACCCGCTCGACAATGGCAAATCGGGGCTCGTCGACCTGGTGAAACATATGCGCGAATATTCGCTGGATCGCCGGCAACCCGCGCACCTCGTTGAACGGATCCTTGAAGTAAGCGTCGTCGGCGTAATAACGGGGAAATTCCGCGATACTTTCCGGGCGGATGTTTTCATAGAAGGCAATCAACGAATCAAGGCCGGGCGATTTCATTGCACTCTCCTTCAGTCGCCTGTTAGACGACGTACTAACGGGAAATAGAGGCAATACGGCAAATGAGCGAGCAACTTCATCACCCGCGTAAACCGCTTCGGGTAATGAATCTCGAACGCCACGCCGGCAAAGCCAGTAATCGTTGCTTCAGCAGCAGCTTCCGGCGAGAGTATTGCCGGCATGGCAAAGTCATTCTGCGCGGTGAGCGGCGTGGCCACAAAACCCGGATTGATCACGCGAACGCCGATTCCCTTATCCGCGAGATCGATATACAGGGCTTCGGCAAAGTTGATCAGCGCGGCCTTGGTCGGCCCGTAGATCAGCGACTTCGGCAAGCCGCGATAGCCGGCAACGCTGGACACGAAACCGATCTGCCCGGCACCCTGACTTAACAGCTGCGGTACGACGCAGGTGGCGAAGGACACGGCACCGGTGAAGTTAACCTCAATCATGCGTCGCGCCTTGGCGGTATCGAGTTCCCAGGCACGCATCGGCAGATAATCACCGGCCACATAGATCGCCACATCGACCCCGCCCCACACCAACATCAGCCGATCCCACGCCGCACGCAAACTTGTTTCTTCGGCGGCATCGCAAGGGAGGATTACCATAGGCGTGTAGCCTGCCACGGCGACAAGTTTCTCCTCGCTACGTGCCGAAATCGCCACTTGAGCGCCCCGCCTTCGAAGCGCGCGTGCAAGCGCCGCACCGATTCCACTCGATGCGCCAAGCAACCAGACACGCTTGCCTTGCCAGTCGGTGATCTTCGAGTTCATAACATCAGCGCTTGGTAAAGCTCAGCGTTACTTCGCCGAGACGGAAACCGAACTTGCTCATCGCCGAACGATTGAGCATGATCTTCTCGTCAATCAGGAACATCCAGTCATCGAAATCAACGTTCCACACCTTGCCATCCACCGGCAGCGCCAGCACATAACGCCAGCGCAAGGCATTGCCCGCCGCTTCGCCCTGTGCCTCGCCCACCACATCATCGGCCCGCCCGACATAGCGCCCGTCGCCGGCACGCGTGATCGTCCAAACACGCCTTGATGTCGTCCCATCCGCCCAGCTGAAGCGCTCATCGAGCGTCCCGACATCAAGGCCATCACGCTTCTCCCATTTGGCGTCGATTACCACGTGGAAGCGCTTGATCACCTCGCCCGAGCGATCCTGGAACATGCCCCAGCCATCGATCGTCCCATTGAAATAGGTCGCCAGATCAAGCACCGGTGTCTCCGCGCGATATTTTTCGACAGGCACCCCGGCGCAGCCTCCTAAGCCAAGCAACCCCAACAAACCGCAAACACTCCACCAATGTTTCATGATGATTCCTCCAATAGTTTCCGCCAGCGCCAGGCCAGCACCGCGGCAATGGTTTTAAAAAGAAGCGGCAACAGGCTATACACCGCCGATAGCCCGAAGGTTGCCGCAACCACACCCGGCTGATAGCCAACCAGATCAAGCAAGGGCAATGAGAGCCCGGCAGCCAGTGCAAGGTTAAGCTTGGCCACCAGATTCCACCAGCCGAAGTAACCCCCGGCCTGTGCTGACTTGTCCGCGCTTCCATTGCCTGATTCTGCGATATCGGCCAGCAAGGCCGCAGGCAAGGTGAGATCGGCCCCGAGTGCCGCGCCAGAGAGCAGGCAGATGATGGAAAACGCCCATATATCCCCCGCGCCCAGCGTCCACGCCCATGAGAAAGCAGCAACGGCGACAACCATCGAGGCAACCCATGCCGGAACGCGACCATAGCGCCGGGACAGCATCACCCAGACCGGCAAAAAGGCGATACCGCTGACGAAATAAAGCGCCAGAAACGCCCCGCCCCAGGCTTCGGCTTGCAACACATCGGCGACAAAAAAAGAGCACCAGCGTTGCCGGCAAGGCGGCGGCAATCCCGTTCAACACAAAAACAGTCAGCAGTTTGCGGAAACGAAGATCGCCCAGCACACGCCACAGTTCACCAAGCATCTTGCCGGAAGCCGGCCGGTGCTGCACTGCCAGCGGCGCGCCAAGCAGCGTCCAGGCCGCCAGCAAAAACAGTACGGGCACGAAAATCCAGGACAACCACGACAGCCCTTGCGCTGTATTACTTGAGAGAAGCCCGGGCAAGGCCGCAGCCAGCACCACACCCAGCAGCCCGAAACCTTCACGACTCGCCGTCAAGCGCGTGCGTTCGCCGGAATCACGGCCGAGTTCGGCACCCCAGGCCTGATACGCGACACTGGCCAGCGAAAAGGCAAAATAGGTGAGCAGCAGCGAACCAAGTAGCCACAACGGCGCGCCGACCTGCGGCGGATGCAGCAAAGCCACCATGCCGATAGCCAGTAAAGGCAACGCCAGGAGGATCAGACGCTGACGTTTTGCTGTCCGGTCGCTCCAGCCGCCGAGCAGCGGATCGATACCGGCATCGGCGAGCCGTGAAACCAGTAACAACAGGCCAAGCAGGCTCAGGCTCATGCCAGACACTTCGGCATACAGTCGCGGCACATGCACATACACCGGCAGCGCGGCCATGGCCAGTGGCAAACCCAGCGCGCCGTAGGCCAGCACGCTGCGACGGGACATGGTGTTTCTCATCCTTCCGGCTTCTTGAGTAAAGCTGCGCGCAAGCTTGGACTGCGCGTCGCCGGGTCAAGCCAGATGGCAAAGAATTTGCGGGCAAACTCAGCGTCGCTCACCTCACCCGTCAACAGTCCTTGATGATAGAAGCGTGCGCCTTGTCCCGGATAATGCACACCGACGATGCTGTCGCCTTCCTTCACATCGGGGAATACCCGGCGCAGATCATCGTCCCAGCGTGCCAATTGGGTTTCGTCCGCACCCAGACGCCGCATTTCATCCACGCTGGTCTGCACCAGACGATCACGCGCAATGTCGCGCCGGTAATCAAGCTGCAAGGCGGTCGGTGCACGCGCCGGTTCGCCGCCGGCCACCCACAAGGTGGCGCGATAAAGCGAAAACCCGAACCAGCTCACTTCACCGCTGCCCCACTGGCGCCAGTTTTCGCCATTGCGCGCCGCATCCGGCAGCGCCTGTGCGGTTGCCGAAAGAAACAGCATCAGCAGGATCAGCCGTCTCATGACCGGTGCACCAATTCGAACTGCATGACATCGGTACAGCCACTGTTGAACCCGGCCTGGCAATAACCCAGATAGAAGCGCCACAAGCGACGGAACCGCTCGTCAAAGCCTTGCGCTTCGATGGCCGGCCACTGCCGCTCGAAGTTTGCCGACCACTCGGCCAGAGTACGCGAATAATCCGGGCCGAAGGCATAAACATCGCGCACCGCCAGACCGGCCTTTGCCGCCTGCTTGCGGAATCCTGACGGGCTGGGCAGCATGCCGCCGGGAAACACATGTTGCTGAATGAAGTCCGTGCCGCGCCGATAGCGCGCGAACAAATCATCGTGGATGGTGATGCTCTGCACCACAGCACGACCGTCGGGCGCCAGCATGCGTTCCAGCGTCTTGAAATAACTGGGCCACCAACGCTCGCCAACCGCTTCGAACATTTCGATCGAAACAATGTGATCGAATTTTTCCCCGGTCAAATCACGGTAGTCGCAAAGTCCAAGCGTCACCTGCCCACCCAGACCGGTGCGTTCCATACGCTGACGGGCATAATCAAGCTGCGCCGGCGAGAGGGTCACGCCAAACACTTCCAGCCCGGCCTCGCGCGCCGCCACTTCGGCAAAACCGCCCCAGCCGCAGCCGATTTCAAGCACCCGCTGCCCGGGTCTTGCATTGAGGCGTCGAAGAATGCGGCGATATTTGGCCAGCTGCGCAGATTCCATCGAGCGCTCGGCATCACCCGAAAAAATTGCACTGGAATAGCTCATGGTTGGATCGAGCCATAGCTTGTAAAAGTCATTGCCTAAATCATAGTGCGCCATGATGTTGCGCTTTGAACCGGAGCGCGAATTGTCATTGAACAGGTGGCGCACACGTGCCGAAAGCAGGCTCCACCATTGCCCATACACCGCATGCGAAAGCGCATCCCGGTTGTTGGCCAGCAGCGTCAGCAGTGCCGGCAGATCCGGCGTGGTCCAGTCACCATCAATCCAGGCTTCGGCAAAGCCGACATCGCCGCGTTCGAGAATTTGGTCGAATACCTGCCAATTATTTATGGCCAAGGTGACGGACGTTCCGCCATTGCCGCAGCAACGATGGCTTCCATCGGGCAGATGTACTTCCAGAGTCCCGTGCCTGATTTTCTCAAGCAAATTTAGCACCGCACGGGCATTGCGCGGATAACGTCCGTTCGTCACCGAAGGGGAAATGATCAGTGTGTTTTGCAAAGCGTTCATGTCGTTGTCTCCTCAATCGGGGGTTCAGGTTTGGTAAAGAAAGGTACATGGCGCAACCACAGTCGCAGCGCCTGCCAGTGGATGCGGAAAACCACACCAAAGGTCATCAGTGGATAAGCCACGACGGCCTGTAGCGCAGCACCCGCCGTGAGCGGGCGTGTGCGCCCGGCAATCGCGGTTTTCAGGAGATCGCCGCCGGCATCGGCATGGTCAATCCGGGCCTGCCGCCACAAGGGCGTGCCGTCGTCAGTCGCGCGGGTAGCGAAGCGGAAGCGATAGCTGCCGGCCACCGCCATGAAGGGCGAAACATGAAAGACTTTTTCCCGCTCAAAAATTTCGCCTTCCTCAATCGGCCGGCCGTCCGGATGCGCCAGCAGATAGTTATGCCGCTCGCCGAAGGTATTGTTCACTTCGACGAGGATGGCGCGCAGCGCACCCGGTTTATCGTGGCAAAACCAGAAACTGACCGGGTTAAACACAAAGCCGAACAGACGCGGAAAACACTGCAGCCAGATTTCGCCCTCCGCGCTCAAGCCGTGCTGTGCCAGCAGGCTGCGCACCCATTGCGTCGGATGCGATCCGTCGCGTGCGCCGTGGTCGGAAAAATGAAAACTCAGCAGGTTGAAGCGGTTGATCGAAAACAGCTTGTTTCCCACCGATTCAATGCGCGAGAGCGGTAACAGGCAGGCAAAAACCGGATACGCAAAACGGTTGACGACCGGGCGCAGTCGGTGATGCATGACCTGCCCGGAAAGGAGGTGGGCAGCGGAAGTCGGCATCATGCCGCGATCCCGACTTCCGCTGCAGCATCAACAACATCTGCAACATGCTCTCCCTGCCAGGGCGTATGGCATCCCAGCGCATTGGCCACTGCCAGCCCCGATTTCAGGCCGTCTTCATGGAAACCGTAGCCGCCCCACGCGCCGCACAACCAAACACCCTGCATTCCAGAAACTTCAGGCAGACGCTTCTGGGCGGCAATCGCCTTGGCATCGAAAACGGGATGCGCGTATTCAAACTCGGCGATAACTTTGTCTCTGACCGGCTCGACCCTTGGATTGAGTGTGACAACCACCGGTGTCGAGAAAGGCAGCGGCTGCAGGCGGTTGATCAGGTAGGAGACGCTAACCGGCGTGTGATCCGGTTGCGGCTGACCGGCCAGATAATTCCATGCCGACCATAGCGAGTGGTCGCGCGGCAGCAGCGCCGCGTCGGTGTGCAGCACAGCGCGATTCGGTTCGTAGCGGATGGCCGAGAGCACTGCCGTCTGTTCGGGCGTTGCCGACTCGCCCAGAATTTCCAGCGCCTGATCGCTATGACAAGCCAGCACAACCTGATCGAAGCGCTCGACGCTGCTGTCAGAGACCACGTCGATACCTTTCAGATGGTGCTTGATACGGCGTACCGGCGTGGCCAGACGAATATCCGTCAATTCTGCGGCAAGGCGCTTCACGTACTCTCGCCCGCCCCCTTGCACCGTGCGCCAGAGCGGACGGTCAAATACCTGCAGCAAACCGTGATTGCGACAGAAGCGGACGAAAGTGGCCAGCGGGTAATCGAGCATCTGCCCCGCCGGACAAGACCAGATCGCCGCGCCCATCGGCAGCAGATACCATTCGGAAAAGGCGCGCGAATAGCCCCCGGCCGCCAGATAGTCGCGCAGGCTGACTTCCCCATCCGGATGCGCCTCCAACCAGGCCACGCTCTCGCGGTTGAAGCGCAGGATGTCGGCCAGCATGCGCCAGAAATCGGGACGCAGCAGATTGCGCTTCTGCCCGAAAACGGTCGCCAGACTGCTCCCCGACCATTCGAGATTCGGGCGCGCCAGACTCACGGCAAAAGACATCTCGGTTTCGACGCTCTTGACGCCCAGATGGGCAAAAAGCGCCGTCAGGTTCGGATAGGTGTTGCGGTTAAATACCAAAAAGCCGGTATCGACCGGGTGAGTCACACCGTCAACATCAACATCTACCGTATTGGTATGCCCGCCAAGATAATTGCCCGCTTCATAGAGCGTGACCTGGTATTTTTGTGCCAGCAACCAGGCGCAGCTTAGCCCAGCAATGCCTGACCCGACGACGGCAACTCTCTCAATTTTACTCATCTTAAGCCTTTCTTATTTGTCCATGACAAATTGTCAGAACACAAACCCGTAAAAAATTAAGGAAGAACATCAAGAAGCGCATGTACGAAGTGTTACAACCTTACAAAGCAGTCGTTTACCAGCACCTAAAAACAAAATTATTTATAGTTTGTCCTAGACATAAAGACGGTATGTGTGCAGAATAGTTCCCGTGATATGCTTTGTCAACTACTTGTCCAAGACAAAATGAACAATCAAACTGAATTGACCATCGCCGCCGTTGAGCGCGACACCGGGCTGGGAAAAGACACCTTGCGCGTTTGGGAGCGCCGCTACGGCTTCCCGCAGCCGGTTCGCGACGCCAATGGCGAACGGCTATACCCGCCCGATCAGGTTGGCCGACTGCGCTTAATCAAGCGGCTGATGGATCAGGGGCACCGCCCCGGACGGCTGGTTGCCAGCTCCGAAGCCGACCTGCTGGCACTGGCCAACGCACAGCCACCCACCGGAAGCGGCGATACACCGGCAGACCCCCACGGGGCTTCAGGCAGTTTGCAGGGGTTCATTGCGCGCCTGCGCGCCCACGATGCCATCGGGCTGCGGCAAAGTCTGCATCAGGCCATGATGCGCCAAGGGCTGCAGCACTTCATTCTCGATACGGTCGCGCCGCTCAACCGCGTCGTCGGCGAAGCCTGGATGCGCGGCGAACTGGAGGTTTTCGAGGAACACCTCTATTCGGAGCAGATGAAGTCTTTGTTACAGCAAGCCATTGCCAACCTGCCGGCCGGCGGCACGCGACCGCGCATCCTGCTCACCACCGTCCCCGAAGAACAGCATGTGCTTGGCCTGCTGATGGTCGAGGCGCTGCTCACGCTGGACGGCGCCACCTGCATTTCGCTCGGTACCCAGACGCCGCTGCTCGACATCTGCCGTGCCGCCGAAGCCCACCAGGTCGACATCGTTGCCCTGTCATTCTCCATCGCCTTCCCCTCACGCCAGATCGCTGCCCTGCTCACGCAACTGCGCAACCTCCTGCCGCCGACTATCGGACTCTGGGCTGGGGGTGCGGGTTGCGAACGGCTCCCCGCACCCGATGGCATCACGGTGCTGCCGGGCCTTGACAAAGCACTGACGGAGTTGCGCGACTGGCAGGCTCCCGACTGATAGAATTTCGGGCATGAACACCCGCCCCCGCTTTTGAACACAAGATCGTCGCCTTGGCCAGTGGAGCAAATCGTCAGCAACGTTAAAGTCGCCGGCGCAAGGGACACAACAGCAGATGACGCATTGCTCTTTGATGCCAGTCGCCTCTTCGACAAGCTTCGCCTTCACTATTCGCGGCATGCCTCTCATGACTGAAACAACCATCCCCACCACGCCACCACCCACCCCAAGCGTAGGTGAAGCCTTCAAATACTGGCTCAAGCTCGGTTTCATCAGCTTTGGCGGCCCGGCTGGGCAGATTGCCATGATGCACCAGGAACTGGTCGAGCGCCGACGCTGGATATCCGAGAACCGCTACCTGCATGCGCTTAACTACTGCATGCTGCTGCCAGGCCCCGAGGCCATCCAGTTGGCCATCTACATCAGCTGGTTGATGCACGGCATCAAGGGCGCGGTAATGGCCGGCGTGTCGTTCTTCCTGCCAGCCTTCGTTTTGCTCTCCGTGCTCGCGGGCATCTACCTGAACTTCGGCGATGTGCCGGCAGTGCAGGGTATTTTCTACGTCATCAAACCAGCCGTCGTCGCGGTGGTGTTGTTCGCCGCCTGGCGCATCGGCTCGAAGTCGATCAAGAATGGGGTACTCGGTTGCATTGCTGCACTGGCCTTCATCGGAATCTTCGTTTTTGACATCGACTTTCCGTGGATCGTGCTAGCCGCCGCCATTCTGGGCACCATCGGTGGCAAACTGATGCCGGCCAAGTTCAAAGCCGGCAGCGGACACGGGGCATCGAACAAGGCTTACGGCCCGGCGATCATCGACGACGACACGCCACCGCCGGCGCACGCAAAATTCACCTGGGCAAAATTCGGGATCACCACACTCGTATTCGCGGTGATTGCTGCCGCCAGCCTGCTCTCTTTACGCGGATCAACCGACCTTTACAACATGGGCGAATTTTTCCTCAAAGCGGCCTTCCTCACCATCGGCGGCGCTTACGCGGTATTGCCCTATGTCTATCAGGGCGCGGTGGATCACTTCACCTGGCTCACCGGCCCGCAGATGATGGACGGCCTGGCACTCGGTGAAACCACGCCCGGCCCGCTGATCATGATCGTCACCTGGGTTGGCTATATCGGCGGCGTGACCAAGTCTGCGCTCGACGACCCCGTCGCATCAGGACTTGCCGGCGCAACGGTGGCGACTTTCTTTACTTTCCTACCCAGCTTCTGGTTCATCATTGCCGGCGGACCCGTGATTGAATCGACGCGCGGCGAACTCAAGTTCACCGCGCCGCTGACTGCTATTTCGGCCGCTGTTGTCGGCGTAATCCTCAATCTTGCCGTCTTCTTCGCCTGGCATACCTTCTGGCCCAAGGCCACGGCAGCAGCGCCCTTCAGCGGTCCGTTCGACGCCATCCCGGTCATCATTGCCATCGTCTGTTTCGTCGCATTGTGGAAGTGCAAGCAGGACATCATGCGGATCATCGGCGTTTGCGCGCTGCTGGGCCTTGCCATTTCATTCGTGAGGTAAACCCCTTCGCATCGATCAAAAACCTGCCGCCCCAAGCGACTGGCAAGCTCCCGGCTGATAGAATCGTGGCTACCTTCACACTTTCATCATTGAAAAAGCAGATAACCACGGAGATCACGGAGAAAAACGAAACATTGAAACAGGAGAATTAATCATCAAATGGTGACTTCGCAAGCTCTCGATCTTTTGACTTTCTCCGTGATCTCCGTGTTCTCCGTGGTTTTAATTTAGGTTTCGTACCCCCACCCTTCACACCACACATCCCATGAACTTTCCACCGCCCGCCTTCGAAAACAAGATCGTCGCCCCGGCCGAGCTGCCGGCGCGGCTCGCCGCCCTGCCCCGCCCGCTGGTGTTCACCAACGGCTGTTTTGACATCCTGCACCGCGGCCACGTGACTCTGCTCGGGCAGGCGCGCGCCTTGGGCGGTTCGATGGTAGTCGCGCTCAACTCGGATGCTTCAGTCAAGCGCCTCGGCAAGGGCAACGATCGCCCGGTGAATTCGCTGGCCGACCGGTTGGCGGTGATTGCCGCGCTGGAATGCGTCTCGCTCGTCACCTGGTTCGATGAAGACACGCCCATCGAACGCATCCTCGAATGCCGTCCCGACGTACTCGTCAAAGGCGGCGACTGGCCGGTGGACAAAATTGTCGGCAACGTCGAAGTCGCCGGCTGGGGCGGCAAAACAGAGTCGATCCCCTTCATTCATCAAAAATCGACGACGGCGCTGCTGGACAAGATCCGTAGTCTTTAAAATATCGCAGCGCATCATAAACACCGGGGCAAACAAATGACTCAGACTCTTCGATTTTCGCTGCGGGCTCTGGCGCTTCTGGCTGGGGTAACGATACTGGCGGGCTGCGTGACAACGCGGATGACCAGCCAATGGCGGGATCCCGGCTATAACGCCGGCTTGCGTCTGGCCGGTCGGTTACTGGTGATATGCCAGGCGCGTGATGAGACCCTGCGACGGATCTGTGAAGACCAATGGGCCGCACAGTTGGGCACCTATGGCATTAGCACAGTACGCAGCTATTCGCTCCCCGGGTTCCCGCCCGGTGAAGCGCAAAATCCGGACGAGATTCAAAACGCGGCTCAAGCCAGCGGCGCCATCGCCGTTGTTCGCATGCAACTTGCGGCCAGCGATCTCACCGTAGTCAATTCCGGGCCGCAAGTGGGTGTTGGGGTCGGAGGCGGGAGCGGCGGCTATCGTAGCAGCGGCTTCAGTTTCGGTGGAATCGGGATATCGTTTCCCATTGGCGGCGCAACGGCTACACAGGGAATGAGCTCCAGCACAACACTGGTGGATCTTGCGCGCAATACAGCAGTCTGGTCGGGCAACGCCAGCACGGACGCCAGCGCCGACGTAAGCGAACAGATATCTGCACTGACCAAAGCCACGGCCGAGGCGCTGAAAAAAGCGGGGATGATCTAGGTCGTACTTCAGCACTCATGAAAAAGCACAGCGTCGCTAGCGCGGGTAACGTGCGACTACCCCGGGAACAGCCGAAGCCTCCCCCTACTTTTTAAACAGATCGTCAAGCGGGCTGGATGTTTTCGCGACGCTAACGGCGGCTCTGCGACCTGAGAATTCCTCTTCAATGGTGTCGCGGTAATAACTCCACGCCGAACCCGAGGAAGACAGTCGACGCCAGACTTCATCGCCGACGCCCGAATAGTCAATCATGCTGCCGTCGTCAAGTTCAACGCGCAAAATCCGCTCCCGCGATTCGTAGCCGATTGCACGAAGCTTCCCGGAATTGATGCGTTTCATCTGCATAGTCACCTCCTGCCTTTACCCGATAAGTGATTCATGTCTTGCCCGGCCCCAGCCACTTCGGCAGGGCCGGCGGGGAATAACACGCAAAGCGGTCCAGCAGCGCAGCCGGATCCGATTCGACGATGAGCATATGGCGATGATTCTCGCGCAAAAATTCTTCATGCGCGGCGTGGTCGAGAAAGCTGATCAAGCCGTCGTAGTAGCCCGCGGCATTGAGCAAACCACAGGGCTTGCTGTGGAAGCCGAGTTGCGCCCAGGTCCATACCTCGAAAAGCTCTTCAAAGGTACCGATGCCACCCGGCAAGGCGACAAAGCCATCAGCCAGTTCCGCCATCAAGGTCTTGCGCGCATGCATCGAGGGTGTGACATGCAGCTCGGTCAGATTCGCGTGCGCCAGCTCCTTGCTTACCAACGACTCGGGAATCACGCCCACCGCCCTGCCGCCCAGGCGTAGCACTTCGTCAGCCAGAATGCCCATGAGGCCCACACAGCCACCACCATAAACGAGCCCGATGCCGCGGTCGACAATGGCCTGAGCGAACGTGTGTGCTGCCTCGGTATAGTCATCTACCCGGCCAGGGCTTGAGCCGCAATAAACACAGATACTGGTCAGTTTTTTCATGGCGTAATTGTTCTCTTTGGCGCGGTTATGAGCATGTGACTGTAGATACCTTCGCTCATCAACGCAATATCAGCGGCGCGGCGACTGGCGGCTGAATACGATCCTGCGCCTGTAAGACACCAGCGGCTAGCGCATTTCGAACACCTCCTGATGGAAGCGCGGACGCGCGCCCAAGGCTCGCAGGCCATCCCGGAGTGCCTGCCCCAAACCGCTCGGCCCGCAGAACCAGACCTCGGCATTATGCGTATCGCCCAGCAAGGCGGCTTCAAGTCGCGCACCCTGAAGTGCACAATGAACATGCAGGCGAATCCCGGGCAGTGCGGCGCACAGAGTTTTCAGGCGCGAAACAAACACGTCGCCGGCCTGATTACGCGTGCAGTAATGCAACTCGGCAACGGGAGCGGCCGCCAGATCATCCTGCAAGTGTTCCAACCACGCGAGAAAGGGCGTCACACCAATCCCCCCGGCAACCCAGACCTGCCGCGCCTTCGCGTCGCAACGCGCAATATCAAATCGACCATACGGGCCTTCAACACGCACGCTCTGGCCCGGCTTCAGTTTTTCGGCCAGGCGCGACGTATAGTCGCCCAGCGCCTTGATCTGGAAGCTGACCTCGCCCTGCCCCCGGTCCGCACTGGCGATGGTGAAGGGATGCGCACCTTCTCGGTCATCGAAGCTCACGAAGGCAAACTGCCCCGGGCGATGCCCCGGCCACCCCTGCGCGAGCCGGCAACGCACACCGATGACATCCGACGCCGCCCGGTCAACGGCGAGAACTTCGCCGGCCACTTCGCGCGCCCGTCCGATCCCGCCCAGTAGCGACCGCACGGCCCCATAGCCGCCGACGACAAAAAGCACCGCAAGCAACATGCCGGCGGGCTGTTTCCAATAGGCCATGGGCGCCAGCAAGGCAGCATGGAACACCAGCGCAAGATAAAGCACGGGCATCGCACGATGCAGGAAACGCCAGGCGCGATAGGGAAACTTTTTCCAGAGCGAGATAGCCAGCATGAACAACGCCGCATAGATTGCCCATTCGCCCATATCGCCCGCCAGATCGCGCAGTACTTCAAGCAACCCGGTGAACTTCTGTTTCGGCAAGCGCCCCTCGCGCCCGACCATCGATTTAATGATGTCGTCCGACATCTCGATGAGCCAGTGTGCCGCAGCGAACACCACCGCCATGATGCCCGCCCACTTGTGGGTACGATAGACGCGATCCATGCCGCCCAGCGGCGCTTCCAGCCAGACCGGCCGCGTAGCCAGCAGCATCGTGAGCGACATCAGGGCGATCGACAGCAAACCACTCAGATAGAGCGCCTCCTGCCGGGCAAACCAGAGCGGATGCACACCGGCCACGGCTGTGCCGTTCGAAACAGCCCAAGCCCAGACCAGTGCCACGAAGGCCGACAAGCCAATCAAAACGGTTTTCATGGTGCCTACCTCAAGGTTTGGTCGACGTGAGCGACTGTGCAACAGGCAGATCATCCCGGCAGCGACGCTTGTTGCAGTCGGCCGAGGTCGGCGCGTCATGCTTGCGCTTCTGGCTGAGAACCTCACCTGTTTGCGGGTTGATCGACAACTTGAGCCGCGCGCCATTGCTGTCCGTGGCACGAGCCTCATAGACGCCGTGCTCACGCTCGATTTTTTCAACACTGCGGTAGCCGGCCGCTTCCAGTTTTTCGTGCACCTGCCCGATGGAAAGCCACGCGCGTTCACCCGTGCGACCTTCGCCGGCAAACGATGGTGCCAGCAACCAACCGCCGGCAAGCAAGGCGGCACAAAGGCCGAATGAAACAGCAATGATCCGGATACGCATGATGAAAACCTCCTTTGTTGATGATGCCAAGCACTACCCGTTATTCGTCGTAATAACCCTTTGCCGCATCCGCGTGGCAGGCCGTGCAGTTGGCTCTGGTGCGCACATCCTTGTGCTTCCACTCCCACGCCGGAACCTCACGGTGCTCGCGTACCCACCGGGGCAACTCAGTAATGCGCAAGGGGGCCTTCTCCGCTGAAACGCCCCGCAAAAGCTTGTCGCCATAGCGACGGCCACCGGTATCGCCGGCCTGGGCTGCCAGATAAGCGGCAATCTTTTCGGCCACGGCAGAATCAAGACTGGCGTCGTCGCCAAAGTGATTCTTGAGATCACCCATCATGCGTTTCCATGAGCTTGCCGGCAGCATCGAAGGCGCAAAGGCCAGATGGCAACTGCCGCACTCCTCCTTGACCAGCGGGTCTGACACCGGCGGAAAATAATGGCTGCCGCCGGCCTGCGCCCGCCCGAACACCAGCGCGGAAAAGGCGAGGACAATGAGCGAAATGCTGAGCGCACGAATCGGGATACCCATGAATGACTCCTTTGATGAGCGCTACTGCGCGAACACGAAACTCAGCCAGTCGCCCTTTTCCAGCGCGGTGCATTCACGGCCGAGCACTTCGTTGCAATTGCGTTTGAACCATTTTTCGACTTTTGCCGGATCGCTGTAGCGTGTGGGCGCCGCCGACAAAGCCACCGGCTCGATAACCTTGCCGGCCGGGTTGCGGCCCGGGCCGCGCGGATCGTTGCCGTGGCACGAAGTACAGGCTGGCGTATCCGGTTTTCCACCGGCGAATGCGCTGGCATGCAGAACTTTCCCGCGCGCACCGGAAAATCCGGAGAATGAGGAATCGGCTGCTTTGGCTGCACTGGCGTAGCCAGCCAGCAGATCATCGCGCGGGCCGGCTACGACCGTGCCGGAACACATCATCGCCAGCGCAAGCAGCAGGCTGACAGAAAGGATTCGCTTCATGTTTTTCTCCTCGAAAACGTAGAAAATCTTGATACGCAAACCACTATGCCCGCCCCGAACTGAACAGAAGATGAACCCCTCGTTCATCTGGCGTTCAGCTTCGCCGGGGTATAAAAGGCCATGATTCCGGAAGCCCTCTGATGCCCGACACCAAGGCGTTTTTTCATCCCTGCTGTTTCCGCGCGATACTGCTCGCCGCCGGAATTGCGCTCGGCGCCGGCTCAAGCCTAGCAGACGAGCGCGATCACGACCGCGCCCGCAAGGCGCTGGAAGCAGGCGAAATCCTGCCCTTGCGCACCATCCTCACCCGAGTCGAACGCGACCATCCCGGCCAAGTGCTCGATGTCGAACTCGAACAGGCTGGACAGGAACACGACAACCGGTCACCCCGCTGGATCTATGAAATCAAGATACTGCGCACTGGAGGATCGCTCGTTAAACTAAAGGTCGACGCGCGTGACGGTTCCATCATCAGCAGCAAACAGAAACCGCGCGCGCATCACAGTGGAGAAAAATACTGATGCGCATTCTGATCGTTGAAGATGAACCCACCCTTAAAGCACAGCTGGGCGAAGCCCTCCAGGCTGCGGGTTATGCCGTCGACACTGCAGACAACGGTGTCGACGCGCACTTCATGGGGGAGAACGACCCCTACGACGCCATCGTCCTCGACGTCGGCCTACCGCGCATGGACGGCATCACCGTGCTCCGCAAATGGCGCGCGGCCGGCAAGACCACCCCCGTGCTGATCCTCACCGCACGCGACGGCTGGCACGAAAAAGTGACCGGCATCGACGCCGGCGCCGACGACTACCTGACCAAGCCCTTCCACATGGAGGAATTGCTCGCCCGCCTGCGTGCATTGATCCGCCGTGCCGGCGGGCACGCCAGCGCCGAACTGGGCTGCGGCCCGCTGCGCCTCGACACGCGCAACAGCCGCGCCACGGTCGACGGTCAGGCGCTGACGCTGACCAGCCACGAATATCGCGTGCTCGCCTACCTGATGCACCATCAGGACGAGATCATCTCGCGCAGCGATCTTGTCGAACACATCTACGCGCAGGACTTCGACCGCGATTCGAACACGGTCGAAGTGTTCATCGCCCGTCTGCGCAAAAAACTGCCGGTCGACCTGATCGAAACGGTGCGCGGCCTCGGCTACCGCCTGCGCGCCCCGCAATGACCATGACGCCCGCCGCGCCGCGAAAATCCCTGCGCTGGCGCCTGCTGGCCGGCACCCTGTTGTGGATTGCCGCCACCCTCCTCATCGCTGGATGGGGGCTGGGCAACCTGTTCCAGCAACACATCGAATCCCAGTTCCACGCCGAACTGAAAACTCACCTCGACCAGCTGGCCGCGCAGATCACCATCAACGGAAAAAATCGCCCGGAGCTGGCGCAGCCCCTGAGCGACCCGCGCTTCAATCGCCCCTACGCGGGCATCTACTGGCAGATCGACGATCTCGACAATCCGGCGGCCGACCCGCTGCGCTCCCGCTCGCTGTGGGACGCCCGCCTGACCGTGCCCGGTGATCGACCGGGCGACGGCGAAATTCACCGGCACCGTGTAGCCGGCCCGGAGGGTGCAACACTCGGGATGATCGAACGCAGCATTCACCTCGCCTCCCCGACAGAAGACCGCCCACGCAGCTTTCGCCTGATCGTCGCCGCCGACGAGCGCCTGATGGACGAACCCGCGGGGCAATTCAACCGGGCGCTCTGGCTTGCGCTGGCGGTTCTCGGCAGCGGCCTGCTCATCGCCGCCGCCATACTCGTCGTCGTCGGACTAGCACCGCTTGATACGCTGCGCGTCGCACTCGGCAAGGTACGCAACGGCGACTCGCAACGGCTCGACGGCGCTTTTCCCGCCGAGATCACGCCGCTGGTCGAAGAATTCAACTCGGTCTTGGCGCAGAACGCCGACGTCATCGCACGCGCGCGCACCCACGCCGGCAACCTCGCCCACGCCCTCAAAACACCACTAAGCATCCTGTCCAACGCCGCACACCCCCGCGACGATGAATTTGCCCGGCTGGTCGCCGATCAGGTCGACACCGCACGCCGACAGATCGACTACCACCTCACTCGTGCACAAGTCGCCGCCAGCCACGCCCCTGGAACCCGCTGCCTGGTAGCCCCCGTGATCGACGGACTGCTGCGCGCCATGCGGAATATCCATGCCGAACGCCCGCTTGATCTGAAGGTACGGGCCATGCCGGACACGCTGGCGTTTCGCGGCGACACGCAGGACTTGCAGGAAATGTTCGGCAACCTCATCGACAATGCCTGCAAATGGGCCGCGCAGCGCGTCGAGGTGCACGCATGTCTGGAAGGAAACCGGCTGGTCGTGACCGTCGATGACGACGGGCGGGGCATCGATGCCGAGCAGCGCGACACCGTCATCCGCCGGGGCGTGCGCGCCGATGAAAGCGTGCCGGGCAGCGGCTTGGGGCTATCGATCGTAGACGAACTCGCTCAGCTGTACGAGGGCGGCCTCACTCTTTCCGCTTCCCCGCTGGGCGGATTGCGCACAATGCTGGACTTGCCGGGAATCAGCGCGAAAACGCCTTAGCGCCCCTTGCCGGAGAGCGAACCCCGGTTGTAATCCTTGTCGCCCGGCATGATCGTGCGGCCAACACCGAACACTCCGCCTTGGGCATCGACCGGGCGCGTGTTGTTCTCAGGGTAGCTTGCGGCAATTTCTCTGGCCTTCGCGGCCTTGGCCGGATCGACATACTCCCAGCGGCCATTGGGGTGCAAGCGAACCGCGTCGCCCTGCCGCGTGGACGCCTCGACCGGAGTGCGGTCAAGTTCGCTTGTGCCAGCGTTTGCGCTTCCGGGCCCCGTGTTTGGCTGTCGCTGTTGTTGCAGTTCCTGCTGCGATGGAAGCATGCCAGCGCCCTCCGGCGGCGGCACAAAACTGCCCGCCTCGTATATGGCCAGATCGTCGTTGAGGATGCGGCCGCTGCGACAATCGGGATCGGCATACATCCCGAAGTGCGCCTGTTCCAGCCGCCCGGCGCCGCCGCCCACCTTGCCTTCGCTGACCAGCCGGCCATCGACCCAGGCACGTGCGCGCCCGCCCTCGGGCGCAGCATCGAGCCACATCGTGAGCCGCGTCCATTTGCGTTGCGGCACGGCAACACCACGCTCCTGAAAACTCCAAGTACGGTCATTGTGCGACTGTACGTGCATCAGATGCGTGTAACCCTCCCAGCCCTGATTGAGCAGCACGACGCGCGACCATCGATCACTCGCATCGAGCGATAGCGTGGCATAGCTGATCCACTCACAGGCCGACGAGTTGCCCTTTGGCGATTCGAACGGAAAGTCCTGCCACATCCACCACTCAACGAGTACCGGCGTGCGGTACCCGCCGCCCGGCAGCTTGTGCAACTGAATGGTCGGGTAGGCGCGGTGATTGCTATCCGCGTTCAACCATGTATTGTTCGCCCCCTTGATCCAGGCCGCGTGTGCTTTTTCACCGCTGTGCTTTTGCTCGCTTTGCAAGCCATGAAAGCTGGTGCCCAGATGTGCCTGCGGGGTGACGTAAAAACCCGCAGCATCGCTTTCGCGCTCAAAGCCTGTCGACCAAACGCGGGGGGCTGGCACGATTTGCGCACACGCCGTCGCAGCAATCAACAAACCGCCGAGGCAGAACACGGCACGATCAAACATTACAACTTCCCTTCCACCCAGGCTTTCACCGAAGCCAGCGCGGCCGGCAGATTTTCCGGCTGCGTGCCACCCGCTTGTGCCATATCCGGCCGGCCACCGCCCTTGCCGCCGACCTGCATAGCCACCATGTTAACCAGTTCGCCGGCTTTGACTTTGCCGGTCAGATCAGGCGTCACACCGGCAATCAGCGTGACCTTGCCGCTCTCGGTGGTCGCCAACACCACAACGGCCGACTTGAGCTTGTCGCGCAACTTGTCCATCGTGGCACGCAAGGCGTTGATGTCGGCGCCTTCGAGCTTGGCTGCAAGAATTTTTGCGCCCTTCACATCGACCGCAGCGTTGGCGAGATCGTCGCCCTGCGCCGAAACCTGTTTGCCCTTGAGCAGAGCCAGTTCGCGTTCGAGTTGGCGTACCTGGTCGAGAATCGAAAAGACGCGCGCCTGCACATCGCCCGGCTGCACCTTGAGCGTACCGGCCACGCCGCCGAGCGCTGTTTCCATGCCCTGCATGTAGGCCAGCGCGACATCGCCAGTAATTGCTTCAACACGACGCACGCCGGCCGCCACGCCACCTTCGGCAACGATGGTGAACACGCCGATATCGCCGGTGCGCAGCACGTGCGTGCCGCCGCACAGTTCGCGCGACGAGCCGATGTCGATGACACGCACGTCGTCGCCGTATTTTTCGCCGAACAGCATCATGGCACCCAGCATCTGTGCTTCACCAATCGGCATCACGCGGTGCTGGCACTCGGCGTTTTCCAGAATCTCGGTGTTGACCAGCGTTTCGACACGACGAATTTCCTCGTCGGTCATCGGCTGGTTGTGCACGAAGTCAAAGCGCGTCTTGTCCGGATCGACCTGCGAGCCTTTCTGCTGCACGTGTTCGCCGAGCACTTCACGCAGCGCTTTATGCATGAGGTGCGTGGCCGAGTGGTTGCGCATGATGCGCTTGCGCGCCAGCAGATCCACCTTGGCGTTGACTGATTCGCCGACCTTCAAGCTGCCCGTCTTGAGTACGCCCTGATGGCCGAACACGGTGGACTGAATTTTCTGCGTATCCTCGACGGCGAAGATGCCCTGCGCCGATTGCAACACACCGCGATCTCCCACCTGGCCACCGGACTCGGCGTAGAAGGGCGTTTCGTC
>JANNGP010000050.1:0-11758 GCA_031403915.1 Betaproteobacteria bacterium
GCGCACCAGCAAATCACGCGACGGGCCGGCAATGCTCACGCCAAAACCCATTAAGGCCATCAGCGGCAACACCGACCAGCCGGGCACGACGCCGGTGGCCAACAGCAGACTCATGCAGGCGCCAAAAGAAATGCACACCGCGATAATTCGCTCCTGCGCATGGCGCGACGCCAGAAATCCGCCAACAACAATCCCCGCCGCACCGCCGAGTAAGTAGGCCGAAAGACACGACACCGAGGTGGCCAGTGACAAGCCGTACATAGCCCGCAGCACAGCCGGCGCAAAGTTCTGCAAGGCGCCAAACGCGGCGGTAATCAGGAAAAAGAAAGTAAAGCAGAGCAGTACCGCCGGCGAACGCAGAATGGCCAGCGTTGCCACGCCCTGCCCGCCGGCCACTTTAGCTACATGTTCGGCATGCGCATCGTCCACTAGCCCGCGCAAGGCGAACAATGCAGCAATCGCGACCAGCGCAATCGCCCCGGCGACAAAGGCCGCCACACGCCAGCCTGCGAGAGACGCCACGCCGGTCATGACGAGCGGCGCCGCAGCCCAGCCCAAGTTGCCGGACAGGCCATGCACCGAGAAGGCATGCCCGAGACGCGGTTTGGTCACACGCCGGTTCAGGATGGTGAAATCGGCCGGGTGAAACACCGCATTGCCCGCCCCGGCGACCACTGCGGCCAATAACAGCATTGAATAGTTTTGCGCAACGCCAAGCAGCACACCGGACACGGCCAAAAAACCCACACCGGCAAACAGCACCGGTTTTGAGCCAATGCGATCAACGAGCAGACCGGCCGCTGCCTGCCCGAGGCCTGAGACCACAAAAAATACAGTCATCAACGCACCGGCTTGCGTGAAGTTCAAACCAAACTCCGGCATCAGCCACGGAAAGAGCAGCGGAATAACCAGATGAAAGAAGTGCGATACAGCATGGGCAAAACCCACCAGCGCGATCACGCCTGCATCGCTGCGCCCCTGATTTACTTCCATCGCTGCCGACATGTGCCGCCCTTCAGACAAAGGATCATTCTACAGCGAAACGGGTGCCGGCCTGCAGGCCAATGAATACGGGAGTTTTCAGGCATTGCATGCCAGGATCTAATATCCATGAGCCTTCTGGCGATGCGGCCTGAGAAATACTCAAATCAGCGGCAAGAGAATTGCCGAGCGGCCTATGAGAGTTCGTCGGCCAAAGCGGACGTTGGCCTACATTGCTAGCCGCCCGATTTTGACCAGAGGCCCAACGGCAGCTGAGGCCGATGTGCTGTCAGTCAATTGGCAGTTCAATTGAAGGCTGCATCTCTCCGTCCCTTCAGTAGTTCGATCAGCAAAATAAAACGGCCCCGAAGAGCCATTTTCATAAGACTCTCAAACCTTATGCCTTGCGATTGAGCAGCGCATACAGGAGGATAGCGCCGAAGGTAGCAGTACCGATGCCGCCCAGCGCAAAATCACCGAACTTGAGCGTAAAGTCGCCCGTGCCCAGTACCAGCGTGATGGCAGCTACGATCAGATTCTTGTTGTCGGAAAAATCGACCTTGTTTTCCACCCAGATGCGCGCGCCGGCAATGGCAATGAGGCCGAACACCACGATGGAGATTCCCCCCATCACGGGCAACGGAATGGCCTGGATGAGCGCACCGAATTTCGGCGAAAAACCGAGCAACAGGGCGATCAGCGCGGCCACCAGAAACATGGCCGTCGAGTACACCTTGGTGGCCGCCATAACGCCGATGTTCTCGGCATAGGTGGTCACGCCAGTGCCACCACCCGCACCGCTAACCATGGTGGCAATACCGTCACCCATGAAGGCGCGCCCCATGTACACATCCAGGTTCTTGCCGGTCATGGCGGTCACTGCCTTGATGTGGCCCAGATTCTCGGCCACGAGAATGATGGCCACCGGCGCGATCATCAGCATGGCCTTGGGATCAAACACCGGCGCTGCAAAGTTTGGCATGCCGAACCAGGCCGCAGCAACCACACCTGCAAGGTCCATCGGTTTGCCCAGACCCAGCCCACCGGTAAGTACGGCGTAGATCACTGTCGCAGCAATCAGGCCGACCAGAATGAGAACACGCTGCACCAGCCCGCTGGTAAACACCGCCACCAGCCCCACGCACACGAAGGTAACAACCTGCATCCAGCTGTCGAAATTGCTGGCAGCCATGTTCTTCACCGGCACGCTCGCCAGGTTCAGACCGATGACCGCCACCACAGCGCCGGTGACTACCGGCGGCATGAGTTTTTCAATCCAGCGGGTACCGATGGCATGCACCAGCGCACCGATGGCCGTGTACACCGCGCCGCAGGCAATAATGCCGCCCAGTGCAACACCGATGTTGGGGTTGGCGCCTTTGCCCGCGTAGGCGGTGGCCCCGATAACCACGCCAATGAAGGCAAAGCTCGACCCCAAGTAACTGGGAACCTTTCCGCCGGTCATGGCGAAAAAAATCAGCGTGCCGATGCCGCTCATCAAAATGGCGAGGTTGGGGTCAAACCCCATGAGGATGGGCGCAAGCACGGTGGCGCCGAACATCGCGATGACATGCTGCATGCCCATTACGGCAGTTTGCGGCCAGGGCAGGCGTTCGTCAGGGCCGATAACCCCCCCTTGTGCCAGCACGTCGTTTGATCGTTCCTTCCAGTCAAAGAATCCCATGGTTTTTCCCTGTGAACATGTTGAAAAATTGGTGCCACGAAAAAATCCGACACAGTATGCTCAAACAAGCGGGAAAAGGATAGCGTTGCGACAGCGCATTAACTGCGAGGCAGCCATCCATTGCCACAGCCGCTGTTCTCCGAATCGCAATGCTGTTGAACGAAGGCAAGTACGCCAGTGCCCGAATTCCTGTAGCCCGCGGAGATTTCGATGCTACCGCCGCCCCACTTTTTCTGGCCGATTTTCGTTGATTCTTCCGTGCACTTCTTTGAGCAGCGGAATAACTTCCTTCGAGAAGATGAAATTCGCGTCCTTTGTATCGTACGCAGCCCAGAAGATGTAATTCAGTTTGAGGGTATTCACCCCCATGTCGTATATGCCAGAAGCTGTAAGCTTGCCAAGCTTCTTATCGCCCATACGACCGGTGTACTGCGGGACTTGGACATCGGCAGCCAGCGGCATCCTGCCGGCATAGCGCGGATAAAATTCGTAGGCTGGAATACGTGGTCGCTCCGCCGCGCGTTCTGCATCGGGAATAAGATCCGGGCCCCCAATCCCCACCCCTGTTTCAAAACAAAACTTGAAAAAATCCTCCATCATCCTTCTTTGATCATGGCCCGGAAACCAATTGGTTTCCTGAAGCACCACGGACAAAGGAAATGCCTTTTTCGCCACAATCAGACGGGTCTTGAGCGCATCGAGATATTCCGCCGCGGAGGATTTGTCCTGAGCGAGGTTGACGTTCAGCGCAGTTTCAACGAATTCGATGCCTTCAAAATTAGGTTCACGGTCAAAGCGTTTGCCCAGCGCAACAACAAGCCGATTGAAGCGTTCAAGCACAGCGGGGTTCCAGATGCGCGCCTGAGAGCCACGGCTGTTCTCGAAACGGATCACGCCACCGCCATACACCGGATCGCTTTCCAGATAGGCGGGCGTGGGTTTGCGCTTTTCGACGAAGCTCTTTTCGGATAGGGTAAAGAACAGCCGCTTCCCGTATTTGGATGCAATACGCAGTTGCTCCTCAACCAGAGAAAAATCGTATCTATCCTTATCCGGTTCGAGCATGCCCCAATAGGCCGGACCCTGCACGCCAATAATTTCATCAGGCAATGCGGCAACAAATCGCTCGAACCGCTCGGTCAATTCACGATACTGAGCATGACTCTGGGGAACTTCAACAAACGCACGATCCATGTAGAGCGCATAGTGCCCGGGATGCCACTTGGCCTGCTCCTGCCCCCAGCACGAATTCCATGCCAGAAAGAAAAGCATAAACAAACCACCCGTCGACAGCCGGGAAAGGCATCGCTTCAACGCGAGAAAGTCATAAGCCTGACTCATTTGTCAGCGCATTGCCCGATGATCAAATTTTGTCGAAACGCATTACGCCGCCCTTGCACGCCACATGGATCGTATCACCCGCCGCAAACTGCCCTTCCAGAATCGCCTTGGCCAGCGGGTTTTCGAGCTGGGACTGGATGGCGCGCTTCAAGGGACGTGCGCCATACACCGGGTCGAAGCCGGCAGCCGCTATTTCAGAGAGTGCACTATCGTCAACCTCCAGTTTCATCTCAAGCAGAGCCAGACGCTTCTCCAGATAACCAAGTTGGATCCTGGCAATCGACTTGATGTGCTTCTCGTCGAGCGCGTGAAATACGACGATCTCGTCGATGCGGTTAACGAATTCCGGCCGGAACTGCGCCTTCACCTCGCCCATCACCGCCAGTTTGATCACCTGATAATCATCGCCGGTCATTTGCTGGATCATCTGCGACCCGAGATTCGAGGTCATGACAATCACGGTGTTCTTGAAGTCCACCGTACGCCCCTGCCCGTCGGTCATCCGGCCATGATCAAGCACCTGTAGCAGCACATTGAAGACGTCCGGATGCGCCTTCTCGATTTCGTCGAGCAGGATCACACTGTACGGCTTTCGCCGTACAGCTTCGGTCAGGTGGCCGCCCTCTTCGTAGCCGACATAGCCCGGAGGCGCGCCAATCAGCCGCGACACCGAATGCTTCTCCATGAATTCGCTCATATCGATACGGATGAGATGGTCTTCCGAGTCGAACAGAAAGCCGGCCAGCGCCTTGCACAACTCGGTCTTGCCCACGCCCGTCGGGCCTAGGAAAAGGAAAGAGCCGTAAGGCCGGTTCGGATCAGCGAGCCCGGCACGCGAGCGGCGAATGGCATCGGACACCAGACGCACGGCCTCGTCCTGCCCGACCACTCGCTGGTGCAGACGACCTTCCATCTGCAGCAGTTTTTCGCGCTCACCCTGCATCATCTTGGAGACCGGAATGCCGGTGGCACGTGACACGACCTCGGCAATCTCTTCGACGCCAACCTGCGTGCGCAACAACTGATTTTTTTGCGCACCCTCGTTTGATTTTTCGGCGGCTTTTAGTTGCGCTTCAAGCTGCGGCAACTTGCCGTATTGCAGCTCGGCCACTTTGTCGAGCTTGCCCTCACGCTGCATGCGGGTCATCTCGGCTTTGAGCTTGTCAATCTCTTCCTTGATGTGTGCGCTACCCTGCGCCTGCGCTTTTTCGGCTTTCCAGATTTCTTCGAGGTCGTTGTATTCGCGCTTAAGCTTGAGCAGCTCATCCTCAATCAACTGCATGCGCTTCTTCGACGCTTCGTCCTTTTCCTTGCGCACCGCCAGACGTTCGATCTCAAGCTGGATCATGCGCCGACCGAGTTTGTCCATAACCTCCGGCTTGGAGTCCATTTCCATGCGGATGCGCGCCGCCGCTTCGTCGATCAGATCGATGGCCTTGTCCGGCAGGAAACGATCGGTGATGTAGCGGTGGCTCAACTCAGCCGCAGCAACGATGGCCGGGTCGGTAATCTTGACGCCATGATGCAGTTCATACCGTTCCTGCAGGCCGCGCAGGATGGCGATGGTGCTCTCGACTGACGGCTCATCAACCAGCACTTTCTGGAAGCGACGTTCCAGCGCGGCGTCCTTCTCGACGTACTTGCGATATTCGTCAAGCGTCGTCGCGCCGACGCAGTGCAGTTCGCCGCGCGCCAGCGCTGGCTTGAGCATATTGCCGGCATCCATCGCGCCCTCGGCCTTGCCGGCGCCAACCATGGTGTGCAGTTCGTCGATAAATACGATGATGCGCCCTTCATCCAGCGCGATCTCCTTGAGTACCGCTTTCAGGCGCTCCTCGAACTCACCGCGATACTTGGCGCCGGCAATCAACGCCGCCATATCGAGACTCAGCACCTTCTTGCCCTTGAGCGTTTCAGGCACTTCGCCGTCGACGATGCGCTGCGCCAGCCCTTCAACGATGGCGGTCTTGCCGACGCCCGGCTCCCCGATCAGCACCGGGTTGTTTTTGGTGCGCCGCTGCAGAATCTGGATTGCCCGACGAATTTCGTCATCACGCCCGATTACCGGGTCAAGCTTGCCCTGACGCGCCCGTTCGGTGAGGTCGATACAGTATTTTTTCAACGACTCACGCTGCCCTTCGGCCTCCTGATTATCCACACCCTCACCCCCGCGTACCGAGGCCACTGCCGGCTCCAGCGCCTTGCGCAAAAGACCGTGCTGCCTGGCCAGTCGACCCGTTTCACCTTTGTCGTCGCAAACGACGAGCAGAAACATCTCACTGGCGATGAACTGATCGCTGCGTTTCTGCGCTTCCTTGTCGGTAAGATTAAGTAAATTGGTCAGATCGCGGCCGATCTGCACCTCACCGCCGTGGCCTTCAACCTTTGGCAGGCGATCAACCGCCTGATCAAGCGCGCTCTTCAGCGCCTGTACATTGACACCGGCCTGCGCCAACAGCGAAGCTGAACCGCCATCGTCCTGCTGCAGCAAGGCCAGCAGCAGGTGCTGAGGCTCAATCATCTGGTTGTCGTGGCCGACCGCCAGACTCTGGGCATCGGACAGAGCCTGCTGAAATTTGGTAGTCAGTTTGTCGAGTCGCATGGGAAAGTCCTTCCTGAATTTTTCTATACGATCAAGATTGGGCTGTAACACCGCTTTTCAAGTAGGGATATGCCAGCATGGCCACATAGTCCATTCCAATTGCCAACTGCCAATTCAAAGGGTAGATTACCAGACGAATACATAATAAATCAGCGCAACACTGGCGTATCACAGGAGGAGTAAACGTGAGTATCGGAAACGGCTTGTCATTACGCACCAAATTGAATGGTCTCATAGCGATTACTGTCATCGGCCTGTGCCTTCTGATCATCATCGTCCTGATGGGTGAAAAGAATCAGCTTCTGGCTGACCGAAAGGAGAAAATTCGCAACCTCGTCGAGGTAGCCTATGCCACGGTGAGCAACTACGAGAAACAAGCTGCGGACGGAAAAATAAGCGCTGACGATGCGAAACGCCTAGCGCTTGAGGCACTACGCCCCTTGCGCTACGACAAGGTTGAATATTTCTGGGTTAACGATCTGGGAAAACCAGCGCCTAAAATGATCATGCATCCCACTGTTCCTGCGCTCGATGGCCAGATTCTCAGTGCAGATCGTTTCAATAAAGCCACGTCGATGCAAGCGGGCGTCGACGGCGACACCAAATCACTGAATAACAAAAATCTGTTTGTCGCATTTGTCGAGATTGTCGAAACCGCAGGCCACGGCTATGTAGCCTATCAATGGCCGAAACCAAAAGCTGGCGGCGGCGCCACGGAAGAACTCTACCCCAAGCTCTCTTATGTCAAAAAATTCGAACCCTGGGGCTGGCTGATCGGCAGCGGTATTTATATCGACGACATTGATGCCCTTTTCCGTGCCAACGCACTCAAGCTCCTGGCCTGGCTCGCTGTCATTGGCGGCTTTATTGCTGTCTCTCTGACACTGGTTTCCCGCCAGATCATCAACACCTTGGGCGGCGACCCCCAGTATGCCGCACAGATTACCAATCGCATTGCTGCCGGCGACCTGACCACCGAAGTTGACTGTGCCACCGGCGATACCAGCAGTCTGTTGGCCGGCATGAGAGCCATGCAGCAAACCCTGCGCAAGATGATTGAGGAAATCGTTCGTGGCGCCGAACAACTGTCGACCGCCTCCGATCAACTGACCAAATCCTTCGACGACGTGTCCACAAGCACACGTCAGCAGGGTGAATCCGCCTCATCAATGGCTGCTGCAGTTCAAGAAATGACGGTAAGTATTGATCACGTTGCCGCCAACGCCCGCGAAGCACATGAAATCTCTGTGCAGGCCAGCGATTTATCATCGGCAGGTACTCAGATCATTGAAAGTGCAGCTAACGAAATGCAGAAGATTTCGGATGCCGTGCAGTCCTCATCCAGCATCATCGAAGACCTGGGTCGCCAGTCGGAACAGATTTCCTCGATCGTCAATACCATCAAGGAAATCGCCGACCAGACCAATCTTCTTGCGCTCAATGCCGCCATCGAAGCGGCTCGCGCCGGTGAACAAGGCCGGGGATTTGCGGTGGTTGCTGACGAAGTTCGCAAGCTGGCGGAACGTACCAGCCTATCGACAACCGAAATCGCCAGCATGGTGGGAAAGATTCAGGACGGAACCCGCAGCGCGGTCACTAGCATGCAATCTGGCGTAGAACAAGCCGGCAAAGGTGTCGAACTGGCTACAAAAGCCGGCGGATCGATCAACGAAATTCGCGATGGTTCGATACGCGTCATGGAAGTCGTCAACAGCATCTCGGACTCAATTCGCGAACAGGGCGGCGTCTCCAGTGAAATCGCCAAGACCATCGAGCAGGTCGCGCGCATGTCTGAAGAAAGCACGCGCTCTGTGCAAAACACCTCGCAAGCCGCACGTCACCTGCAACACCTTGCCGGTTCATTGCGCACCGCTGTCAGCCGCTTCAAGTTGCGCTAACCGACAAGCAAAGTCTGCAAGTCTTTTACTTGCAGACTTTTTCCGGGCCCTGACACGGCACGGAAAACACCGCTGCGAAGCCACCGCCCGGCGTACGGAAGTTGGTTGTCTGCCCACGGTAGAGCCGTGCTGAAACGAGTTGCACTGCGCTCTGATAAACATAGTTGCGCAAGTCCAGTTTAAGATCCTGTTCAACACCATCGACCAGCAAACGTCGTTCCGACGGCGGGACGAGTGCCTGGGCAACATAGCCACCCTGCGTAATCTCCTCAAAAACGCGTTTGGTCAGCTTGTCGCCGCGATACGTCGCCTTGCTGCCGTAACCCGCTGCCGGCTTGAAAAACCACTGCTTACGGCTTTCCCAGAAGCGCGCTGCGTCTTCCGGCGCAACGATTACAGTGCGCGGAATACCCGCCTTCAACACCTGACGATCGGTTTCGCTAACGCCAATTTCACGTAGCCAGCCCTCGTCGGTCAAGGCCACCAGATTGCGCTTGTCCGCATACAAGGCGTGCGCCTGCGGATGCGGCGTCAGCACCACCGCGTCGGCCAGATACGCATCACGCAGCGCGGCGTTCTGCGGATACTCCAGCGCAAAATCCGTCAACCGGTTATAGACCAGATCGACAACCTCACCGCCACACAACAAGTGCTCGCCGTTGAAATAAAGTTGCGCGGGATCGGCGATAACAGCCCTTATCCCCGCCGCTTCAAACAACTGCCGGAACAACTCAAACTCCGGCGCCAGAAACTGACCGGCCGGCGCTTCATCGACAATGGCGATGCGCCTGAGCGGCGAGTTTCCATGCGCCAGCCGCCATTCTTCACAAAACATGGTGACGAAGGCAGCCTCAAGCGCCGTTTGCTCCTGCTCGGGGTTCATCACAGCCGTTTGCACACAGCAGGCACGTTGCGCACGCAACAATTTGGCATTGAGTAATCCACCACCGGCATTGGTGTTGATTTCAATCAGCTGCGGGCCGTCCGCACCCAGATGAAAATCGTAGCCGAAGAAAACCCCCGCCGCCTTCGGCGTATGCCGTGCAATCTCAGGGGTATAGGCAAGCACTCGTGCGCGCCAGGCAGGCAGTTTTACCAGACGTTCAACGACATCCACCAGATCGGCCATGTGCTGCAAATGTGCCTCAGCAACAAAAACCGTGGTGTCGGAAAAAAGATTGGGATGGGTCAGCTGCAGGCCGGCATACGACACCGCACTGTCGCCACCGTCACACGCTTCCAGCGCAAATCGAAGAGCCGAATGATCAACGGAAACACAGACGCAGCCGCGATTGAGCGCGACTGCCGCTTCCCGGCAGTCGGAGGGAAGAATATCAAGCGTGTTGGGCAATACGGATTCAGCCATTACGAGAGTATCCATTTTTTTTGGCGGGGTGCAAAGAGAAGAAACGACGATGCACTTGTGATCACACTACGAATGCATCAGACTTCTTGCCGTTGAGCGCTAGCAAAACTGAGGTTTGGTTCCGATGATCAAAGGAGACTTCCGTGCAAGCAAAAGAACACTGGGAAAATGTTTACTCGACCAAGGCCACCAACGAAGTCAGTTGGTTTCAGGAGCATGCCGAACTCTCCCTTAAATTGATTCGGGATGCCAGCATTCCGCTTGGGGCTTCAATTATCGATGTTGGGGGAGGCGCATCAACGCTCGTTGATGATCTCTCGACTAGCGGGTATAAAAACGTCACTGTTCTTGATCTTTCCGGAGCCGCACTGGCTAAGGCAAAGGCTCGGCTTGGTGCTCGCGCATCGAACGTGCAGTGGCTGGAAGCCAATGTCATCGAAACCGAATTTCCCGCGCAAGCCTACGACGTGTGGCACGACAGAGCCGTCTTTCATTTTTTAGCCACTGAAGCCGAACGGAATGCCTATGTGCAGGCGGTGCTTCGCGCGGTCAAACCTGGCGGCCTTGTTATCGTGGCAACCTTCGCAGAGGATGGCCCGACCCAATGCAGCGGGCTTCCTGTTATGCGTTACAGCGCAAATGAGCTTCATGCCGAGTTTGGAGAGCCCTTCCTCCTGCTTGGTCATGTGAAGGAGTCACACCACACCCCCGGCGGCAACGAGCAAAAGTTTGTTTATTGCTTCTGCCGAAAAGTGGTTTAGTAGGCTGCAACCCGCACCAATTTTTGGCCTACAACAATGCGCAGCCACAACCCAGATGAATATTGGCCTCTGGCATTGCTCATGTGGAAGTGACCGTGCCTATTGGCCTGCAGGCCGATTACTTGGAGAATAGGGAGAATAGGGGTCAGACCACGATTGTTTTTCGTGCTAGCATAAATCCCTCCTGATTCTTAGGTAGCACGCCATGCCGCGTCGTCCCCGCCTGATTCTCCCCGAAATTCCCCTCCACATTATCCAGCGCGGCAACAACCGCGCGGTGTGCTTCCACGCCGAAGACGATTTCCTTTTCTATCTCGACTGGCTGGCGCGTGCCGCCCACGAGTCCGGCTGCGACATCCACGCCTACTGCCTGATGACCAATCACGTGCATCTTCTGCTCAGCGCTGATACGCCGGAGAGCCCTGGCGCTCTGATGAAGATGCTCGGTCAACGCTATGTGCAGTACATCAATCGCACCTACCGGCGTAGCGGCACGTTGTGGGAAGGACGCTTCCGCTCCTGCCTGTTGCAGGAAGAGGGTTATTTGCTCGAATGCCACCGCTACATCGAACTCAATCCGGTACGAGCAGCGATGGTCGAGCACCCCGCGCATTACCGCTGGAGCAGCTACCGCACCAATGCGCAGGGGGAAACTTCGCCATTCATCAAGCCGCATCCGCTGTACACGGCGCTGGCGAGAAACCTGGAGACACGGCAGGCAGCGTACCGCGAGCTCTTTCGCTACCAACTCGACCCTGGCCTTGTTGATCAGCTTCGTTCGGCAACAAACGGGAACTATGCGCTGGGCAATGAACGCTTTCTGGCCGAGATGGCGGCGGCGCTTGGCCGGCGGGTAACCAGAGGCCAGGCCGGGCGGCCACGGGCGGAGGTTGCTGTGGAGAGTGGTGATTTGTTCGCTTAGTGCCTTCCCCCTCTTACCGATTTGCGGATCGCCTTTTTGCACCCGACCAAAGCGTACGGTTTCAATTTCCGCAAAACGTACCTAGCGTAGTTGGACAGGCTATTCGCCGCGACGTAGAATCTTCAGTCATACTTGCCTGGATACACACAATGCATAATGGCGCGGGAAAGAGAAACGTTCAGCAGCGAAGTTTTTTCAGCGCC
>JANNGP010000051.1:0-3711 GCA_031403915.1 Betaproteobacteria bacterium
CGACCGATGCCTTGCGGAACAGCTCGAAGAGGCAGTAGATGTACAGGCCCTGCGCCGAGAAGTAATCGCGGTGTGCCTGCGGCGTCTTGGCGAGGATTTCCGCGGCCTCGTCGAGCCTGCCGTACGCGATCAGCTCGGTCTCGACGTAATAAAGCCGTTCGCGCACACCATGCCCCAGACTCTGCCCCTTACTGCACTTGAGCAACGTGACGAGTTCATCGCCCGCCATATTGGTCTCTCTGCTGACGATCTGCCCCCCATGCTGGCCGCCATCGGCGCGCCCAGTCTTGAGGCGCTGATCGGCGAGACCGTGCCGGCGGCGATTCGCCTGCCCGCACCGATGCCGCTGCCCGACGCGCTGCCCGAGGCCGAGGCGCTGGCCAAACTTAAGGCCATCGCCGGCAAGAACCGCATCAACAAATCGCTGATCGGCATGGGCTACTACGACACGCTGACGCCCAAAGTCATCCTGCGTAACGTGCTGGAGAATCCGGGCTGGTACACCGCCTACACGCCCTATCAGGCCGAGATCGCGCAGGGGCGGCTCGAAGCGCTGCTCAACTACCAGCAGATGGTCATCGACCTCACCGGCATGGAACTGGCCAACGCCTCGCTGCTCGACGAGGCCACCGCAGCGGCCGAAGCCATGACCATGGCGCGGCGCGTGTCCAAAGCAAAATCACAACTATTCTTCGTAGATGATGCCTGCTTCCCGCAAACCATCGATGTCCTGAAAACACGTGCCGGCTTCTTCGGCTTCAAACTTGTCTTCGGACGCCCGGAAGAAGCCGCGCAACAGGAAGTCTTCGGCGCACTCTTCCAGTATCCGAACGATACCGGCGAGATCACCGACCTCTCCGGCCCGATTGCCGCTGTCAAGTCACGCGGCGGCATCGTTGCCGTGGCCTCCGACCTGATGGCACTGGTCCTGCTCAAATCACCCGGCACCATGGGCGCCGACATTGCACTCGGCACCTCGCAGCGCTTCGGCGTGCCGATGGGCTTCGGCGGCCCGCACGCCGCCTTCTTCGCCACACGCGACGAGCACAAGCGCTCCGTGCCGGGACGCATCATCGGCGTCTCGGTCGATGCGCGCGGCAACAAAGCGCTGCGCATGGCGCTGCAAACGCGCGAGCAACACATCCGCCGCGAGAAGGCCAACTCCAACATTTGCACCTCGCAGGTGCTGCTCGCCAACATGGCCGGCATGTACGCTGTCTATCACGGCCCGCAGGGTTTGCGCGCAATTGCCAACCGCATTCACCGTCTGGCGGCGCTGCTCGCCGAGGGCTTGAAGCGTGCCGGCATGGCCGTTGAACATAAACATTTTTTCGATACCCTGCGCATTGATCTTGGCGCCCGCGCGCTCAGCGCTTATCAGGCCGCACTGGCCGCCGGCTTCAATCTACGCCATGTGGGCCATGGGGTTCTGGCCATTGCCTTCAACGAAAAGTCGAGCCGCGACGATGTGGCCACGCTGATCAAGTTGATCACCGGTGTATCCGCTGACATCGACGCCATCGATACCCAACTGCAGCAATCCGATCCGACGCTGCCGTCAGCCTTGCGCCGCACCGACGCCGTGCTCACGCACCCGGTGTTCAGCAGCTACCACACCGAACACGAAATGCTGCGCTATCTCAAGCGCCTGCAGAACAAGGATCTGGCGCTCGATCATTCAATGATTTCACTCGGCTCGTGCACCATGAAGCTCAACGCCACCAGCGAGATGATCCCCGTCACCTGGGCCGAGTTCGGCGACATTCATCCCTTCGCCCCGATTGATCAGGCACAAGGCTATATGGAAATGATCAACGGTCTGGAAAGCTGGCTCAAGGTCATCACCGGTTTCGACGCCATCTGCATGCAACCCAACTCGGGCGCGCAGGGCGAATACGCCGGCATCCTGGCCATTACCCGTTATCACGCCAGCCGCAATGAACAGCACCGCAACATCTGCCTGATCCCGAAATCTGCGCACGGCACCAACCCGGCCACCGCGCAGATGTGCGGGCTACAAATTGTTATCGTCGACTGCGATGAAAGCGGCAACGTCGATCTCGCTGACCTCAAATTCAAGGCGGCACAACACGCTGCCAATCTGGCCTGCCTGATGATCACCTACCCGTCAACGCACGGCGTCTTCGAGGAAGCCGTCAGTGACATCTGCGCCATCATCCACAGCCACGGCGGCCAGGTGTACATGGACGGCGCCAACCTCAACGCACAGGTCGGCCTCACTTCGCCCGGCCTGATCGGCGCTGACGTGAGCCATATGAATTTGCACAAAACCTTCGCCATCCCACACGGCGGCGGCGGACCGGGCATGGGCCCGATTGGCCTCAAGGCGCATCTGGCGCCCTTCATGGCCAACCACGCTGTTCAGGCCATTGAAGGACCGCACGCCGGCCAGAGTGCCGTTTCTGCTGCGCCGTGGGGCTCGGCATCGATCCTGCCCATCTCGTGGATGTACATCGCCATGTTGGGCGGCAAGGGGCTCACCCGCGCCACCGAAGTCGCCATCCTCAACGCCAACTACATCGCCGCGCAGCTCAACCCGCACTACCCGGTGCTGTACACCGGAACGCACGGGCGCGTTGCCCACGAGTGTATTCTCGACATTCGGCCGATCAAGGCTGCCACCGGCATCGCCGAAATCGACATCGCCAAGCGCCTGATGGATTATGGCTTCCACGCGCCAACGGTGAGCTTCCCGGTGGCCGGCACGATCATGGTTGAACCCACAGAATCTGAATCAAAAGCAGAACTCGACCGTTTCATCGCCGCCATGGTTTCGATCCGCGAGGAGATACGAAAAATCGAGCAAGGCGCCTGGCCGGCCGACAACAACCCGCTCAAGAATGCCCCGCACACGCAGGCCGACATTGTTGATGCCGGATGGGATCGCCCCTACAGCCGCGCAGAAGCCGTCTTTCCGCTACCCTGGGTGGCCGCCAACAAGTTCTGGCCGAGCGTGAACCGCATCGACGACGTGTATGGCGACCGCAATCTCTTCTGCGCCTGTGCGCCGATGGACGATTACTAAAACACGCCTTAGACTCGATGTTCTTACGAGCCGCTCACCGCCAAGTCCGGAATCGTTGACTCTCAGAACAAAATGAAAAAAACGCTCACTCTGATTCTGATCTACCTGGCTCTATCTACAAACCCCGGGTTTGCAAAACCTCCGGGCAACGGGAATGCAAGCCAGGCTGTCGCTGCCAGCAGCATACCCGACAGCAAAACAATGGAAGGGGACTTGCAACGCCTGCCCTGGAAACAGTTCAGATCCGTTGTCGAAGCCGTCCCGAAACTGAAAGCCGACGTCGAAGCTTATGGTACGTTTGGCTGGAAATACGTCATGGCAAACTACACGACCTATGGCTGGAAAAAGAACATCGACAAGCTTGATGATGTGCAGAAGAAACAACTGGCCACTCTTATCCAGAAAGCCAAGGCCACCAAATAAACGTATCGACCGACCGACAAGTCGGCCATTTTCAGGGAGAACACTATGCTGGGATTGGGAGATTGGGGGGTAAGTCTGGCTTACCTCTTGATGCTGGGGTCAACCGCGCTGTGTGCGGTGTATGGCTTTATCAACTGGAACAAGCCACCACCAGAGGAAGAATTACGCGAAATCGCTGAAGAAGAAGAGTGGGAAAAGGGAGAGCTGAAATGAACACGACAGTTGTTATTACCACCCTGATC
>JANNGP010000052.1:0-7460 GCA_031403915.1 Betaproteobacteria bacterium
GGTCAATTGCGTGTCCGGCTTGCTTAAAAATATTGGCGGGAATAATCGCCTCGTCGTCCGGCACGATTCCGCCCGTGTCAATAAGGGCAAAGGTTTTCGCTTTCCAATCAACTTCGCCGTAAATCCTATCCCGCGTAATTCCCGGCTCATCGCCAACGATTGATTTGCGCGAACCTGTCAACCGATTGAACAGCGTTGATTTGCCGACATTCGGCCGACCGACAAGAACGATAGTGGGTTTCATTGCGCCTCAATGGCGAAGACACCGCCGTTACTTGTCTGTACCACAAAGCTAGTACCCAAAGCTTGCAAGGGCGCGACTACCGGACTGCCATCTGTTGTCAATCGGGCGACAAAGGAGCCGTCGTCACGATTCAGAAAATGCACAACACCTTGTGCATCGGCTACGGCAATCACGCCCCGGCGCGGCAACGGGGCGGTAACACGGCGATTCAAGAGCTTATCCTGCTTCCAGAGTGTTGCACCGCTTGCCATGTCCAGGGCATGCACAGCCCCTTTGTCGTCAGTAACAAAAAGGTTTCGTGAATCAATGGCGAGGCCAACAGCGCTCGACATATCTCGTGCCCAAACCAGGTTGCCGTTACCGAGGTCAAAGCAGGCGACCCGTCCCTGAAAGGCAACAGCACATATGGTCCGCCCGCTAATCACTGGCGCACTGGTGATATCTGCAACACGGTCGAGTTCGGTTGTGCCTTTCGGAGACGCCACCGTGCCGTCCCATAATGCCGCACCGTTGGTGGTACTGACCGCAATCAGCTTGCCGCCGGGGAAGCCGGCAAACACGAATTTACCGGCAATGACCGGGCCGGCGGTTACGCGCAGAGACAGCGCAGGCATCGGGCGCTGATAGGTCCACTTCAGTTTGCCATCGAGCGCATCGTAAGCCGCCAGCCGGTTATCTCCGCTGCGCACAACAACAAGCCCTTCTCCCAATGCGGCAGGTGCCAGAATCTCACTACTGGCCTTGACCTTCCACACCAACTTGCCATCTGAACTGGCGAAAGCCAGCAGGTCTCCCTTGGGAGACCCCACGACGACCAGATTACTGTCTGCCCCTACCCCGCCGGAGAGTGGCAAACCTGCATTGATTTTCCAGGCCTGCTTGCCGTCATCAATACGGATAAGGTTGCCATCCCTGCTGGCTGCGTAGACAGTGGAACCAACAACCGCCGGCGTAAAAACATAAACGTCGCTTTTGCCAACACTTTCACGCCAAACGAAACGAGCTTCAGCGCTGGGCTTGATCGGCTGCAACTCAGCCATTTTAGGGCCCTGACTGGCAAACGGATTCATTGACTCAATCGTCGCACAACCAGTCTGCAACAGGATTTGTGCGAGTAAAGCGACAGCCAGCCCCCGTTTCATTACTTGACCCCACCCAGCGCATCAACTTTCTGGCGCAACAGTTCACGATACATGGCGCTGGCCTGCCCTTCCTGAGCCGAATTTTTGCCCTTGCCTGATTTATCAGACTCTTCGAGCTTGCTCAAGGCCATTTGATACGCGCCAAGCGCTTCGGTTTTCTTGCCCTGCGCCAATAATACGTCGCCTCGATTGTCAGCGAAGAGCACCTCAAACCCTGGGCTGACGCTGCCATCAAGCTGTTTCAAAGCGTCGTCGTAAGCCTTTTCATCGAGCAGCAGTGCCGCCAGCCGCAAACGCGCCAGATCGCGCAATTCGTTTTTTCCCTTTTCGACAACCCAGAGCAACTGTACCTTGGCCGTTTTTGCATCACCCGAGTCAACCATTGCTTTGGCAGCGGTCAACGCGCCCAGCGAGGCATAATCCGTTCCGCCGAACTTCTCGAGCAGTTCGCCGCTGGCTGCTTTGATGCGTTGCGAATCCTTGCCCTGGACGGCTGTCTGCAGTACGTTAAAAACCATCGAAGCCTGAGCCGACTGGTTGCGCTGATACCAGTTCCAGCCCTGCCAGGCGATGACAATGAGCGAAGCCGCTGTCAAAAGGTTAATCAGCAGATTGCCGTACTGCTTCCACCATGTCTTGATTTCGGCGATTTGTTCCTGTTCTTCGAGGTCATAGGTTGCCATTACGCGTCTTCCCCATCCAAAAATAAATTCATGATTTCATCAGCGACACGATCGACACTGACACGTTTCTGCTCGTTTTTCTGCTCGCCGTTGGCACGCAATGGCTTTAGCGTCACTTCACCCGCATCCGCCTCATCATCGCCGATAATCACGGCAAATGCCGCACCAGAAGCATCGGCCTTCTTCATTTGCGACTTGAACCCGCCGCCGCCGCAGTGGAAGAGCACATCAATGCCCTGATCACGCAAGCCCTCGGCCACACGAGGCGCCATGCGTGAAGCCGCCTCACCCTGATGCACAAGATAGACGTCAATCCCTTCCAGCACCGGCTCGCCACCCGATTCACGAACCAGCGTAACCAGCCGCTCCACCCCCATGGCAAAACCACACGCTGGCGTCGGCTTGCCACCCAACTGTTCGACCAGGCCATCGTAACGACCACCAGCACAAACGGTGCCCTGCGCACCCAGACGATCAGTCACCCACTCAAAGACGGTAAGGTTGTAGTAATCAAGGCCGCGCACCAGACGCGGATTGATCTCATAGGGCAAACCGGCATCACGCAAGACCTGTTGCACGCCTTCGAAATGCGCCATCGATTCGCTGCCGAGATGATCAATTAATTTGGGCGCATCGGTGATCATCTCCTGCATTACCGGATTTTTGCTGTCGAGAATACGCAGAGGGTTTGTGTAAAGACGACGCCTCGCTTCTTCATCAAGCTGATCGGTATAGCGCTCGAAATAAGTGATTAACTGGGCACGGTGACTTGCCCGCTCGTCCTGTTGCCCCAGCGTATTCAACTGCAACTTGATGCCGTCCAAAGCGAGGTCATCCCAAAGTCGGGCACCCATCAAAATCTGTTCGGCATCAACATCCGGGCCGGCAAAACCAAAAGACTCGACACCAACCTGATTGAACTGGCGGTAGCGCCCCTTTTGCGGCCGCTCATGGCGAAACATCTGGCCCATGTAGTAAAGGCGTTGCGGATGCTGCGCCGCCAGCTTGTGTTGGATGAGCGCCCGCACACAGCCCGCCGTGCCTTCGGGACGCAGGGTCAAGGGTTCACCATTGAGGCTATCGACAAAGGAATACATTTCCTTTTCCACAATGTCGGTCACTTCACCGATTGCCCTTTTAAAGAGCGGGGTCGGTTCAACGATGGGCAGGCGGATCGGCCGATAGCCGTAACTTTTTAGCCAGGAACGAACCGTGTCCTCGAAGACTTCCCAGAACTCGGCCTCGCCGGGCAGAATGTCGTTCATCCCGCGCACGGACTGAATATTTTGACTCATGATGGTGCTGCGAACTTTCTTTGGTAAGTACGTGCCACGTAGCGATCCACAATGGCGGTGAACTCTTCCGCTATATTGTCGCCACGCAGGGTGACAGTTTTGGCGCCGTCTTCAAAAACCGGTGCCGCCGGCACCTCGCCGGTTCCGGGCAGGCTGATGCCGATGTTGGCATGCTTGCTTTCGCCGGGGCCATTGACCACGCAGCCCATGACGGCCAGCGTCATGTTTTCGACGCCGTCATACTCGATGCGCCATTGCGGCATTTTGTCACGCACATGCGCCTGAATGGACTGCGCCAATTCCTGAAAGAAGGTGCTGGTCGTGCGACCGCACCCGGGGCACGCCGCAACCATCGGCGTGAAGGCGCGCAAACCCATGGTTTGCAACATCTCCTGCGCCACCACCACTTCCTGAGTCCGTTGGCCGTTGGGCTCGGGGGTAAGCGAGACACGGATGGTATCGCCAATGCCTTCCTGCAACAGAACCGACATGGCCGCTGTCGACGCCACAATCCCTTTCGACCCCATGCCGGCTTCGGTCAGTCCAAGATGCAATGCATAATCGGAACGCCGTGACAACTCACGATACACGGCAATCAGATCCTGCACACCGGACACCTTGCACGAGAGAATGATGTGATCGCCAGGCAAACCCATTTCCTCAGCCTTGGCCGCCGACTCAAGCGCCGACGTCACCATCGCTTCGCGCATAATTTCAACCGCGTCCTTGGGTTCCGGGCGGCGGGCATTCTCGTCCATGATGCGCGCCAACAGATCTTGATCAAGACTGCCCCAATTCACACCGATGCGCACCGGCTTGTCGTACTTGCAGGCAATCTCGATCATTTGCGCGAACTGCTCGTCGCGCTTCTTGCCGTGACCTACATTTCCGGGATTGATGCGATATTTGGCCAGCGCTTTTGCGCATTCTGGATAGTCTGTCAGCAGGCGATGACCGTTATAGTGAAAATCACCAATCAGCGGCACATCAACGCCCATGCTGTCGAGATGCGCACGAATCTTCGCTACCGCAGCAGCAGCCTCCGGCGTATTGACGGTAATGCGTACCAGTTCCGACCCCGCGCGCGCCAACTCGGCGCACTGAATGGCCGTTTTCAGCACATCAACCGTATCCGTGTTGGTCATCGACTGCACCACAACGGGGGAATCACCACCAACCAACACCTGGCCGATTCTAACGGCACGTGTTGGCCGGCGGCGAACTGCGCCTTTATTGGCTGTTGAATCTACTGACAAATTACGTATTCTCCGATTTTTCTCACTCAACGGTCACTCGAACCACATCGTCCTTGCTACGCTTGGACAGATCAACTTTTTTGCCTTTGTACTGCAAGGTCACCTGACCGGCATTGCCGATGACCAAAGCAAAAGGGGGCTGGCCATCAATCTCCTGCCGGCTACCCGCTTGGTTCAATTGCGAGAAAATTATTTCTCCACTCTTGTCACGCACTTCCACCCATGAAGGCTGGGTAAAACTGAACTTCAAACCTTTACCTATGGACGACTGAGGCATTGGTGCCGTTACAGGTAAAGGTGCAGGAGTGGAAGGCAAGGCAGACGGTGGAGCAGCAGGCGGCACTTGAACCGGCGGCACGGACTCAGCAGAAAGTACGGCTGTGACTGGCGGGGTAACAATGACTTCAGCCGCCTTGGCTTTGGTTTCTGACTTCGTTTGCGGAACCGCTTTGACAACAGCGCCTTCATTGGATTGCGTAGCTGATTTAAGTGCAGTCACTGCCGATTGCCACAATTCAACGGGGAAAAAGAAGTAGGCCAGCACAGCCAGAGCCAGAACAATCAGGCCAGAAATTACTCTCAGGTAATCCTTTTTTTCAACCCCGCCCTCCTGAGGAACCCTTATATTGGTGCCCATGGGCATTTCAAGTTCCGGCACCTGGGGCAAATGCAGGCTATCCAGAGTAATCATCAGCCCATCCGAATTCAGACTCACCAAACGCGCGTAATTCCGAACAAAGCCTCTGATAATGGTTTTGCAGGGCAAGCGCGACCAGTCGTCTGCCTCCAGCGCCTCAACCTGATGCGGACTCAATTTAAGTGTCTTGCCAATATCCGCCACAGCCAGCCCTTTGGCTTCCCGCGCTGCACGGAGTTGCTGACCAACGCTCAACAGCAGGGGCGTCGACGTCTCAACGGACGTTTCCCGGGCTTCTGCCTGTTCCGTTCCGACAAACACCACATCATCGCTTACGCTCGATGAATTATTCCCACCGCTCATTCGAAGTTCCCTTTCAGCAACTCCTGATACTCAGGTGAATCAGGATATTTACGCCGCAACTGGGCGGTGAAACTGCTTTCAGCTTGACGGTCGCCCAGACGGCGTTCAACACGTAACAATAACCAAAGCGCTTCCGCATTGGGTTCACTCAAACGAACCACCTCGGCCAAATGCTTCTTCGCAGCATCGTAGTTTCCACGTTTGTAGCTGATAGTTGCCAACTGAAGAAACGCGCTTGGGTTATCCGGCGAAAAACGCAAGCTCTTGCGAATAGCGTCTTCAGCCAGATCCAACTCACCAATTTTGGTGTAACACCCACCAATGTTCAGATTGACTACTTCAGGCGTCTGGTACAGGGGGTTATTCAACGCACGCTGGAAATAAGCAATCGACTCTTTCTCCCGCCCTGTCTGACAGAGAAACCACCCGTAATTATTGCTGATCTCTGGATCTTTCTCGTCCAAATTCAAAGCCCGCTGAAAGTCCTTCTCAGCCGACACCAATTCTTTGATGTAAAAGAGAACAACTCCTCGCGTACTAAAGGCTTGGGCATAATTCGGATTGATCGAGATCGCAATGGTCAGCTCTTCAAGTGCCACAATGAAGTTGCCACTCTGAAAATACATCGAACCCAATTCGGTATGGAGCTTGGCGCGGGTATGAATATCCTTTGGAACGGCTGACGAAAGCAGCTCTACTGGAAGCGGCTCGGATTTTTGAGCCAGCACAGACTGCGCCACACACAGCGTCAAAACGCTTAAGAAGAAGGTAAAACTCCGGCGAAGTGCTCTCATCGTGTCCTAACCTCATGAAGATCGAAAATCCGGCGCGCCGTGCGTTGCGTTTTATCCAGCACCTGACCGGCCAACTGGCCACAAGCCGCATCAATGTCGTCACCACGCGTTTTTCGTGTCGTTGTCACCACCCCGGCGTCCATGAGTATCTCAGCAAAACGGCGGATGCGGTGAGTCGGCGAGCACAAATAAGACGAACCCGGAAACGGGTTGAAGGGAATCAGATTGAATTTGCATGACACATCGCGAGTCACTGCAAGCAACTCACGTGCGTGGGCGTCAGCGTCATTGACCCCGTCAAGCATGACGTATTCAAAGGTCACGAAGTCGCGGGGCGCCTTCTCAAGATAGCGATTGCACGCCGCCATCAACTCACGCAGGGGATATTTACGGTTGATCGGCACCAGTTCGTCACGTAATTTATCGTTCGGCGCATGCAAAGATACCGCCAGAGCTACTGCGCACTCGTCACGCAAGCGATCCATCACCGGCACCAGACCGGAGGTGGAAACCGTTACCCGGCGCCGTGACAAACCATAGGCGTTGTCATCCAGCATCAGGCGCAATGCCGTTACGGTATTCTCGAAGTTGGCCAGTGGCTCGCCCATTCCCATCAAAACCACATTGCTGATGATTCGCTCATCGGCAATATCAGCGCCCAATACCCGATTGGCCTGCCACAACTGGCCGATGATTTCGGACACCGTCAAATTACGGTTAAATCCCTGCTTCCCGGTCGAACAAAAGGAACAATCCAGCGCGCATCCGGCTTGCGTTGAAACACACAAAGTTCCCCGATCATCCTCAGGGATAAAAACGGTCTCAATAGCATTGCCGCCGCCAACATCAAACAAAAACTTGCGCGTACCATCGTCCGACAGCTTGTCCGAAACGATGGCCGGTGGCACAACCGACGCCATGGCCTGGAGTTTCATACGCAGCGTCTTGGCGATATCGGTCATCGCATCAAAATCGTCCTGCCCGAAACGATGCATCCAGCGCAGCACTTGTTTCGCGCGAAACGGCTTCTCGCCTTGCTCAGCAAA
>JANNGP010000053.1:0-1600 GCA_031403915.1 Betaproteobacteria bacterium
GGTCGACATGACATGGCGCAGTTCGGTGGCCTTGATGGATCCGATGAGCTTGTCCATTGCCGAGCTGACGCGCAGGCTGGGTACCCAACGCGCTTCCATGTCGGCCGCCGTGGCCTTGACCCGGGCCAGTTCGAAGACAGCAAAGCCGGCCAGTGCAACGGTCAGCGCCAGCACCGAGGCAAAGCCGGCGCCCAGGCGTGTGCCGACACGCAAGTTCCTGATGAAGTTCACGGGTAGACCTCCTGTCGCCGGCCGAGGGTGCAGGCCACGCCCGCCCGGGCCGACGCCGTGCCGTTGGGGCGGCATTCGCATCGAGTCCTGTGCATGAGCCCACTATCGGCCTTTGGCGCCAGGGCTTGAGCCTGCCGTTGTCGCCGTGGGCTGCTGGGCACCGGCGCGCGCCGGTCCACGCCTCCGCACGCCTCCGCACGCCGGTGCACGCCGCGATTGGCGCTATCGGCGCAGTCCTGCCAGCGCCTGCGCCGGATCGGCGATCGACTGCATGCGCATCATGCTGACGGCATTGCGGTTCTTGTGGCTCAGCACCGGCATCAGGCCGGCGGCGAGCAGCGCCAGGGCCGCCTGCTCGCCCAGGTACTGCTCGGCGCAGGCCTGCATCTCGCGCTCGCCATCGCGCTCGAAGGTGTAGGCCGGCATGTCGTCGATCTGGCGCTCGTCGCCGGGCTCCATGTCCCAGCCGTTGACGGCAAAGGCGCGGCCGATGAGCATGGCCGCGGCCAGCGAGCCGGCGCCCCACAGGAAGTGCGCGTGTTCTGGCGCGCCAGGGAATTCTTCGAAGGCGAAGGCGCTTACCGGGTCGCTGCGCTTGCCGTAGGGCAGGCGCAGCAGCACGCGCGGCGTGGCCAGGCCCAGCCAGGTCGCGGCCTCGCTGCCGCGCAGCGCCTGCCAGCCGGCCAGGGCCGCGGGCTCGCCGATGGCCAGCGTGGGATGCCCGGCAGCGATGAAAGGGCCACCGGCCTGCGCGGCGATCAGGCCGAGTGCGGCGAGCAAGCCGATGTCGGTGTCGCCGGGGCCGAAGCTGAACAGGCCGCACAGCAGCGACCAGCCCTCGCCGCCGGGCACTTTGCGCCAGCGGTCGGCCAGTGCGTGGTGCAGACCGGTCTCGGTCAGGCGGCCGCCACAGGCCACCACGTCGGCCAGCAGCTCGTCGCGGCTGACGTCGAACAGATGCAGTTGCAGGGCGTCCTCGAGCTCCAGCCCTTGCACCAGCCACTGCACGCCGCGCCAGGCGGATTCGACGGACTGGAAGGCGGGGTGATGCAACACAGCACGCATCTCGGACCCGAGGCCCTTGACGGCCTCGACCAAAAACTCGCGCGACAGCTTGTCGTCGTCGACGACCAGCACATGTTGAATGGACAAGGCATGTTGGATGGACATCGGTGCGTTGCTCATACGGAGGTTCGAAAGGGGATGTGGAGTGCGATCTGTGCGCCTCCGAGTTGCGACGGTCGCGGCGAGATGTCGACGCGACCGCCATGCAATTCGGCGATCTGAACGACCAGCGCGAGACCCAGGCCGGTGCCTTGGGCGCGCGTCGTGAAAAATGGTTCGAGCACGCGACGCCGCAGCTCGGACG
>JANNGP010000054.1:0-2961 GCA_031403915.1 Betaproteobacteria bacterium
CCAAACGTAGCGGAGAGGCTGGCAGAGCGTCGCGCAAGCCTTCAAGTTCAAGGCTGGCTCGGGAGCTCAAGGGTTTTAGTGTGGAAGCCTTTGATTGTTTAATGTTTTCGCGGGCTTGCACTTTGACCTGAACGCCGTTACACTCAACCCCCCGTTTAGAAAAGCCTTCGACTAGGGTGGGTGCCAACTGGCGCAACTTGGCAGCAACCGCGCCACTGACGGCGTGAATAACAATAATTCCTGATTTGTAATTGGCCAGGCCGCTTGCCTGACCCAAATGTGCAGGCGCAATCTCCTGATAGAGTTGCGTCAGTTTTATAAGCAGCCTTGCGTGCGCCAACACTTTACCGGCGCCGTCGGCTACTTCGAGATAGTTTTCGAGGGTTTTTTGCATCGGGAACTTCGAGGAGAGGCAACGTGCATATTATTCTCGTCTCTAACCGTCTGGCAACTGCCAGGACGCTGAATGTCACGCCCCGCCTGTTTTTTTCAGCGGTGGCGGCTTTCGTCATCCTGTCGTTTGCTACATCGTTCCTGTTTTCCTGGGTCGGGGTGAGTTTCAATATGCCCTTTGCCGCTGAACTGGTGGCCTCAGTACAACAAATTCAGAACCGCAAGACTGAAGAGTACGTGCGCAACAACATTTCGTCGATGGCTGTCAAGCTGGGGGAGATGCAGGCACAACTAATGCGACTGGATTTGCTGGGTGAGCGGATATCAAAACACTCCGGCGTGAATGCGCCAAAAAGCGAGGGGAACAAGGGGAAAGCCGGGCAGGGTGGTCCGCTGATTAATCCAATGCTGCCGCTTTCGGTCAATGAGTTGCAGCGCGAGATTGACCGTTTGGCTGAAATTGTCGAACAACGCAGCGAGGTTCTGACCGAGCTTGAATCGCAGGTCATGGAAAGACGTATCAAGACCACCTTGTTGCCGACGATTGTGCCCATCAACGCCAATCATGTGGGGTCGACATTCGGTCGTCGCGTTGATCCGATTGCGGGTGTCAGTGCCATGCACGAAGGGATTGATTTTGTCGCCGAGCCGGGAACGCGGGTAATTGCTTCGGCGGGTGGTGTGGTGCAGATCGCCGAATACCACCCTCAATACGGGAATATGATCGAGATTGATCACGGCAATGACTTTTCCTCGCGTTACGCCCATCTTTCGAAGATCGACGTCAAGCCAGGGCAAATCGTCAAGCGCGGCCAGGATATTGCTGCCAGCGGCAATACAGGCCGTTCTACGGGGCCGCACTTGCACTTTGAAGTGCGCTATCGGGGCGCAGCTCAGAACCCGGGGCGTTTCCTGCAGCAGGGTGCGCAAGTGGCACTAAATACGCTCCCTGATACGAAAACAAATTTGCCGCGCGGTAAAGCGGTTGTGCCAAATAAAGGGCGGGTTGCGGCAAGCTTCAACGCGGCGCCTTAGTCCGGTTTCTCTCTCCTTATCCGCCTTGTCCGGGTTCGCACGCCCCGCCGCTGTGGCTGCGCGTGATAGAATCGTCATTTTTATGCGCTCCAATACTCTCGACAATGATTTCCGGCCTACTCAAGAAGATTTTCGGCAGCCGCAATGATCGGCTGATCAAGCAATACTCTGTGGTTGTCCGTCAGATCAATACGCTGGAAGCGGGCATCAGCGCGCTTTCCGACGATGATCTGCGTGCCAAGACAGCTGAGTTCAAGACGCGCGTGGCTAACGGGGAAACGCTTGATTCTCTTTTGCCGGAGGCCTTTGCGGTCGTGCGCGAAGCCGGAGTCCGTGCGCTGGGTATGCGCCACTTTGACGTGCAACTGGTGGGTGGCATGGTGCTGCATTACGGCAAGATTGCCGAAATGCGTACCGGTGAAGGCAAAACGCTGGTGGCCACGCTGCCCGCCTACCTCAATGCCCTTTCCGGCAATGGTGTGCACATCATCACCGTCAATGATTATCTGGCCGGTCGCGATGCCGAGTGGATGGGGCGTCTGCACCGTTTTCTCGGGCTTTCGGTCGGCGTCAATCTGTCGCAGATGGAGCACGATGCCAAGCAGGCGGCTTATGCCGCCGATATTACCTATGGCACCAACAACGAGTTCGGCTTCGACTACCTGCGCGACAACATGGTCTACACCGCCGGTGAGCGGGTGCAGCGTAAACTGAGTTACGCGATCGTCGATGAAGTCGACTCGATCCTGATCGACGAAGCACGTACGCCACTCATTATTTCCGGTCAGGCCGAAGATCATACGGACCTTTATGTGCGGATGAATCAGGTGGCGCCCATGCTGGAGCGCTGCCTGGAGGAAAACGGCCCGGGTGACTACTGGGTCGATGAAAAAGGCCATCAGGTTCTGATGAGCGAAATCGGCCACGAGCACGCTGAAGAAATTCTTGCACGTGTCGGTCTGCTTCCGGAAGGTGGCAGTCTCTACGATGCTTCCAATATTCTGCTCATTCATCATCTCTACGCGGCTTTGCGCGCACATACCCTGTTCCTCCGGGACCAGCAGTACGTGGTGCAAAACGGTGAAGTCATCATCGTTGATGAATTTACCGGACGCCTGATGTCCGGTCGCCGCTGGTCGGATGGCCTGCACCAAGCTGTTGAGGCCAAAGAAGGTGTGAGCATCCAGAACGAGAACCAGACACTGGCCTCGATTACCTTCCAGAACTATTTCCGCATGTACGGCAAACTCGCCGGCATGACCGGCACGGCCGATACCGAAGCCTACGAATTCCAGCAGATCTATGGCCTCGAAACGGTGGTGGTTCCCACTAATCAACCGATGCTGCGGATTGACAACAACGACCAGATTTTCCGGACCGCGCAGGAAAAATACGACGCAATCATCGCCGACATTCGCGCCTGCCGCGAACGTGGCCAGCCGGTGCTGGTCGGCACCACGTCAATCGAGAATTCCGAACTTCTCTCGACCTTGCTCGATGGTGAAAAGCTGCCGCATCAGGTGCTCAACGCCA
>JANNGP010000055.1:0-1783 GCA_031403915.1 Betaproteobacteria bacterium
GCACGAAGACAGGCCCGTACGAGGTGTCCCGATCCCGAATGAGGTATCGCGGCGCGTGATCCCATGGGAAAGCCTCGGTGATTTGACGCGAGATCCACTCCGCAATCTCGACCGGGACGGCCTTGCGCCGTGCTTGACCAACCCACAGGAGACTGACATCACCATCATCATCCAACGGCGCCGTCACGCACCCGCCTCACACTGGTCGCGATCGTCGGAATGCGCATTCCAAGCGGAAGCCGTTAGAATTAGTGCGGTGCCTAAGTGTCCGACCGAAAAAGAAGCTGAGTGATTTCAGCCAGTTGTGATTCCTTCGGATTGGATCGATTCGAAGGAGAGCACGATGGTCTGGACCGAAATCACTCGGCGCCAGTATAGGCGCGAGGGCTTGCGGTATGAAAGCGATACGATGGATGCCGAATGGTTTGTGATGGAGCCGCTTTTGCCGCCTGCTTCGGCCCTCGGGCGTCCGCGAGAAACAGACATGCGGGCGGTGGTGAACGCAATCCTCTACATTGCGTCCACCGGTTGCCAATGGCGACAATTGCCGAAGGATTTTCCGCCCTACTCCACGGTGCAGGGCTATTTCTATGCGTGGTCGCGCAACGGAATCTTTGCCTCGCTCAACCACGCGCTCGTTATGGCGGCGCGCGAGGCGGCTGGCCGCGAGGCGAGTCCGACGGCCGGAGTGATTGACAGCCAGTCGGTGAAGACCACGGAAAGCGGCGGCCCTCGGGGCTATGACGCAGGCAAGAAGATCAAGGGGCGCAAGCGCCATATCGTCACCGACACGCAAGGCAATCTGGTCGGGCTTGTCGTGCATGAAGCTGGTATTCAGGATCGCGATGGCGCGCCGTGCGTGCTCGCCTCGATCCGCTCGCTCTATCCATGGCTGCGCCATATCTTCGCCGATGGCGGCTATGCCGGGGCGAAACTGCGCGAGGCTTTGAAGCGCATGGGTGAATGGACGATCGAAATCATCAAACGCTCCGACACGGCGCAGGGCTTCGAAGTTCTGCCACGCAGATGGGTCGTTGAACGAACTTTCGCATGGCTCGGCCGCTGTCGTAGACTGGCGAAGGATTTCGAGGCGACCATCGCCAGCGCCGTTGCTTGGGTACTCATCGCTCACATCCGCACCCTCACGCGTCGGCTCGCAAGAGCTTGAGATCAAAGGAAATCATTTTGAGTCGGACACTAAGACAGATCTCGGTTCGCAATTTCCGCGCCGATCCGTCGCCGATCGTCAGCGGTGAGTTGGTCGAAAAGGCTCTCTATCTTGTTCTGCCCGACGGTCGAGCGATGCCGGGATTCGAGGCTTACCGATATGTCGTCTTACGCGTCCCCGGATTGTGGTGGCAAGCGCCGTTCTTCTATGTACCGCTCTTGAGTCGTCTGTTTGGCCATCTGATCTACAATTGGGTCGCTTCGAATCGAAGTTGGCTCTCTTCGTTGAGGCTTCGGTCAGACCGCACGCAGCAGTAATCGGGCGCAGCCCTCTTAAATCGATCTGTCTGAATGGTTGTTCATTGAAAATCTAATATGGCTTAGATTTCACGCAAGAATTACAACGCAGAAAATTGACAATTCGCTAGCTTGGGCGTGCAATACGCACGGATGGTGGCTCTCGGATAACTGAGCAATCACGAAGGAAAATCAAATGCGTAATTCACTCAAGCTTGGGATGCTGGCGCTTCTGGCCAGCACCGCACTGATAACGACGCGCGCCGATGCGGCCGCGGTTCCGAACTCGAATGGAATTCGCGCTGCCATCGACTCGCTT
>JANNGP010000056.1:0-29499 GCA_031403915.1 Betaproteobacteria bacterium
CCAGCCGGTGCAGGACTTTGAGCAGCATTTCAATATCCTGGAAGTGCAGGCCGGTGGTCGGTTCATCAAGAATGTAGAGGGTGCGGCCGGTATCGCGCTTGGAAAGTTCAAGCGCGAGTTTGACGCGTTGCGCTTCGCCGCCGGAGAGCGTGGTCGCGCTCTGGCCGAGCGTGATGTTCGAGAGGCCGACATCAACCAGCGTTTGTAGTTTGCGCGCCACCACCGGAACGGCGTCGAAAAATTCCCGCGCCAGTTCAACGGTCATTTGCAGAATGTCGTGGATGTTCTTTCCCTTGTAGTGCACTTCCAGTGTTTCGCGGTTGTAGCGCTTGCCGTGGCAGACGTCACAGGCAACGTAGATGTCGGGCAGGAAATGCATTTCGACCTTGATTACGCCGTCGCCCTGGCAGGCTTCGCAGCGCCCGCCTTTGACATTGAACGAGAAGCGGCCGGGGCCGTAGCCACGTGAGCGCGATTCGGGCACGCCGGCGAACAGCTCGCGGATCGGCGTGAGCAGGCCGGTGTAGGTCGCGGGATTCGAGCGCGGTGTGCGTCCGATCGGCGACTGGTCGACATTGATCACCTTGTCGAAATGGTCGAGCCCTTCGATGCGTTCGTGTGCAGCGGGCTCGGGCGTTGATCCGTAGAGGAATTTTGCGGCCGCAGCGTACAGCGTATCGTTGATGAGCGTTGATTTGCCCGAGCCGGAAACGCCGGTGATGCAGGTGAACAAGCCGACCGGTAGTTCCAGTGTGACGTTCTTGAGGTTGTTGCCGCACGCGCCGGTGAGAACAAGCTGGCGCTGCGCATCGCGCACGCGCGGCTGGCCCGGCACCTCGATGCGCCGTCGCCCGGAGAGGTAGTCGCCGGTCATCGATGCCGGGTTGTTGGCGACCTCTTCGGGTGTGCCCTCGGCGACGATACAGCCGCCGTGGATGCCGGCGCCGGGGCCGATGTCGACGACGTAGTCCGCACTGAGGATGGCTTCTTCGTCGTGTTCGACGACAATGACCGTGTTGCCGATGTCGCGCAGTTGGCGCAGCGTTTGCAACAGCCGGTTGTTGTCGCGCTGGTGCAGGCCGATCGAGGGCTCGTCGAGGACGTACATCACGCCGGTCAGTCCCGAGCCGATCTGCGAAGCGAGGCGGATGCGCTGCGCCTCGCCGCCGGAGAGCGTTTCGGCCGAACGGTCGAGCGAGAGGTAATCGAGGCCGACGTTGATCAGGAAGGAAAGGCGGCTGGTGATTTCCTTGAGCACCTTTTCGGCGACCTGCGCCTTGTTGCCGGCGAGCTTGAGCGTTGCGAAATAGTGCCGTGCATCGGCCAGCGGTAGCCGGCTGGCTTCATGCAGCGTCAGTGCCTTCTTGCCGGTGCCGACGCGCACGTGGCGTGCTTCTTCGCGCAGGCGCGCGCCCTCACAACTCGGGCAGGTCTTGTTGCTGATCAGTTTGGCGAGTTCTTCGCGCACGGCCATCGAGTCCGTTTCCTTGTAGCGGCGTTCCAGATTGCAGACGACGCCTTCAAAAGGGTGGTCGCGGTCAAAGCGCGTGCCTTTCTCGTTAAGGTAGCGAAAGCTGATGACCTGTTTGCCCGAGCCATAGAGCACAACTTTCTGGAGTGCTTCCGGCAGATCGACAAAGGGTGTGTCGACATCGAAGTCGTAATGCGCCGCCAGCGAACTGAGCATCTGGAAATAGAACTGGTTGCGTTTGTCCCAACCGCGGATCGCGCCGGCGGCGAGCGAGAGTTCGGGCTGCGAGACGATGCGCCGGGGATCGAAGAACTGGATCACACCGAGGCCGTCGCAGGTCGGGCAGGCGCCCATCGGGTTGTTGAACGAGAAGATGCGCGGCTCAAGCTCCTGCAACGAGTATGAGCACACCGGGCAGGCAAACTTGGCAGAGAAGAGGTGCTCTTTCTCGGTGTCCATCTCGTAGGCGATGGCGCGGCCGTCGGCGTGGCGCAGTGCGGTCTCAAAGGATTCGGCGAGGCGCTGGCGAATGTCATCCCGTACTTTGAGGCGATCAACCACGACATCGACGGTGTGCTTGTGCGTCTTGGCGAGCTTGGGCAAAGCGTCGATCTCGTAGATTTTTCCATCCACACGCAGGCGGACAAAACCTTGGGCGCGCAGTTCGGCAAAGAGGTCGAGTTGTTCGCCCTTGCGGTTGGCGACCACCGGCGCGAGGATCATCAGCTTGGTATCGGCCGGCAGTTGCAGCACGTGATCGACCATCTGGGAGACGGTCTGCGAGTCAAGCGCTGCCTGATGTTCAGGGCAATAGGGCGTACCCGCGCGGGCGTATAGCAGGCGCAGGTAATCGTGGATTTCGGTGACCGTGCCGACCGTCGAGCGCGGGTTGTGGCTGGTCGCCTTCTGCTCGATGGAGATGGCCGGCGAGAGTCCTTCGATCAGGTCCACATCGGGCTTGTCTATGCGCTGCAGGAACTGGCGGGCATAGGCCGAGAGCGACTCGACATAGCGCCGCTGGCCCTCGGCATAGAGCGTGTCGAAGGCGAGCGACGACTTGCCGGAACCCGAGAGGCCGGTGATCACGATCAGCCGGTCGCGTGGCAGATCGAGGTTGATGTTCTTCAGGTTGTGCGTGCGCGCACCGCGAATCCGGATTTCATCCATGTTCTAGGTTCAGGGTCCACCGCAAAGACGCAAAGAGGCAAAGGTAACGCAAAGAATACGCACCCCGTCTTTCGGTGTGTTCGCTGTGGTTGTCCTGTTTTCTGATGTGGGAGGTGGCAAAAGCAAACCTGCTAATATACGCAATTCGGACAGCCTGAACCACGCGGCGTTCCGTCTCTGCTGTATTTCCCCTACTATTTTCCTCTATTTGATGCTTTCTCCAACTTCAGACTCGATGACATCCAGCGAGCGCCGTGCAGGTGCGGGGCTGGCTTCCATATTTGCCTTGCGCATGCTCGGGCTGTTTTTGATCCTGCCGGTTTTTTCGGTCGCTGCGCAAAACATTCCCGGGGGCGATAATTTTACGCTGGTGGGCATCGCGATGGGGGCGTACGGCCTGACGCAGGCGTTTTTCCAGATTCCGTTTGGTATGGCCTCGGATCGGCTGGGTCGAAAGCCGGTCATTATTGTCGGCCTTCTGTTTTTTGCGGCCGGGAGCTTTCTGGCAGCGATGGCCAGCGACATCTATTGGGTCATCGGCGGGCGTGTCCTGCAGGGCGCCGGGGCGATCTCGGCGGCGGTCACGGCGCTGGCTGCGGATATGACGCGAGAGCAGCACCGTACCAAGGTGATGGCCATGATTGGGTCGTCCATCGGGCTGGTTTTTGCATTTTCCCTTATCCTGGCGCCAGTGCTCTACGCCATGGTCGGCTTGACGGGGTTGTTTGCGCTGACCGGGGTGTTGTCCATTGCCGCCATTGGTGTGGTCACGCATGTGGTGCCGCCGGCGCCCCCCATTATCCGCTCGCAGGACATTGCGCACGCTGAAGTGCTGCTCGATCCACAGTTGTTGCGGCTGAATTTCGGCATTTTCTCCTTGCACCTGATGCAGATGGCGATGTTTATTGTTATTCCGTCCGCCCTGAAAACCGTGGGCAACCTGCCGCTGGCCGAGCATTGGAAGGTTTATCTTCCGGCGCTTCTGGTCTCGGTGGTGCTGATGGTGCCGGCTATTTTTTATGCCGAGCGCAAAGGGCGGGTGAAACAGGTCTTTGTGGGCGCAATCGCCCTCTTGTTGCTTACCGAACTGGGCTTTGTTTTCGGACGTGACAGTTTCTGGATGCTGGTAGTGCTGCTGGTCTCGTTTTTTCTGGCTTTCAATATTCTTGAGGCGACACTCCCTTCGCTGGTGTCACGTATCGCGCCCGCGCAGTCGCGAGGATTGGCACTCGGGCTTTACAATACAACCCAGGCCGCCGGCCTGTTTTTTGGCGGATTAATCGGTGGCTGGATGGTACAGAACGTCAGTGGTGATGCTGTATTCATGGTGTGCAGTGCCTTGGCAGTGGCTTGGCTGGCGCTGGCTGCTTCAATGACGTCGCCGCCGCTACGCGGGCAGCGTCAAGCGGCATAAGTCTTTATAATTCATAATTCCTGTTTCGAACACTCTTCTTGGAGGCAACATGGCTTCGGTCAATAAAGTGATTCTCGTCGGAAATCTGGGAAAAGACCCCGAAATTCGCTACATGACGAATGGGGATGCTGTGGCAAACGTTACTATCGCGACCACAGAGTCGTGGAAGGACAAGGTAAGCGGCGATAAGAAAGAACTCACTGAGTGGCATCGTCTGGTTTTTCGCAACAAGCTTGCTGAAATTGTTGGTCAGTATCTCAAGAAGGGGTCTGCGGTATATGTCGAAGGGCGAATTCGCACCCGAAAGTGGCAGGACAAGGAAGGTCAGGAACGCTATACCACCGAGATAGATGTCCGTGAAATGCAGATGCTCGGAGGTCGTCAGAATGTGTCGTCTGAAGGCGAAACTGAGTACGGCGGCAGCATGCCTTCACAAAGTGCGCCGTCCGACGGCGGGCGTGCCGCTCCGGCCAAAAAGGGCCCGGATTTCAGCGACATGGATGACGATATTCCCTTCTGAAATATACCTAAGGAAGCGCTGATTAAGTCTTAAATTGTCATTCCGGCGAAAGCCGGAATCCAGGGGAATCAAGGCACTGGACACCGGCCTTCGCCGGTGTGACGACTTATTCAGTGTTTCCCTAAGTAGTAAACGTATAAAAGCCCTGATCATTCAGGGCTTTTTTGTTGCAGGTAGCCGCAGCGCTTGTCAGCGTGCGGTGGCGCGATGAACGAAAAAACCGACCGGTTCGGATTTGATCAATAGCTTTCCGGAGGCGTCAAGGACAGCAATCTCGAGCCGGTGTTCGACGCTGTCTGCAGCGGCAATTTGCCATTCGGCCGGCATGATATCGAATTGCATTGTTTTGTGGGTGGTGGAAATTGCCGTGTTGTCCAGCCGGGCGACAATAACGTGCCCCAGTTCCAACTGAAGTGCCGGATCAACTTTGGACTTGATGGTGATCTGGCCCGTGTTCGAGTGAATTGTCCCGCCATTTTCGGGCGCACTGATCTTGAGCGTTGCGTAGGGAACGGCAGCTACTTTTTTCGATTTATCAGACTCTTCAACCATGGGTGGCGGAATGGCCAGCGGGTTCATGACGTTAATTGGCGGGAGGTCGATTACCTTGTCGCCCTGGACGGGGCGGTCCGAGAATACTGCGTCTGATTTCCCGGTGGATTCGTAGATAGGCTGCGCTGTGGCAATTGTTGCGAGGAACATTGCCAGGAAGAAAGCGGGAATAATTCGCATGACCGTCATCCTGTCGTGATATCAGTTGATTCGGAGTTGTTTCTGAGTTGACTCGGCGCAGCGAGAGGCGCTGCGCCGATTACAACCAATATAGCATGCGCTGACGGCCATGCGTTTATGCGGATCAGGTCAGGGCGAAGCCGGGCTCACGAATTAGCGGCGACCTTGATGCCCTTGGTTGCGTTGCTGCCCGTCGTGCTTCTGCTTGTATATCTGGTTGCTGTGGCGGTTTTCCGACATCTGTATGTGTCGCTGTTCGTTGCGTCCAACGTGGCCGTCGGCGCCGGCACGGGCTTGCATGCGATTGGTTTGCGCCTGCCGGCGTTCGATCTGGCTGACTTCGCGATTAGTCAGCTGACCCGAGCGGATGCCGTTCTCAACGCGTTGTTGCTGGTTGATATTGCGCTGAACGTCGGCCTGCATTCTTTGTGAAGAAGCAGAGTTCGGGTTGCCGAGTTGGGCGTCGTGCTTTTCCTGATAGATGTCACGGCTGACCTGGTTCTGTGCGGCATTGATGCGCTGCGCTTCGCGCGGGTCAAGGCGGCCGTCACTCAGTGCTCTCGACTGCATCGTCTCGACTCGCGCTTCTTCGCGTTCGAGACGCGATGCTTCGCGGGTCGTCAGTTGGCCGGATTGCAGTCCCTGTTCGATGCGTTCCTGCTGATTAACGTTGCGTTCGATTTCTCTGAGTGTGCTTTGGGCGATGGCCGAGGTGGAAAACAGCCCGGCCAGTACGATGCTGAGGGTAAGTTGTTTTGCGTTCATGTTGATCTCCTGTAAATGGGGTGTTCTGATTCGGGGTGTCGACGGAGCCTATTTGACGTCCGGCCTGAATTGCATTCCAGCGAAATTCCGTAAATCTTGTAAGCAGTTGTTTCAACCGGGAAAATAATATTGAGTTGATTTTTGGGCGCTGCAGAATTGAAAACGGCCTCGATAGTCAGACTGTCGAGGCCGTTGCGTCCTGCGGAAGATAGTCTGCTATTGCAAACTGTGTTCCTTGATCAGGCCTTCACGATAAGCGTGCAGCAAAGCCTGGAGGTCGTCGATCTGCCCCTGGATTTCGCGGCCCCGGTCAGTGTCGCGCACGCGCATCCGGTTCGGGTGGCTGTCAATAATTTCCGTTTCGGTATCGATATCCAGTTCCTCGGATACGGCTTTCTGGGTGGACTCAAAAGGCTGGTGCGCGGCGAGCAGCAAACCGCGCGAGTTAGAAATCAGGGTGTAACCCGCAATGCCGGTTTGCTTCTGGTAGGCCTTGGAGAAACCGCCGTCGATGACGAGCAGCCGGCCGTTGGCCTTGATCGGCCGCTCACCTTTGGTGACCTTGACCGGCACGTGGCCGTTGATGATGTGCCCGGTTGTTGGGTTCAGGCCGAACTCTTCAAGAATCGTGCAAGCGTTTTCTTCTGTGTCGCGCAGGGTGTAGTAGGCGTTGCGTTTTTCGGCGTGGGTTGATTTGTCTTCCAGGAAGTATCGCTCGAAGGTGGCCATTTTTTCTTTGCCGAAGAGCGGTGACATGGGGGCGCACCACAGAAACCACATGACATCCATGCCGTATTGTTTTTGTGCCGGATTGTCAGTGGCAAAGTAGCCCTGGCGGGCGAGGCGATCCACCCGGTCAAGAAATTCCTTTCCGGCAAAGGATTTCCCGTCAACGTTGAAAGACTTGAAGCCGCCGTCTTCTTCCATCGCGATACAGCCGTGATAGAGCAGGTTACCGTCATGGATCAGGTAGAGACTGCCCTTCGAGAAGAGGAAACGGACGTGTTGCTGGAGTTTCTTGCTGTTGGCAAAGGAAAGCCTGAGCTTGTCTATTACGTTTTGTTCTTCGACCGTCAGCACGTCGGGATTTTTAGGGTCAATGGTCGGGAAGAGTTTGTCGAGCAGAGGGTAGTCAACACCGTCCAGCGTGATGGTGCCGTGCGCGTAGTCGACCTTGTTGAGCAGCAGGCGGTCCTCCATCTGGTAGTGCGGCCGGCGCTTGATAACTTGACTCTCCAGCTTGAACTGAATGATGGCCATGGCTTTTTGCATTTGCGCCATCAGGCGGATTTCCTGGCTGGTGAAGGCGTCCTTTTCAGAAATTCTGGGGATGAATAGTTCGCAGGGATCATCCTTGTAGGTTTCCAGGGCAAACGAAGCCAGTGGCAACACGCTGATGCCGTAGCCGTTTTCCAGTGTTTCCATGTTGCCGTAGCGCAGGCTGGCGCGGATGACGTTGGCGATGCAGGCTTCGCTGCCGGCTGCTGCGCCCATCCACAGGATGTCGTGATTGCCCCACTGGATGTCGACCTGGTGGTACTCCATCAAGGCATCCAGAATGAGGTGTGCGCCGGGGCCGCGATCATAGATGTCACCAATGACGTGCAGTTTCTCAACCGCCAGCCGCTGAATCAGCTCGGCAAGACAGGTGATGAAAGCCTGCGCACTGCCCGTCGAAACAATGGTGTCGATCTGGCTTTGATAGTAGGCCGTTTTGTGTTCGACGCCTTCCTGATCGTAGAGCAATTCTTCGATGGTTTCGGCGACGTGTCGGGGCAAAAAGTTGCGGACTGTTTCGCGCCGGTATTTGGCGCTAAGCATCCTGCAGAATTTAACCAGCCTGACCAGTGTCAGCCGGCTCCACTCATCCTTGTTTGGGACGGACTGGAGCATCAGCGGCGTTTTTAACTCAGGGTAGTAAATGAGCGTTGCCAGATTCCGTTGTTCCGACTTTGACATGGTGTTGGCGAAGGTTTCATTGATCTTGCGCCAGATCGATCCGGCGCCGTTGCGCACAACATGTTGAAACGCTTCGTACTCGCCGTGGATGTCTGAAAGAAAGTGCTCTGTCCCTTTGGGGAGTTGAAGCTGGGATGTGAAATTGATGATTGCCGTAGAGGCTGCCGGTATCGACGGGTATTTTTCCGAGAGCAGTTGCAAATATTTAAGTGAGTGATCTTGCATGATGGTCTCTTTTCGGCCAAGAAGTGATTGTCTGTTTATGCTTTAATGCTGCAAGTATTACCGGACGTTAATGCGCAGTCAAATTCGTGAGCAGTGGCGCAGAGATAACGGATGCGAAAGTTGGAATCCCTCCCGAGCTGGAGCCTTCAGTTCTGCGGATTCTAGCCAATACCCAAAGATAGCAGTAAGATGGCGGGTCTTTTTTGTACTGTTGGTTCGGTGATTTAAGGGGTAAGGTTGATGCATCAATCCGCAGTTCAGAGCAAATCAGCGCAAGCAGCCATGGCGCTGGCAGCTCTTGGCGTTGTTTATGGTGACATTGGTACCAGCCCGCTCTACACCCTCAAAGAAGTCTTTGCCGGCAACCACCCGATACCGCTGACCCCCGAGAACATACTCGGCATTCTCTCCCTGATCCTGTGGTCGCTGATTGTCATTGTCTCGATCAAATACGTCGTCTTCATCATGCGCGCCGACAACCGGGGCGAAGGCGGCATCATGGCGCTCATCGCCCTGGCGCTGCAAGACGCCAAAGGCAACCCCAAGCGCGAGCGCGCTATCATGCTCACCGGGCTGCTTGGGGCCGGCATGTTCTACGGCGACGGCATGGTTACCCCGGCGATTTCCGTTCTCTCCGCCCTCGAAGGTCTCGAAGTCGCTACCCCGGCATTCCAGCCCTACATAATCCCGTTGACCCTGCTCGTGTTATTTGGCCTGTTCTTCTTTCAGAAACGGGGTACCGCCTCGATCGGCGCCCTCTTTGGCCCGATTATGATGCTCTGGTTCTCCACCCTGGCGATCCTGGGCGGCTACAACCTGATGGCCTCCCCGGGAGCGCTCAAAGCATTCAACCCAGCGTACGGCATCGTCTTCCTGATCGAGAACAGCGGCATTGCCATTGTCGCCATGGGAGCCGTAGTCCTCTCGGTAACCGGCGCCGAAGCCCTGTATGCCGACATGGGTCACTTTGGCAGCAAACCGATCCGTCAAGCCTGGTTTGGTTTTGTACTGCCCGCGCTGGTTCTTAATTATTTTGGGCAAGGTGCGCTCCTGTTGGTTGAACCGGGCGCCGTCAGTAACCCCTTCTACCATCTGGCTCCGACGTGGGCGCTCTATCCCCTGGTCGCTCTGTCCACCGCCGCCACCGTCATCGCCTCGCAAGCCGTGATTTCCGGCGCCTTCTCGGTCACCCGTCAAGCCATGCAACTCGGCTTTGTACCGCGCTTTGATGTGAAGTTCACCTCAGAGCAAGAGCAGGGGCAGATCTACCTTCCCGGGGTGAATTGGGGCTTGTTCCTGGCCGTGGTGATCCTCGTCCTCGGTTTCAAGACCACCAACAATCTGGCCGGCGCCTACGGCATTGCGGTGACCGGCGACATGGTCATCACTTCGATACTGGCTACCTTTGTCGCGGCTAAAAGCTGGGGCTGGGGCTGGCCCAAAGCGGTTGCGCTCTTTGCCTGTTTTATGGTGGTCGAACTGACTTTCCTGTTCGCCAACCTGCTGAAGATTCCCGATGGCGGCTGGTTTCCGCTGGCGGCTGGTGCGTTAATCTTTCTGTTGATGAGTACCTGGAAGCGCGGCGGCTATCTGCTGGCAAAGCGTACCAGCGGCGAGGCGATCGAACTGGAGGGTTTCATCGACGCGCTGATGATCATGCCGCCGACCCGCGTTCCCGGAACGGCAGTCTTCATGACCTCGAATAACTCGCGTGTGCCCAACTCCATGCTGCATAACCTGATGCACAACAAGGTGTTGCATGAGCGGGTGCTGGTTGTGTCGGTAGAAGTTTTCGATGTGCCTTATGTGCCGGAAATCGACCGGGTTGAAATCAGCAAGTTACAGGGTGATTTCTACCGGGTTACCGTGCAATACGGTTTCAAGGACGAGCCGGATATTCCCAAGGCGCTTGTCCTGTGTGGCACGCAGGGGGTGAAAATGGACATGATGGAAACGTCGTTCTTCCTTGGGCGCGCGACGCTGATCCCCAAGATGCATTCGGAGATGATGTTTTGGCGCGAGAAGCTGTTCATCTTCATGTTCCGTAATGCCAGCAGCGCCACCAGTTTCTACAAGATCCCGACCAACCGCGTCGTCGAACTCGGGACGCAAGTGGTGATGTAGCGCGCAGCCCGCCGTGGTTAAAACCGCTTTCCCACGGGGGCTAGGACACAACTATCGTACAAATCAGAAATCCAGATTCTCGGTGATGCGGGTGCCGTCCTTCTTGAATGCCGCCAGAAACCGGTTGATGCGGCTTTCGGCAACGGCGAGGTCATCCTGTTCAAGGTTGATATTGAGCAGGTCAACGTACCACGGAGCCTTGATGTCGCTATGAATGTAGGTCGTCACAATGGCCCGGGCAATGGGCAGGGTCGTGGCCTTCGAGTCATCGTGCACATCCTTGTTGCCAGCCTTTAGAAGTTTTACATATTCTTCTTCCAGCAGGCGCGCGAAAAGCGCCATGGTGAACGGTGTCCCGACTGCGCAGCCCGTGCCGGCATCGGCTTCGGTCAGGGTGGCGCCTTTGTGGATCCACTCCCACAGGATGGACAGACGGATCTCGCCCGTAGCCATGTCTTCCATGAGGTAGAGTACGTCGTCGTTGCCGAAGAAGTCAGCAGGCTTTAAAGCCGCCGCCTGATATCCCCGCAGAAAGGCGTTTCCGTATTGGAGGGCCACAGAGAGCAGATCCCGGGCGCCGGCGATAGTGCGTGGTGCAGGCTCCAGTAGGGTAAGTCCGGCAGCATCTTCCGGGGTGTAGGTGAGTGGCGGGAAGGAGCGGCCTATCTGATTGGCCTGCCCCACCTTTGCCCACACCGGCCGGACGATATTGACCATCTTCCAGTGTGCCACCCATTTGCCGGAGGCACCTTCACGCTGCTCGCGTTCGGCGCCGGCCACGGCTTTCGCCATGCTCGCGGAGACCCCGGCCGCAGAACCTACGGGAATGTTGGGTTCCATGCCCCCTTGCCAAAGAGCGAAGCGGCCGTTGCGATCCGGTGTGTTCATGGCGCGTCGCACGCGATCCTCGTAGACCCTCATATAGCCATAGGTCATGGTGATGGCCTGGATGTTGGGATTTACGAAGGTTTTGTCCCAGGCCATGGCGTCCGATACGCTGTTGATGTAATCCCAGCGGCCGGTATTGAAGCCCACGAAGTGCGGGGAGAGCGCGGCGCGAATTTCCATGAGCTGGTAACACTGTTCAATCTGTTCCACCAGCACGTAAGCCTTGATGGTGCCAACGGGCAACCCCAGATGTGCCTGCAGTGCCAGGATAAAGCTGTTCCAGCAGGCGGCATCTTCTGCGGTCTGGGTCTTGGGCAGGTAGAGGACGATGCTGCGTCCGGCGGCCTGAAGCGGCTTGTAGTTGTTCACCACGAATAACACCATATCGGTGATCGAAGCAGAGAAACTGTGTCCGTTCAGGCGGATGTGACGATCGTCCAGGTGAAGCCCACGGCAGCGGAAGATCAGTGTGGTGAAGTCCAGCTGCTTACACCAGTCTTCAATAATCGGCTTGCCGAAGAAGCCTTGGGCCCATTTGTTCATTTCGACGGCGACTTCTTCTGCCACCTCCATAAAAAGGGGATCCCGGGCGATGGCGAGCTTCAGGTTGCGTTGGTTGTCCAGCGACATCCTGCCCAACTGGCCCAGCGCATCCTCGCCGTCGAACATCCAGCCATCGGCGCCGGATAACAGCGCGTAGGCTACGTTGCGAATGCCTGAACGTACATCCGAACGGGGCTTGGTGGCTGGTCCGGTTCCCTGAATCCACTGGCGCTGAAGGTCGGGCGGAATCACAGCACCGTCGAAGTTACCCGAGCGGGCGTCGGCCACCTTGATCTGGGTGCCGGGAATCAGTGACTCAGGATTGAGAAAGTCGATCCGGATTCCCTGATCATGCCGGCGCTTGCGCAGTGCCGTGCGGGCGGCCATTTGCTCGCGGCGGCGCTGGTTGAGCGGGGCCAGCGCCTCCAGGGCGCTAAGGGCTTCAGGCGTGAATACGTCGGGATAGGCAGCTAGGATTCCGGATTGCAGTTCGAGGGTCGTCGTCATGGTGCGCTCTGAGGAAGAAAGATTTTGTGTTTATGAGGTAAAAAATGTAGCCCGAAAGAAATTGTCTCAGCGTTAGAGCCGCCTCAAGTTATGGTTGAGGGAATGACTTTCGTCATGCATAAGAGTTTGTTATGCAAGAAAAGTTGCAGTGCATTCGTCAACAAAGCATTAACGAAAATGACTGCAATCTCCCTTTGGAAGGGCGGCAAATCAAGACCTGCCGTGAAGTGGCGGTCTATTTTCGGTCTATTTTCCGGCTGACTCGTCTTCGCGAACCAGTATCAAGAAAATGGTCGAGATGCGCACCAGATTTTCGCAACGCTGCCGACCAGCCGTGGCAGAAAGCCCCGTCGAGTTCGTCGCTGAGCAACTGGTAGATCGGACAGGTCGCGGTACAGAAGTCGCAATGCACGCACTTGCGCAGGATTGCCTCGGCTTCATTTATAGGATCGTTTGTGGATGGCAGCAAGCGTGTTTTCGGAAAAATCGGACACACCAGTGTGCCGCTGATCTGGCTCGCACTAAGCTACCTCCTGCTACTAATCCGAAATGACTTGCTTTGGCTCGAAAAAACCCCCAGCAGTTCGCCGGCATACGTAAGATGCGGCGAAGCAACTGAGGGCTTTAGTAGAGTTTTATTGTTCGCGCATCAGCAGCGCGACAATAATGCGTTTTCTCCTGATTACCAGATAACCATTGCGGTAAAGGGCCAGACGTAGGCTTGCAGCGTGACAAACAGACCCATCAGACAAGCCAGTGCAATGGAGTGGAAGAAGACGTAGCGCAGGATCTCCCCTTCGTGGTTGAACCAGCGCGTGGCAGTCGAGGCGACGACGATGGATTGCGCGTCGATCATCTTGCCCATTACGCCACCCGAACTGTTAGCCGCGCCCATAAGGTTTGCCGACAGTCCGAGCTGTTCTGCTGCGACCTTCTGCATGCCGCCAAAAAGCACGTTCGAGGCAGTATCCGATCCGGTCAGCGCAACACCCATCCAGCCCATCAGGGTGCCGAAGAAGGGGTAGAACATGCCGGTACCGGCGAAGGCCAGCCCCAGTGTCGTGTCGAGGCCGGAGTAGCGGGTCAGCGTGCCCAGACCCAGCATCAGGGCAATGGTAATAATCGAGTAGCGTACCAGCCAGATGGTACGACCATAGGCCGACACCAGTTGCCCTAAGGTGAACTTTGCTGCCAGACCGCCGATCAGGGCGGCAATCAGGATGCCGGTACCGGTGGCCGAGAGCATATTCAAGACATATACCGCAGCTTCCTTAGTGGGCTTGGGGACGACCGGCGCAATTTTTTCAATCATCAAGTGCAGGCCGCTGATCTCGAACTTTGGCATGTAGATACTGTTTAAATAGGTCTTGACGACTGGCAGGCCCCAGACAAAGACGAACACGGTGAGAATGACCCAAGGCAACCAGGCGCGGATCACGTCGGCGCGTGGATGGACGGTGGGAGGGGGTGCGATGCGGCCTTCGCCGCCGTCAGTCTCATGCCCCTTGAGCGAAACCGAGGTCCATATCTCTTTGGGCTGCCAGACGCGCAGGAACAGACCCGTGCAGATCATCGAGGACATTGCTGCGATGACGTCGACCAGTTCTGGTCCGATGTAGTTCGAGACCAAGAACTGCGGGATGGCGAAGCTGACACCACAGACCAGGATCGCGGGCCAGATCTGCATCATGCCCTTGCGACCGGCGAAAGCCCAGATCAGCCAGAATGGAACAATTACCGAGAAGAACGGCAGTTGGCGACCGACCATCGCCGAGACCGCCATGACGTCGTAGCCGTGCACCTTGGCCAGCGTGATGATCGGTGTGCCGAGTGCCCCGTAGGCCACCGGTGCCGTGTTGGCGATCAGCGAAAGGCCGGAAGCCGCGAGTGGCGAGAAGCCGAGACCGATCAGGATCGCGGCGGTGACGGCTACCGGCGTGCCGAAGCCGGCGGCGCCTTCGAAAAAGGCACCGAAGGCGAAGGCAATCAGCAGCAATTGCAGGCGACGGTCGGCGGTAATGCCGGCAATGGAGTCCTGCAGCACCTGGAACGAGCCACTCTGTTCGGTGAGTTGGTGCAGGAAGATGATGTTAAGCACGATCCAGCCGATTGGCAGCAAGCCAACGAGGCCGCCTAGGAGCGCTGCCTTGCCGGCCATTTCCATAGGCATGCCGTAGATCACGACAGCGATCAGGATGGCGGCGATCAGGCCAGCACCAGCGGCGATGTGCGCCTTCATGTGCAGGAAGCCGAGGCCAACGAGCATGACTACGACAGGGACCGCAGCGAAGATGGTACTGAGAACCATGTTCCCAAGTGGATCGTATATCTGTTGCCAAATCATTGTAATCTCCTCCGGTTATAAGAAATGCCCATGTATCTTCATGGCATTAAATCGATTATGCACCCTACAATAAGGCTATGGATTGATTATTATTGACAAAAGCTATTTAATTTATCGAAATCATGCAGCGCGCACCGGGGGTCGGTTCGGCGCACACCAGCGATTGAGCGCCACAACAGTGCGCAGCGCATTGTTGTGGCACCCCATCGAATCGGCCTGGTTGCAATTTTAGCGTTCTAGGCGGTAACGTCCAGCGTCGCTTCCCACTCACGAACCGCGTTGATTTCAGTGCCCATGGCAATATTGGTCACGCGTTCGAGGATGCACTCGACGACCACTGGGACGCTGTGTTCTTTCATCCAGGCGCGCGCCTGATCGAAGGCCGGGGCGATCTCTTCCGGACGATGAACGCGTATCGCCTTGCAGCCCAGACCCTGAGCGACTGTCACGTGGTCGACCCCGTAACCATTGACTTCCGGGGCGTTGATATTGTCGAAGGAGAGTTGCACGCAGTAGTCCATATCGAAGTTCAACTGTGACTGCCGGATGAGGCCGAGATAGGCGTTGTTGACCACAACCTGGATGAACGGCACCTTGAATTGTGCAGCCACGGCCAGTTCCTCGATCATGAACTGGAAGTCGTAGTCGCCGGCAATGGCGACAACTTCCGTGGCGGGATCAGCGACCTTGGCACCGATGGCTGCCGGTAACGTCCAGCCGAGCGGACCGGCTTGTCCGGCATTGATCCAGTGGCGTGGTTTGTAGACATGGAGAAATTGCGCGGCGGAAATCTGCGACAGACCGATGGTCGTGACATAGCGCGCCGTCTGGCCAAAATAGGCGTTCATGGCATGCCAGACACTGTGGGGCTTCATGGGCACGTCGGTGAAATCGCTCTTGCGCAACATGGTCTGTTTGCGCTTGAGGCATTCGGCTGCCCAGTCCGTGCGCGTGGCGAGTTCGCCCTTGGCTTTCATTTCCCGTGCCACGACCATTAGCGCATCCAGGGCGGCGCCGGCGTCAGAGGCGATGCCAAAATCCGGGCCGAAAACGCGGCCGATCTGGGTCGGCTCAACGTCGATATGCACGAATTTGCGATCTTTCGTGTAAACATCCACCGATCCGGTGTGTCGGTTGGCCCAGCGGTTGCCAATGCCAAGCACGAAATCGGAGGCCAGCATCGTCGCGTTGCCGTAGCGATGCGAGGTTTGCAGACCGACCATGCCGGCCATCAGCGGATGGTCGTCGGGAATCGCGCCCCAACCCATCAAGGTAGGAATTACCGGCACACCGACGAGTTCAGCAAATTCGACCAGCTTTTTCTCGGCGGCGGCGTTTAGAATGCCGCCACCAGCGACAATCAGTGGGCGGGCGGATGCGTTGAGCATCTGCATGGCCTTCAGCGCCTGGGCGCGTGTGGCGACCGGTTTGTGCACAGACAGCGGCGCGTAGGTCTCAGGGTCGAACTCAATTTCAGCCACTTGCACGTCAAACGGCATATCAATGAGCACCGGGCCGGGTCGGCCGGAGCGCATGATATGAAAAGCCTGCTGGAATACGCTGGGGATCAGCGCCGGCTCGCGTACGGTGACGGCCCATTTGGTCACTGGTTTGGCGATCGACTCGATATCCACGGCCTGGAAATCCTCTTTGTAGAGGCGTGCGCGTGGCGCCTGACCGGTGATGCACAGCATGGGAATCGAATCGGCAGACGCTGAGTAAAGGCCGGTAATCATATCCGTGCCGGCCGGGCCTGAAGTGCCAACGCAAATGCCAATATTGCCGGCCTTGGCCCGGGTATAGCCTTCGGCCATGTGCGACGCGCCCTCAACGTGGCGAGCCAGATAATGCTTGAAACCGCCATTTTTCTTCATGGCGGAGTAGAAAGGATTGATGGCTGCGCCCGGCACACCGAAGGCGGTATCACAGCCTTCCAGACGCAGGATAAGGGCGGCCGCATCGACTGCTCGCATTTTTGACATAAGGTTTCTCCTGGTTATAAATTATTAACATTAGCAAGGTACCCGCTCGCTTCGGTTTAACAAACAGCTTTAAATACAAATGATCTTTGCGAAAAAGAAATATAATCCTGCGCAGTAACGGGGGTGTTATGGCTCGACTCAAGCAAATTGAATCCTTTGTGGCTGTTGCGATGCGGGGCGGGCTATCGGCGGCGGCTCAGGCGGAGGGCGTAGCTCCGGCGGTAATCACTCGGCGCATCGATGCTTTGGAGGAGCGGCTGGGCATCAAACTCCTGGTGCGGACTACGCGCAAGGTGTCGTTGACCTCCGAGGGAAGTGCTTATCTGGAAAATTGCCAGCGCATTTTGCGTGATCTGGAGGATGCCGAGACAAGCGTCTCTCAGGGTAGTGTGCGGGCAAACGGGCACCTGAAACTGGCAGCCCCTGCAGGCTTTGGGCGCGCTCATGTCGCCCCGCTACTTCGTACGTTTCTTGCCGAGCATCCCGAGATCAGTGCCGATCTGGATTTGTCGGATCGCACCGTAGACCTGGTGAATGAAGGCTTCGACTGCGCCGTGCGTCTGGGCGCGCTGCACGTATCGAGTCTTGTCGCGGTACGCCTGGGCGAAATGCGCCGCGTCGTCGTCGGTAGTCCGGCCTATTTGGAACGTTGCGGGAGCCCGGAGAACCTGAATGATCTGGCGGCCCACGAGTGCCTTGCCTTGACCACCCAGACATGTTGGGATTTCGTGGTGAAAGGCCAGCCCGTCCAGTTCAAGCCATCCAGTCGCTTTTTTTTGAATGATGGGGCTGTGCTGCGCGAGTGCGCGCTTGCCGGTATGGGATTGGCCAGGCGTTCCATGTGGGAAGTCGGTGGTGATCTGCGTCAAGGGCGGCTGATGTCGGTGCTCGAAAATCATGCGGCACCGCCGGTCGGCATTCATGCCGTATTTCCCCAGCGCCGCCATTTGCCTTTGCGTGTGCGTCTGTGGATCAACTACCTGAAAGAACAATTCAGCACACCGGGACTATTGGATTAAGGAAGAGTAAGTGCCGAAGCGGTGAAAGTCCGGGTTGGCAGGACACAAGGGGCTGGCGGTCTTGTACCGATTCGCTTTCTCTGTGTCTGCCTGATAACAGTTTTGACTTTCTTGTACTAGACACCCCTGTTAGTCTGCAAGAGAATCGCATCTGCTACGCCGCTCTTTATTTATCGGCGCTTACATACGAGAGGTATCCATGCCCTCCAGAATGCACTCGCACGAACCTAACCCGGACTTTCCCGAGGTCGACAGCGCTATCCTGCTAACAGCGCTTGCCGCTATCCTGCCGCCCGGCGCTGTGCTGGCCGACCTCGAGGATATCAAGCCCTACGAGTGCGACGGACTCACCGCTTACCGCCAGTTGCCACGGGTCGTCACCCTGCCAGCGAACGAGGAACAAGTCGTTGCTGTGTTGAAAGTTTGCCATCAGCTTGGTGTGCCTGTGGTGGCGCGCGGCGCGGGCACCGGTCTCTCGGGTGGCGCGACGCCGGTAGCTGGCGGGGTGATCCTTTCCCTCGCCAAATTCATGCGGATTCTGGAAGTTAATCCGCTGGCGCGCACGGCACGCGTGCAGCCGGGTGTTCGTAATCTGGCGATTTCCGAGGCCGTCGCACCTCACGGCCTTTACTATGCGCCTGATCCTAGCTCGCAGATCGCCTGCACCATCGGCGGCAATGTCGCCGAGAATTCCGGGGGGGTGCATTGCCTTAAGTACGGCCTGACGGTGCACAACATCCTCAAGCTGCGCGTCGCGCTGGTCGATGGCACGATCATCGAGATCGGTGCCGATGCCCTGGATACCCCCGGATACGACCTGCTGGCGCTGATGATCGGTTCCGAGGGTATGCTGGGCATCGTGCTCGAAGCTACGGTCAAGCTCACGCCCAAGCCCCAGGTGGCGAAAGTGGTCATGGCGTCCTTTGACGACATGACCAAGGCCGGTAACGCGGTAGCGGCCATCATTGCCGCCGGCATCATTCCCGCCGGGCTGGAGATGATGGACAAGCAGGCGACACACGCCGTCGAGGATTTCGTGCATGCCGGCTACGATCTCGACGCCGAGGCCATTCTGCTCGCCGAATCCGACGGCACGCCCGAAGAAGTGGAAGAAGAGATCGCAGCGATGAAAACGGTGCTCGAACAGGCCGGTACGCGTCAGCTGCGCATATCGCAAAGCGAAGCCGAGCGGCTAAATTTTTGGGCCGGTCGCAAGGCGGCGTTTCCGGCAGTCGGCCGCATCACGCCAGACTATCTGTGCATGGACGGTACGATTCCGCGCAAGCATCTCGCTCGTGTGCTGATCCGTATCGCCGAACTATCACGGGAGTATGGTCTGCGTTGCGCTAACGTTTTCCATGCCGGCGACGGCAACCTGCATCCGCTGATCATGTTCGACGCCAACGTGCCGGGTGAGGTTGATCGCGCCACCGCGTTTGGCGCGCGCATCCTTGAATTGTCGGTGGAAGTCGGTGGCACCATTACCGGTGAACACGGCGTCGGCCTCGAGAAAGTCGCCCAGATGTGCGTGCAGTTTTCACCCGAAGAGCTCGACGCTTTCCGCGCCCTCAAGGCCGCCTTCGATCCGCAAGGCCTGCTCAACCCGGGTAAGGTCGTGCCGACACCACGGCGCTGCTCCGAGTACCGGCTAACTGGCAGCGCCGGCCATGGTGAGAGGAAAGCGGTATGAACGATATCACCGCACAATTGATAGAACGCGTGCGCACTACCAGCGCGCCACTATGTATTCGCGGTGCTGGCAGCAAGGATTTCTATGGCAACGCACCGCAGGGTGAGATGTTCGAAATACTGGAAACGCGGAAACACACGGGCATTGTTGCCTACGAGCCGACCGAATTGGTGATCACCGCGCGCTGCGGTACGCCGCTCGCCGAAATCGAGGCAACCCTCGCCGCGAGTAAGCAGTACCTGCCCTTCGAGCCGCCACGCTTCAGTGTGGACAGTACCATCGGCGGCGTGGTGGCTGCCGGCCTCTCCGGCTCGCGCCGTGTCAGTGCAGGTAGCGTACGCGACTACGTACTCGGTGTGCGCTTGCTTGATGGCGCAGCACGCGAACTCGTTTTCGGTGGCCAGGTCATGAAGAACGTCGCCGGCTACGATGTCTCGCGTCTGATCGCCGGCAGTCTCGGTACGCTGGGTCTGATCCTCGATGTGTCTCTCAAAGTATTGCCCAAGCCGGTCGCCGAGGCCACGCTGCGCTTCGAGATGGGGCAGGCGGAGGCGCTCGATCAACTTAATCGCTGGGCCGGGCGGCCGCTGCCCATCGTGGCCAGCATGTGGCATGCTGGTGTGTTGACTTTGCGCCTGGTCGGCGCACGCGCAGCAGTGGAAGCCGCGCAGCAAAAACTCGGCGGCGCTGAAGGTGGCGTCGGTACGACGGGTAGCACGGCAGATGTCGGCGCATTCTGGGACGATCTGCGTGACCAAAAATTATCCTTTTTCACGGGTGACGCTCCGCTATGGCGCTTGTCCGTACCCTCCGTCGCGCCCGTCATCGACTTGCCCGGTGAGACGCTGATAGAGTGGGGCGGTGCGCAGCGCTGGCTGCGCCTGGACGCGCCCGCCGCAAAGATCCGCACGGCGGCTGCCGCCGTTGGTGGTAGCGCGACGCTTTACCGTGCTCACACCGAACTCAAGACGGCAGTTGGCACCTTCGCCCCATTGCCCGATCCGATCATGGCTCTGCATCGCCGTCTCAAGGCCACCTTCGACCCGAAGGGTATCTTTAATCCCGGCCGCATGTTTTCGGAGTTCTGATGGAAACACATCTCGCCGATTTTATCCGTGACACTTCCGCCGGTCAGGAGGCAGAGGCCATTCTGCGCAAGTGCGTGCATTGCGGATTTTGTACCGCCACTTGCCCGACCTATCAGATTTTTGGTGACGAACTCGACGGACCGCGCGGCCGCATTTACCTGATCAAGCAGATGCTCGAAGGCGTGAAGCCAACAGAGAAAACACGCCTGCATCTGGATCGCTGCCTGACCTGCCGGTCGTGTGAAACGACCTGCCCGTCGGGCGTGCATTACTCGCGCCTGCTGGAAGTTGGCCGCGCTGTGGTGGAAGAGCAAGTTCCGCGCACCGGGGTCGACAAGCTGCTGCGAATCGTTCTGCGCGAGGTTATGGCGCGCCCGGCACTGATCGGGACAGCAATGAAGCTGGGTCAGATGGTGCGCCCGCTGTTGCCTGCCGTCTTGAAATCAAAGGTGCCGCCGATGACGACAGCCGGCGCTCCAGCGCCCGGCGGACAAACGCGCAAAATGCTGGCACTGGCCGGATGTGCGCAACCGAGCATGTATCCGAACATCAACGGGGCAGCCAAACGTGTACTGGCCCGGCTGGACATTTACCTGTTTGAGGCACCGGCGGCGGGTTGTTGCGGAGCGCTCCGGCAGCATCTGAATGATGTTTCGGGTGCACAGGACGATGTCCGGCGCAATATCGATGCGTGGTGGCCGTATATCGAGCAGGTGGAAGCGATCGTTGTCACCGCGTCTGCCTGTGGGGTGCAGATCAAGGACTACGGCCATGTGCTGCAGGACGATCCGGACTATTCGGCGAAGGCGGCACGCGTTGCGGCGCTGGCGCGTGACATCAGCGAAATTGTGGCTGATGAGCAGATTGCGCTGGCCGCGCTGCTGGAAAAATCCACACCGGTCGAACGACAGAAACTGGCGTTTCACTCTCCATGCACCTTGCAGCACGGACTGAAATTGCGCGGCGGTATCGAAAAACTGCTGACAACGGCCGGCTTTGATCTGACGCCGGTTGCTGACGGCCATTTGTGCTGCGGCGCGGCGGGCACGTATTCAGTCCTGCAAAGTGAGATTTCCATGCAGTTGCGCGATAACAAGCTCGCGGCGCTGAGTGCTTGCGCACCAACCGGCATTGCCAGTGCCAATGTTGGTTGTATTGCGCAATTGCAGGGCGGGGCGGAGATTCAGGTTCAGCACTGGATCGAGTGGCTGGATAAGCGATTGTTGCCTAGGGAAGCGCTGAGTCATTAGATGTTCAATGCCATTCTGACAAGAGCGGTCGAAGGGGATGTGCCCCGAAGGCCATGTCCCGGGTCGGCGTTGCGACAACTGAAATTTGCGCATCAGGGGATGTGGGTTTTGCCACGATAGCGTTGGTTGTTAACCGATGCGACGTGTTGCATATTGCAACGCCGAAAGGCTTTGGTAGTGTAAGTTAATGTTGTCCGGCTACCATAATAGTGTTGTCCGGCTACCATAATAATGTTGTCCGGCTACCATAAAACCAGTGATATGATCCGCTCGTGTTGGTTGGCAAGCTTATTGCTGTATGTTGGTTGGCAAGCTTATTGCTGTATCTTTGGCTTGCGCATTCTTCTGAATAGCCTGAATGTGTGCGTTGCTAAATGCTGGAACTGTTTTTAAGGTATAGGAATGCCCAAGTAGGCTGCAAATCTCGCAATGTTGTTCATAGAAGGGTGGCCTGAAATAATCAATACAAAATGGCTCAGGTTGAAGTCCGAAAATATTCACACAATAGTCATGTTTTTTCGGTGGGCGCGATGGCGTAAAACGAAAAGTTGTTGCTGTAGATGCTGTAGATGCTGGTTGCTGTTGCCTGTTGGCTTATAACATCGGCGAATCCAAGTCGCTGATAAGAACGTCATTTTATGAGGAGCACTACTATGTTTCTGAAACACTTTTATCGTCGCGCATTCTTTACTTTAGGCATTGTCGTTGTATCTGGTGTTGCTATGGCACAAGGCTTCCCCAACAAACCGGTGAGCCTGGTAGTGCCCTTCCCGCCCGGTGGTACGACCGACCTCATTGCCCGGATCATTGCCGAGAAGATGGGCGCGTCCCTGGGTCAAACCGTTGTTGTGGTTAACAAGGGTGGTGCCGGTGGCGCGATAGGTGCCGCGGAAGTCGCCAAGGCAAAGCCTGATGGCTATACGCTGCTCATGTCTTCAGTTTCCACGATGGCCACCAACCCGGCGATGAAGCCTGCTGCGACGCCTTACGACTCGGTCAAAGACTTCTCCCACATCATCAACGTCGTCGCAACGCCGATTGTCGTCGCGGTCAATCCGTCGTTTCCGGCCAAAGACTACAAAACTTTCCACGATCTGCTGAAGAATAATCCCGGAAAGTATAGCTACGGCAGCGCTGGCGCCGGAAGCATTGGCCAACTGATGTTCGAGAACTACAAGAGCACGGCCAAGGTGTTTGCCGTCCATATTGCCTATCGTGGTTCCGGCCCGGCCTTGAACGACACTATCGCCGGCCATGTGCAAATCGTTTCCGACAATGTGCCCTCGTCGCTGCCCTTTATCAAGGACAAGCGAATCGTTCCGATCGTCGTGGCGGCTCCGAAACGTCTCGCCAGCATGCCAGACGTGCCGACCTTTGCCGAAGTCGGGCTGCCGTCGGTTAACCGCATGTCTTTCCTAGGTGTGTCTGCACCCAAAGACACGCCCAAGGACGTCGTTAACAAGTTGCATGCCGCCGTGAAGTTCGCCCTGGCAGACGCCAGCGTGCAAAAGCGTCTCGAAGATACGGGGGGTATCTTGGTGGGCAATTCCCCCGAGGAGTATCAGAAACAGATCGTGGACGAGTTGGCTTTATACAAGCGCGTCGTTCGTGAGCAGGATCTGAAGCCGGAGTAAGGCATAGAGATGAGAGATGAGCCCGCCGGTTCTGCCGGTGGGCTCGCTCCCCGGATGTTACGTGCAAGCGTACATTGGGACGTATTGAAGTACTGCCTGATTGCCGGCCGTGCTGCATAAAAATAGCTATTTATTAGGTGCGAGATATTGATGCAGTGCGCTGTCGAAGCGCACTGATGGTTCGCCTTGGTCGTTATTCATCGACGGGAGACAGCGAAGTGATTGTTAAAAGTCAAAAAGATTTCTATTCGGGTCTCATGTTTATGGCTGTAGGGGTTGCGTTCGCGTGGGGAGCCAGCGGTCAGAGAGTGGGAGATGGTGCCAACATGGGGCCGGGTTATTTCCCGCTAATACTGGGTACCCTGCTGGCCATTCTGGGGGGGGTGATCCTCCTGAATTCACTGCTGCTCAAAACCGAAGACGGCGAAAAGGTTGGCCGTATCGCCTGGAAACCACTGGTGTTCATCATTGCCGCCAATTTGATCTTCGGTGTGGCGGTGGGTGGTTTGCCTAGCTTAAACATTCCGCCCATGGGGTTGATCGTCGGCGTTTATGCCCTGACTTTTATCGCCAGCCTGGCGAGTGAAGAGTTCAATTTCAAGGCAGTCGCGGTGCTGGCCACCGTGCTTGCGATCATCAACTATCTGGCCTTCGTTGTCCTGCTTAATCTGCAGTTCCCGGTGTGGCCGACCTTCATCACTGGCTAAAGACGAGGCAAAAATGGATCTGATAACAAACCTGTCGCTCGGTTTCAGTGTTGCCTTTACGCTGACCAACTTGCTTTACGCCTTTGTCGGTTGCCTGCTCGGTACCCTGATTGGCGTGTTGCCCGGCATCGGCCCGGTGGCCACCATCGCCATGCTGCTACCCACCACCTATGCACTACCACCGGTGTCTGCTCTGATCATGCTGGCCGGCATTTACTACGGCGCGCAGTATGGCGGCTCGACCACCGCCATTCTGGTGAACTTGCCCGGCGAGGCGTCGTCAGTCGTCACTGTGATTGACGGTTACCAGATGGCCAGGCAAGGTCGAGCCGGTCCGGCGCTCGCTGCTGCCGGCCTGGGATCCTTCGCCGCCGGTTGCGTCGGCACGCTGCTGCTGGCTGCTTTTGCCATTCCACTAACCGAAGTCGCCTTCAAGTTCGGCCCCGCCGAATACTTTTCGCTCATGATCCTGGGCTTGATTGGCGCGGTCGTCCTGGCCTCCGGTTCGTTGATCAAGGCTGTGGCAATGATCCTACTCGGCTTGCTCATGGGGACGATGGGAACGGACTTGAACTCTGGTTCGGAGCGCTTCACCATGGGCATTCCAGAACTCACTGACGGCGTAGGTTTCATCGTCATCGCCATGGGTCTCTTTGGTTATGGAGAAATCATCAACAACCTCTCCAAGCATGCGAGTGAACGTACGGTTTTTTCTACGTCTGTTAAAGGCCTCATGCCAACCAAAGAGGACTTCAGGAACATGCTTCCCGCAGTATTGCGCGGCACGACACTGGGCTCGGTATTGGGCATTTTGCCTGGCGGCGGCGCGGTGATGGCGTCCTTTGCGGCTTACACCCTGGAGAAAAAGACCAAGCTACGCCCTGGCGAAGTACCTTTTGGCAAGGGCAACATCCGGGGAGTTGCAGCGCCTGAGGCTGCCAACAACGCGGCTTCACAAACCTCGTTTATTCCACTCTTAACCCTTGGCATCCCGCCCAATGCGGTGATGGCACTGATGGTCGGTGCCATGACCATCCATAACATTCAGCCCGGCCCTCAGGTGATGACCAGCGACCCCACGCTGTTTTGGGGGCTGATCGCATCCATGTGGATTGGCAATCTGATGCTCGTTATTTTGAATCTGCCGCTCATCGGGGTTTGGATCAAGTTGTTAACCGTACCCTACCGCTGGCTGTTCCCCGCCATTATGCTGTTCTGTGCTATTGGTGTGTACTCCACCAATAACACCACTTTTGACATTTGGACGGTGGGGATTTTAGGCGTCATTGGTTACCTATTCATCAAACTCGGTCTCGAATCTGCCCCATTGCTGCTCGGCTATATTCTGGGGCCAATGATGGAAGAGTACCTGCGCCGGGCATTGCTGCTCTCTCGCGGCGACTGGAGCATATTTGTGACACGAGGCCTATCAGCCAGCCTGCTGGCGATCGCCGTGATATTGATTGTTATTGTGACGCTGCCGGCTATCAAAAAGAAGCGGGAAGAAACATTTGTCGAAGATTAAGCTGCAGGATTGAAAGATTCATTTGCCGCGCTCCATAAGATGACGTGTGTGGCGAGCGAGCATTAGATTGAATCGAGCAAGTACATGAAACCATTCTTTGCATGTGCTTGCTTTGTTTTTTGGGGGTGCTATGGCACACAACGAAAGAGAAGCATTGTCACCTGTCGGTTTTGAACATCTGCGAGTCAACGTCGCAGACAAGGTCGCTACGGCACAGTGGTATGTCGACAATTTTGGACTTGAAGTCGTCCCCTCGGGGAACAAAGACCTTGTGTGTGTGGCCGATAAGGATGAGAACTTTAAGTTTGAATTCAGTTCAATTCCCAATATCAGAAATGTCTATTCTGATCTTCATGTGGATTCGATACATGTTGCCATCGAAGGGCATCAATCCTTCCAGAAAATGGCTGAAAAATTGCAGGCAAGTTGCGCCAGCCAGCAAGTCAAGATGTGCCGCAATGCAGTTGGCGACGAAATGCTGTTCGCGCGTGACCCGAATGGGCTGTTCATCGAGTTGATTCATCGGGTCAGCCCTTTCTGCGCCAGCCCGGTAAAGGGGGCGACCCGGTTCGAACATCTTGCGCTTAATACGCCCAACCAGATGATCTCCGCGCTGTGGTATGTCGAATTCATGAATCTTGTCATTCCGTGGTCGAAGGACATTGATGCAAAGGCAAACAATTTCCGGGATTACCGTGTTCCGTATGTTGGCGACGTGGCGCGAAAGATGTCGTTTGAGTTTTATGACAAGACGGGAAGCGACTATTCGTTCTCGAAATTCAGTCATGAAGAATGCCATATCGCCTTCACCACCCATGATCCTGAAAAACTTGCTGAACGAATGGTGTTTGGTGGCGCGAAAGTGGTATCCCCGCTGCGTACCGGACTGAATGGCGATCAGTTCATTGATCTTGTTGATCCGCGGAATTTCCCGATTCGCTTGATCAAGCGAAAAGAGGCTGTGTTGTAATAGCAAGTAAGCGATGGGTTAGTGGAATTGTTCTTCTTCCGTCGAGCCGGTCAGCGCAGTCACCGAAGAAATACCACCTTGAATGACCGTGGTGACATCGTCGAAATAGCCGGTACCAACTTCCTGCTGATGTGAGACAAAGGTATAGCCGCGTTCGCGGGCGGCGAACTCCGGTTCCTGCACCTTCTCCACGTAGGCCGTCATGCCGCGCGCCACATAGTCCTGCGCCAGATCGAACATGTGGTACCACATGCTGGGGATGCCGGCGAGGGTGATGAACTGGTACTTGTAGCCCATCGCGCCGAGCTCACGCTGAAATTTGGCAATGGTTGCCTCGTCGAGGTTTTTCTTCCAGTTGAACGACGGTGAGCAGTTGTAGGCCAATAGCTTGCCCGGGTGCCTGGCATGTACGCCCTCAGCGAATTTGCGGGCAAACTCAAGATCGGGTTTTCCGGTCTCGCACCATACCAGGTCGGCGTACGCTGCATAGGCTACGGCGCGTGAGATGGATTGCTCAAGGCCGGCGCGAGTCTTGTAGAAACCTTCACTGGTGCGTTCACCGGTAATAAAGGGTTTGTCGTTACTGTCGACGTCGGAGGTGATCAGGTCAGCCGCCTCCGCATCGGTACGGGCGATCACCAGGGTCGGTACGCCACAGACGTCAGCGGCGAAACGAGCAGCGATCAGCTTCTGCACGGCTTCTTGCGTGGGCACCAGTACCTTGCCCCCCATGTGTCCGCATTTCTTGACCGAGGCCAGTTGGTCTTCAAAGTGTACGCCGCCAGCACCAGAGCGGATCATGGCTTTCATCAGCTCGAATGCGTTGAGCACGCCTCCAAAACCGGCTTCGGCATCGGCGACAATAGGCGCGTAGAAATCGACGTAGTCCTTGTGACCCGCGTCGATGTTCCTGGCGCACTGGATTTCGTCGGCGCGACGGAAGGTATTATTGATGCGCTCAACAACTTTGGGGACGGAATCAACGGGGTACAGCGACTGGTCGGGATACATCGCGGCATAGCCGTTGTTGTCAGCGGCAACTTGCCAGCCCGAAAGATAGATGGCCTTGACGCCGGCCTTGACCTGCTGCATGGCCTGGCCGCCGGTAAGGGCGCCGAGGCAGTTGACGTAAGGTTCGTTGTTAACCAGGTTCCACAGCTTCTCAGCGCCACGACGGGCAAGCGTGTATTCAATCGGGAACGAGCCGCGCAAACGCACGACGTCGGCAGCCTTATAGCCACGTTTGATGCCTTTCCAGCGGGGTTTATCATCCCAGTCTTTTTCAAGGGCGGCGATTTGTTGTTCACGTGTGCTCATGATTGACCTCGTATAAAAACCCGGAAAATGGCCGGAAGTTATGAAGAATCACACTGCCCGGTTTTTAAACGGACGATTGCTTATCAAGGCAGTTGATGAGAGGAAGTATAGAGTGAATATTTCATGGAATCAAGTGTCTTATATAAGATACAAGACAAAACGTTTATTATACAAAACAACATGTTGTGAAACTTTTGCCGCAATGCGAAACAAGGTTACAAGGCGTGAAATGACGTCAAGGTCGTTTCTTGTACAACGAGGCTGGATGGGAAAGAGGCACCCATTGAACCGGGATGGCCGGTGCAATGGGTGTCGGGGTGTTACGGGATGCGCCAGATTGAGAGGTGTTCAGGCGATGACTTTGGCTTCTTCTGCAAACACCAGTTTCACATTTTTGTTGTCATCTATATCCACGGTGACGAGACCGCCGTTGGCGAGTTTGCCAAAGAGCAGTTCATCAGCCAGTGCCGAGCGGATAGTGTCCTGAATCAGCCTTGCCATCGGACGCGCACCCATCAGAGGATCAAATCCACTGCTCGCAAGGTGGAGTTTGAGTTCGTCGGTGAACGTAGCTTCCACTTTTTTCTCGTGCAGTTGTTCTTCGAGTTGTATCAGGAACTTGTCGACCACGCGCAGAATGACGTCATGATCGAGCGCCTTGAATGAAATCGTGGCATCCAGACGGTTCCGGAATTCGGGGGTGAACAGGCGCTTGATTTCGATCATTTCATCGCCGGCCTGTTTGGTGCTGGTAAAGCCCATACTCGATTTTTGAATGGACTCTTGGCCGGCATTGGTCGTCATGATGATCACCGCATTGCGGAAGTCAGCTTTTCGCCCGTTGTTATCCGTTAACGTTCCATGATCCATGACCTGCAGCAGGATGTTGTAGATGTCCGGGTGCGCTTTTTCAATCTCATCGAGCAAGAGTACGCAGTACGGGTTTTTGGTGACGGCTTCGGTCAGCTGGCCGCCCTGGTCAAAACCGACATATCCCGGCGGGGCACCAATCAGCCTTGAGACCGCATGGCGCTCCATGTACTCAGACATGTCAAAACGAATCAACTCATTGCCAAGACAGTAGGCCAACTGTCTTGCAACTTCAGTTTTGCCAACGCCGGTCGGGCCGGAGAACAGAAAGCATCCGATCGGTTTGGCCGGATTGCCCAGCCCCGAGCGCGACATCTTGATTGCTCTGGCCAGTGCATCAATCGCGAATTCTTGACCGAAGACGACGGCTTTCAGATCACGGTCAAGATTCTTCAATGCGCTGCGATCATCGGTAGAAACCTGGGTTGACGGTACGCGCGCAATTTTGGCGACGATTTCCTCAATGTCCTGCTTGCCGATAAGTTTCTTCTGTTTTGATTTGGGCAGAATGCGCTGAGCCGCTCCGGCCTCATCAATGACATCGATGGCTTTGTCCGGTAGGTGGCGATCGGTAATGAAGCGCACCGACAGATCTACCGCTGCAGTCAGTGCTGCCGCCGAGTACTTGATGCCATGATGTGATTCAAAGCGTGATTTCAAGCCCTTGAGAATCTCGACGGTTTCAGTGAAGACCCGACGAGCCAGTCGGGAGGCGTGCTGGGAGCGACGAGCCCGATAAGCAGAGCACCTGTGAAACGGGGGAGAGCGGAGCGGGAGTCGGAGCGGTC
>JANNGP010000057.1:0-3207 GCA_031403915.1 Betaproteobacteria bacterium
GAAGTCGACCGCAAGGTTCTGGCGGATCTGGCAGTTTTCGACAAGCCGGCATTTGCCGCTCTGGCCGTTCAGGCCAAAGCACAACTCGGCGCCTGATTGAACGCGTGTTAAAAAGGGAGGCTCGCGCCTCCTTTTTTTTCAGTGGATGTTGAAAAGTCATGCACAACCTTGATCAAATAGCACAAGAGGCGGCAGCCGCTTTCGCAGCAACGGATGACCCCGATGCGCTCGAGCAAATCAAGGCGCGCTTCCTCGGCAAAAGCGGCCAGATTACCGAGTTGCTTAAAGGAATGGCCAAGCTGTCGCCGGAAGAGCGCAAACCGGCAGGCGCTGCGATCAATCGCGCCAAAGAGGCCATCGAGGCATCTCTTAACGCGCGTCGTGACGCCATCCGGCACCTGGCACTTGAATCCCGTCTGGCCGAAGAATCCCTTGATGTCACTCTGCCCGGCCGTGGTGAAACGCGCGGCGGCCTGCACCCTGTTACACGTACGCTGGAACGCATCGAGGCACTGTTTCGCTCGATTGGTTTTGAAGTCGCTGACGGCCCCGAAATTGAAGCCGACTTCCAGAATTTCACGGCACTGAATACGCCCGAAGATCATCCGGCGCGTTCGATGCACGACACCTTTTATCTCCTCGACGAGAGTGGCTCCGGCAAGGTCGCCGAGGACATCTTGCTGCGCACGCATACCAGCCCGATTCAGGTGCGCTACATGCAGGCGCACGTGGCCAAATACGCTCATCTCAAAACCATGCCGGAGATCCGCATCATCGCTCCCGGGCGCGTCTATCGCGTCGACTCCGATGCAACTCATTCGCCGATGTTCCATCAGGTCGAGGGCTTGTGGATCGGTGAAAATGTGAGCTTCGCTGATCTCAAAGGTGTGGTCGCCGATTTCCTGCGCCGCTTTTTCGAGAGCGATGATTTGCAGGTGCGTTTCCGCCCCTCTTTCTTCCCGTTCACCGAGCCTTCGGCTGAAATCGACGTCGCATTCATGAGCGGGCCGCTCAAAGGCCGCTGGCTTGAAATCGCCGGTTGCGGCATGACCCATCCGAACGTGCTGCGCCACGTCGGCATTGATCCGGAAAAATACATCGGCTTTGCCTTCGGCATGGGCCCGGATCGCCTGACCATGCTGCGTTACGGGGTCAATGACCTGCGCCTGTTCTTCGATGGTGACCTGCGCTTCCTGCGCCAGTTCGTTTGATGGATCATCCATGAAATTCTCTGAATCCTGGCTCCGTAGCTTTGTAAACCCGACAATTTCGGGCGACGAATTCTCGCACCTCCTGACCATGGCCGGTCTGGAAGTTGAAGAGGAGGAAACGGTCGCCCCGGCTTTCGATAATATCGTTGTCGCCCACGTGCTTGAGGTAAACAAGCATCCTGACGCGGATCGCCTGAATGTCTGTCGCGTTGATATTGGTCGCGGTGATCCGCAGCAAATTGTCTGTGGCGCGCCGAATGTTGCACCCGGCCAGAAAGTGCCGTGCGCCCTGCCTGGAGCCAATCTTCCCGGAGATTTCAAGATCAAGATCGCCAAGGTACGCGGCATCGAATCTTCCGGCATGCTCTGTTCGGCCAAGGAACTCGGCATTGCCGAAGACGCCTCGGGTCTGCTTGTTCTACCGGCTGATGCGCCGGTCGGTAAGGACATCCGTGCCTATCTCGATCTCGACGACCGTCTGCTAACACTGAAGCTCACACCGAATCGCGCCGACTGCCTTTCACTTACGGGAGTGGCACGTGAAGTAGCGGCATTGACCAATACGCCGGCAGCTTATCCAGAAATCATTGCAACGCCGGTCAGCATCCCGGCCAGACGCGAAATCATTCTCGATGCACCGGAGGCCTGCCCACTGTACTGTGGCCGCGTCATCGCCGGCGTCAACGGTCGCGCCGCCACACCCGACTGGATGAAGCGCCGTCTGGAACGCAGCGGCATCCGTTCGATTTCAGCTCTGGTCGACATCACCAACTACGTAATGCTTGAGTTGGGACAACCCCTGCACGCCTTTGACAACGCCAAGTTGGAAGGTGCCATTCATGCCCGTATGGCACGCAAGGGTGAAGAGATTCTGCTACTCAACGAACAAACACTTGAACTCCAGGAAGACGTTCTGCTGATCGCCGACGAGAAGCATCCGGTCGCCATGGCCGGCATCATGGGTGGCGAGGACAGCGGCATTACACTCGATACCCAGGAGATGTTCCTTGAGTCAGCCTTCTTCGCACCCAAGGCGATTGCCGGACGCGCCCGCCGCTTCGGTTTCGTGTCGGATGCTTCACATCGTTTCGAACGTGGCGTCGATTTTGGTGGAACGCGTACCGCGCTTGAGCGCGCAACACAACTCATCCTTGAGATCTGTGGCGGACAGGCCGGCTCCTTGTGCGAAGCCGTAGCCGCCCTGCCCCAAAGGCAACCGGTTCGGCTACGCCCAGCGCGCGTGGCAAAGGTTCTAGGCGTCATTTTTTCCGCAGAACAGATTGGCGGAATCTTCTCCCGTCTGGATCTCTCCTTCAAACGCGACGGTGATGACTTCATCGTCACCCCGCCAAGCTACCGCTTTGATATCGAGATCGAAGAAGACCTGATCGAAGAAATCGTCCGCGTGCACGGCTACGACAACATTCCATCGCATGCTCCTCAGGCCTCGATGGCCATGCTGCCACAAACCGAGGATGCACGGCCTTTGGCCAAGGTTCGCCAGATCATTGCTGATCGCGGCTTCCAGGAGGTCGTCAACTTCGCTTTTGTTGATGAATCGTGGGAAACCGACTTTGCGGCGAATCACACCCCGATCAAACTGGCTAATCCGATTGCCAGCCAGATGAGCGTGATGCGCTCAACACTTATTGGCGGGCTGGTTACCAATGTCGTCACCAATCTCAAGCGCAAGCAGAACCGCGTCCGCGTTTTTGAGACGGGTCGTTGCTTCTTCCGTGACACGGCAGGCGCTCCCGTTGCAGGGTTTCGCCAACCCTGGAAGCTGGCGGCACTGGCCTATGGCAGCGCCCTTCCCGAACAATGGGGAAGCAGTGGTAACGCTGCGCGCAATGTTGATTTCTTCGATATCAAGGGCGAAGTCGAACTGCTTCTTGCCCCGCTCGTTGCCCGTTTCGAGAAAGCATCGCACCCTGCCCTGCACCCGGGGCGCAGCGCACGTGTCATCGTCGATGGTAAAGACATAGGCTTTGTCGGG
>JANNGP010000058.1:0-2241 GCA_031403915.1 Betaproteobacteria bacterium
TATTTATTATCAATGGGTTGCAGTTTCAGAATAGGTCTAATGAATGGGTCGAGCGAGGCCGATGACAAAGCCTGTGACACGCTTTGAGCCGCAGCGCTTTGACATTGTCGTGATGCCCCTGCCCTATGCAGACACCCATAGCCCAGCCGCCGCTTGTCGTTTCCGATGCACGTTTCCACCAAAAGCACCAGCTCGTCTGGATCGTCATGATCACCAGCGCCAATGGAGGCCGACGCCCCGGCGACATCGAAGTCCCCGCCTCGCCCCGCACCGGCCTGCCCGCGCCATCGCTGATCCGCATGGCCTAACTCACCACCATCGAGCAATCGTACATCCTCCGCACCGTCGGAAAAATCGAAGGCGATACAGCGCAGCAGGCCTTCCGGGCGCTAAAGGCGATGATGGGGGGATAGCGAGTGGGGTTGCGGCCCAAGTGTGATTTTAAGAAAGATTTCAACAGTAGAGTCGAGGACAGGCGCGGTGGCAAATGTTCACGCGGAACCTTGCTCCGTTTCCTGCCCCCGCTCATCGAACCGGACATGCGAATTTCCCGCATCCGGCTCTCCGATGGATTTCATGGCTTCCTTTGCCGGGTGCGGCCAGTTATCAATGTATCGAAATTTGAGGAACGCCGTACTGGTTGATCTTTTGCCAGAACTGGTCCCACCTGGTTTCGGTGAGCACAAGGGCCCGCAGGCTCAGGATGGTTTGCGCGCCTTCCGGGGTCCAGCGCATGCCTGAACAGCACAGCCGTTGCTTGACCAATGTCTTGCACGCAGCCTCGGTGACGCCCGATCTGATCGGTATGTGGTTCGCAATGCAGCGGGCGTAACGCATCTGGTGCAGGTGATTGCCGAAATACGTGATGCAGTCCTGCATGTCCTTCTTCTGGTCCGGCTTCATTTTCGTGGTTGGGGCTTTTTCCAGCTCCCGCAGGATGCGTGGCGCCGCGTGATGTTTGTTCTTGAGATCATGGCATCGTTCGTCAAGCCACTGCTCACGCTCCGGCTCGGTCTTGCAAATCACCGCGGCAGCGCGCGCCAGGTACTGGCTGGCATGGTAGAAATCCAGGACCTGCTCGTCAACGTGGGGGCCAAGGAAATCCCAATTGGATTTCGCGCCATCGGCGATGCCCACGACATGCGCGCGCGGATACAGCGACTTCACATGGCCGATCTCACGCGTCATGCGCTCGAAGAATACCTCTTTCCCGTGCTCCGGCGCCGCACCTGCGTAGATCGTATGCAGGCGCTCGCCATGCTTGTCATAGAGCGAAATACTGCCCGTCATGGCTTCCCGCCAATTCTTGTCGCACAGCAGCATGCAGGTGCCATCAACCCCTATCGCAACCGTCGCTACCTTGCCCAGTTCCGGTGTTGCGTAACTCCAGCTTTCTTCCTTCGCCTGCACCACTGTCCCGACATGCGTGGCCAAATCCTGCAGAGTGGCCTTCAGGCAAGGGCGGCCATGGTTCTGAGCCAGGTCTTCCAATACATGTGTGGCAGCGCCGTGGGCGAATTTGTGCGCCACCATCTTGGCAAACCGGGGCGTCGCCTTTCTGATGATCCTCGCCCCGGTATCCAAGGGGCAGAAAGTCGTGCCGCCCTCGGCAGGCTGATAAACATGACGGTCCACTGAAACAACGCCATAGGGCGTGTTGTAAACCTTCGGCAGCCTGCCTTTCGAATACCATTTCGCGCCGCCCATCGTGATCGGATCACCATCCGCATCAAACCGCTTGAGCGCTTCCCCAGTCGCAACGTCTCCAACCGCATTGACCCCTTGGAGGATCGACTCCTCCGCCGCAAGCATTGAGCCAGACAAATCGATCACCACCTCAACGGTGATCCGGTCACCTTCACGTCCTGTAATAGTCGGCAGCATGACTTTCCCCGCGAATCGTTATCCCTGCCAATTCGTAAATGTTGATGGTTAATTAACCATTAACATCTGGCCGCACCCCGTATATTGGAGTTTTCTGCATGCAAGGTTTCAGAATTATTGATGGAAGCCTGCTTATTAAGCTGCCTTTTCGACGGCCAATTCTTGATTGGCAGAATGTTCCGGCAAAGTTTTTTGAAATGATTTACAGCACACTTTCAGGAACTATACCGGTTGAGGCGTCGCATTTTTCCTTAGAGTCCGTTTCAGCACTTCAGTAGTGATTGCAAAGCTTTCGCAGCATGAGGCGGATGGATGCGAGTTCCAGAAAGGTGAGGGCGTTGTGGTTGCGGGTCTCCC
>JANNGP010000059.1:0-10305 GCA_031403915.1 Betaproteobacteria bacterium
TTCCGGGTTGATGGCGTGCAGGCGGGTCACGCCGTCAGCGCCCTTACGTGGCTTGATCCAGGCGATGTCGTCACCGATACAGGTGATCTTCCAGCCCTTCATTTCCTTCGGCGGAACGAGCATGGCGAAGTTGGTCTTGCCGCAGGCTGACGGGAAGGCGGCGGCAACGTAGTGCTTGTCACCGGCAGGCGATTCGACGCCGAGGATGAGCATGTGCTCGGCGAGCCAGCCGCCGTCACGTGCCATGTTCGATGCGATACGCAGGGCCAGACACTTCTTGCCGAGCAGGGCGTTGCCGCCGTAGCCCGAACCGTAGGACCAGATTTCACGGGTTTCAGGATAGTGAACGATGTACTTGGTGGTCGGGTTGCACGGCCACTTCGGATCCTTGGTGCCGGCTTCCTTCGGTGCGCCGATGGTGTGCACACACTGCACGTATTCACCGCTGGTGCCGAGGACCGGGAAAACGTCCTTGCCCATGCGGGTCATGATGCGCATGTTGACCACGACGTAGGCCGAGTCGGACAGCTCAACGCCGATCTGGGCGATAGGCGAACCAACGGGGCCCATCGAGAACGGGATGACGTACATTGTGCGACCCTTCATGCAGCCCGAGAACAGGGGCTTGAGGGTTTCACGCATCTTGGCGGGGGCTTCCCAGTTGTTGGTCGGGCCGGCATCTTCCTGCTTTTCCGAGCAGATGTAGGTGCGGTCTTCAACACGGGCAACGTCCGACGGATCGGAGTGGCACAGGAAGGAATTCTTGCGCTTTTTCAGTTTGACGAAGGTGCCGGCATCGACCAGTTCCTGGCACAGGCGGTCGTATTCGGCTTGCGAGCCGTCGGCCCAGACGACTTTATCCGGGGTGGTCAGCGCAGCGACTTCGGCGACCCACTTCTTCAGGCCTTCGTGCTTGACGTAATCAGGGGCGTTGATGGAGACAGTTTGACTCATGGCAATACTCTCTTTAATGGACAGTGGAAAAAACAGGAGAGCCGCACAGCGGCAGTTTGATAAAACAAATCATGGGAGCGCGTGGCCGGAATAGGCCGGCAGGCTCCGGGAGGGGAGGGGTGTCGGTCGCGGCTGGAGAGGAATTCCAGCGCAGGGGATGTGATTTAGGCATGCTCAGCGTCGGTGTTGCAAGGTTTGGGCGCCCAGAATCATACCACAGCTAAATCTGCGTATACGGTGTTGGGGGCTATTTTGAGTATTGTTTTTGGAGTGTTTTGTGCGTTTGTCTAGTCGTGGCGGGACTAATCCATTTCCGGCCGGGCTTTCGTGGTGGCTGTTTCCCTGCCAGGCGTCAATCCAGTTATTATTCGGCGCAACATGATTTTCTCGGGCTTTTTCCGATGGGCAACAGTAGAACGGCATTGATCCTTACCGGTGGCGGCGCGCGTGCCGCCTATCAGGCAGGTGTGTTGCTGGCTATTCGCGAGCTGATGCCGGATGCCAAACAAAATCCTTTTCCGATTCTTTGCGGCACTTCGGCTGGCGCCATCAACGCCACCTGGCCTGCAATGCTGACAATTTTGGCACTGCGGTTGAGACACTGGCCGATGTCTGGCGCAATATCCATGCAGAACAGGTCTATCGCGCCGATCCCTTGAGAATTGCTGCTTCCGGCGCGCGCTGGCTGGGCGCTCTGATGTTTGGCTGGGCATTCAAGCAAGCGCCACGGTCACTGCTCGACAACACGCCATTGCGCATGCTGCTGGAACAAAGACTGGATTTTCGAAACATCGGGCGATCAATTGCCCGTGGCTCGCTTTATGCGGTCAGCCTGACCGCTTCCGGATACACCACCGGTCAAAGCGTCAGTTTTTTTCAGGCACGCACTGACGTGGAGCCCTGGGAAAGAACGCATCGTTTTGGTAGCCGTACGCGCCTCACGCTTGATCACTTGATGGCCTCCAGCGCGATCCCCTTTATTTTCCCGGCAATTCGCCTGAATCGAGAGTTTTTTGGCGATGGTTCAATGCGCCAGCTGGCACCGATTTCGCCGGCAATACATCTGGGCGCGGAAAAAGTGCTGGTGATTGGTGCCGGTCGCATGTTTGATCGGGTAGAGCGTCAGCGCTCCGGTACCTATCCGACACTGGCGCAGATTGCCGGGCACGCGCTGTCGTCGATCTTCATTGACGGGCTGGCCGTGGATATTGAGCGTATGCAGCGCATCAACCGGACCTTGTCGGCCATTCCTGATGATATCAAGCAGCAGGGCAAAATACCGTTGCGTCCGATTAAATCACTGGTCATTTCGCCATCGGAACGCCTCGATTACCTGGCGGCACGACACGTACAAACGCTGCCCTGGCCGGTGCGCGTGCTATTGCGTGGAGTAGGCGCGATGAACCGGCGGGGCGGCGCGCTGGCCAGTTATCTGCTGTTCGAGCAGACCTATACGCGCGCTCTGATTGATCTGGGTTACAAGGACACCATGGCACGGTGTGATGAAGTGTCCACATTTCTTGCCAATTGAATATGTTTTATGTTGTTTCTTAGAAAGTCGCGCTATCTTATTATTTTTATTGACATTATCGTATCTAATGATAGAGTAATGTAATATCGCTGCAATAAACAAAGAATACCGAGGGTTTCACTCATGCAGATACTGCCGAATACAGCCTTGCTATTTCTGGCCTTGCTCAGCGCCGGTCTGACGACTGTCGATGCCGCGCAGACCGTTGAAAAGAGCAAAGCCAAGCCAGCCGTACAGAAGAAAAAATCCGTACCGGTGGCGACTGGTGCACAACAGTGGCAGGAAACCCGTAAGCTGGCTGTGCAGTCCGGTGCTGCGCTGGTCATTGAGCAGTCGGGTGGTGTTCCAGTGTTCCAGAAGAACGCCAATGTCGTGGCTCCGATCGCCTCAATTACCAAGCTGATGACGGCCATGGTCGTGCTTGACAGTTCTCCAAGTCTGCAAGCGCCGATTGCTATTTCAGATGACGATATTGATTACCAGCGCGGCAGCCGCTCGCGTCTGCACGTGGGCTCGGTCTTGACGCGGGAAGCTGCGCTGTTGCTGGCCTTGATGTCGTCAGAAAACCGTGCTGCCAATGCCTTGGCGCGCCATTACCCGGGAGGGATGCTGGCCTTTATCGCAGCGATGAACGTCAAGGCTCAAGCGCTTGGGATGAGAGATACCCATTTTGACGATCCAACCGGGCTGTCCAGCACTAACGTGTCATCGGCGTATGATCTGGCCAGGATGGTTGCCGCGGCACACCGTTACCCGCTGATTCGGGAATTTTCGACGATGCCGGAGGCTATGGTAGAAATCGGCGGGCGCGAAATGGCGTATCGCAACACCAATCCACTGGTTAAGAGCGCTGCCTGGGATGTCGGCCTTTCCAAGACCGGCTACATCCATGAAGCCGGAAAGTGTCTGGTCATGCAAGCGCGAGTCGCTGACAAACCGGTGGTTATCGTGCTGCTTGATTCGGCCGGAAGACTGACGCGTGTTGGTGACGCTAACCGCATCAAACGCTGGATGGAAAGTACGCAAGCGTCCCGCAAATTGCCGACGCACGCCGCACTGGCCCGGGAAAGCAGCAAGCGTCCCGGTTGATACTGAGAATTTGGTCAGGGCAAATAAAAAACACGGCCAGCCGTGTTTTTTTTTGCTTTGGGCGGATTAGGTCGGGCGTGATGGCTGAGACTGATAGCCGAGAGCGCGAGAAATTTCGTCAGTCGTACCTTTGATGCGGTTCGCCCAGTCCGGATTGTGCCGGTCTGTCGGCGCTGAAATTGAGAGTCCGGCAACGATAATGCCTTCTTCATCGCGGATCGGCGAGGCAACACAGCGCAAACCCAGTTCAGCTTCTTCGTTGTCGTAAGCCAGATCGTGCCGGCGGATCTTGTCGAGATCTTTTTCCAGTGCATCCAGTTGGGTTAGAGAATGCGGTGTCTTGCCAGGCAATCCGGTGCGTTTGGCATACGCGCGAACCTCCGCGACGCTTTCGGCAGAAAGAAATAGCTTACCAAGTGAGGTCAGGTGCAAAGGAGCCCGTCCACCAACCAGATAGACAACGCGAACCAGCGACCGGCCACTTGAGGTGCGTTCGACGTAAATGATTTCGTCCTGGTCACGGATGCCGAGATTGATGGCTTCGCCGATGGATTCGTGCAGGTTGCGCATGAAAGGCAAGGCGATTTCACGCACATTGATGCGTGATTTGACGATATTCCCCAGTTCCAGCAGGCGAATGCCAAGGGCATAAGTGTTGGCATCTTGTCGAACGACAAGGCGTGAGTGGGTCATCACCGCCAGAATGCGGTGCGCGGTCGATGGGTGCAGTCCGGTGGCCTGCGACAACATTTTTAGTGTTGCCGGTTCCTGGGTGTTGGCCAAGGCATCAAGCAATGACATCATGCGCTCGATCACCTGAATTGACCCTTTGTTTACCTGTTGTTCCGCCATGCCGTTCTGTTAAATCTGGAAAATGCAGTTAACCACGGAGAGCACGGAGTTCCCTAAGGAAAAACAAAGCATTGAAATAGAGAAATATCTCACCCAAAGGGCGAAGATAATATTCTGCCAATCTTTTGTCTTTCTCCGTGCACTCCGTGTTCTCTGTGGTTTGAACTAAGGTTTTAAGGTTAAACCTTCCGTTTTGCCCTGCGGCAGAATACTATTAATCGCTTTGCACAGCTTATTATCTTACCATCATACGGGGTGCGCTAGTCCTTCGCCGGTGTATGCGTGGCAGGATAACGTGCGTTGAGATCGTGGAATTTACAACAAAGGAATGTGATGCTTCAAACCGATGATGCGCCGGCTATTCCTCTCTGGATCAATGGCCACGCCTATTTGACGATGGCGCCTGCGTTCCTGGATGTCTGTCTCCCGGACAGTGGTAAGGTGTTGCGACGCACGCCCTTGTGTGGTGCCGGTGAAGTGCAAAAAGCGGTGGAGGCGGCACAGGCAGCGCTTGATTCGTGGGCTAGGCTGAACGCAACGGCGCGCGCCGCCTTGCTCGCCGCAGTGGGAGAGTCACTGGCAGGTTACGCAAACCATTTCGCAAAATTGATCAGCGAAGAGACTGGTAAGGCAAGCGACGCTGCCGATGCCGAGGTGGCCGAGGCCGTGTCACTGCTGCGTTCTGCGGCGGGAAATAATGCTGCGGGTGTAATGGGCGTGGTGGGGGTGGTTGGCGATGCCGTTTTCCCTTTGCTCGGTTCGTTGCAACTCGCTGTTCCCGCTTTGCAGGCGGGGGCAACTGTGCTGCTGAAGCCCGATCCGCGCGTACCATCAGTGATCTTTGCCTGGGCCGAGTTGACCGCCCGATGCGCGTTGCCGCCGGGTGTTTTGAACATTGTGCATGGCGCTGAAGCGGTAGTGGAGGCGATGCGCGCTACGCACGGCGTCAGGCTGCTTCATTAATGACGGTGTGCGCGGGTGGATGCTCGCTTTGGATGATCTATTGCAGGATAATTAGCCGACTCTAATATTAATGAAAGGTATTCAATGCCTGAGCCAATAACGACATCACCAAAAACTAACGCGAAACCTTTGTCTTTCACCGAAATAGCGCGCAACTTTGCCCCCGGCTGGTTCGCTTCGGTTATGGGGACCGGCGTTCTGGCCATTACTACGCATGCGCTTGCCGCAAAATTGCCGGTGCTGGCACCTCTGGCATGGGTTCTGCACTACTTCAACCTGCTGCTTTTCGTGCTGCTGGCGCTGCCTTGGTTGACACGCTGGATGGCCCACCGCGATGCCGCATTAGCGACGCTGAAACATCCGGTTCAGGCCAGCTTCTATCCGACATTTTCAATCGCCATGCTGGTGATTGCCGCCCAGTTTTTGGCGTTCGGACAGCAGGTTGATCTGGCGCTGATTTTCTGGTGGCCGGGCGCTGTACTTACCTTTGTTTTCAGCTTCGCGGTGTTGTACGCGATGTTCAGTGGAGAACATGTCGGGCTGGAGCACGTGACTCCGGCCAAATTCATTCCCGCCGTTGGTCTGGTTGTCATCCCGATTGCCGGTGGCCCGCTGCTCGCTCATCTGCAGGGAACGGCGCGTGAACTGGCGCTGTTTGCCAATATTTTCGGATTGGGGGCGGGCATGCTGATGTATGTTGGCTTGCTTAGTCTGACTTTGCAGCGCAAGTATCTGGCCAAACCGGCGTTTGGCATTCTGGCACCGACGGTGTGGATTCATCTGGCTCCGCTGGGCGTTATTCCGGTGAGTTTGCTCAATCTTGTCGAGCAGTTGCCTTTCCCGGTTCCAGTCGGCGTGTTCGTTCTTCTCGGTCTGCTGCTCTGGGGGTTTGGCGTGTGGTGGTTGATTATGGCGTCACTCCTGACGCTGACGGCCAGAAAAAAAGGAATGCTGCCCTTTGCGTTGTCGTGGTGGGGCTTTACTTTCCCGATTGGCGCTTTTGTTGTGGCCAGTTTCCGACTCGCCAAGTTTTCCGGTATTGACTCGGTCGGCATGGTAGGCGTCATGGCGTGGGTGCTACTGGCCACGCTCTGGCTGATAACTTTAATTAAGACACTGCGTGGTGTGATAAGCGGTGCGGTGTTTAGGCCGCATCCTTAGCGTGCATTGCGCAAGCTGTGATGACCCCGCGGCGCCTATAATCCTAGAAAAAGCAGTTAACCACGGCGGACACAGCGAACACAGCGGAAAAACAAGAGCTTATGCGGTATTACCCGATCACCCACTGAGTGACTATAGAAAAAAGACCTGAAACTCAAGCTTTTCGCCGTGACCGCCGTGTTCGCCGTGGTTGAAGTGAGATTTTAAGGATAATGTACGCACCATGAGCGGTCACGATCAGCACACCCACCATCCTGCCGATGCCGGCTCGCGCCTGATCTGGGCGCTGCTGTTGACTTTGGGATTTGCCGCTGTTGAGACTGGCGCAGGTTTTTTGTCAGGCTCCCTGGCACTGCTCGGTGATGCTGGCCACATGGTGACCGACAGTGCTTCGCTTGGTTTGGCGGCTTTCGCCGCCTGGCTGGCGAAGCGGCCGCCTTCACATCGGCATACCTATGGCCTGGGTCGCGTGGAAACGCTGGCCGCCTTGCTCAATGTCCTGTTCATGGTGCTGGTGGTGGTTGGTATTTCAGTGGCTGCAATTCAGCGCTTTCTCGAACCGGCAGAAATCAATGGTGAGGTGGTAACACTGGTGGCGATCGTCGGGCTGTGCATCAATATCGGCGTGGCCTGGCTGCTTATGCACGCTGAGCAGACGATGAATACGCGCGGCGCTTTGTTGCATGTGATGGGTGATCTGCTCGGTTCGGTAGCCGCTTTGGTCGCTGGTGCAGTCATTGTTTTTACCGGATGGACGCCTATTGACCCTTTGCTTTCCCTGCTGATTTGTCTGCTGGTGCTCGGTTCCAGCCTGCGTCTGTTGCGTGAAGTATTGCGCGCGTTGCTGGAGGGGGTGCCGGCGCATCTCTCCACGGAACAAATCGGGCAGGTTTTGGCGGGCGTGCCAGGGGTCAGGTCCGTGCATGATCTACACATCTGGACACTGTCTTCGAACCGTATTGCGCTGTCGGCGCATCTGCTGGTCGAAGCTTTTGATCAGTGGCCGGAGGTTCTGGCGGCAGCCCGGCACGAACTTCTGCATCAGGGCATCTCGCATGTCACATTGCAACCCGAATCAGCCGTGCATGCCGTTCAATGGCTGCCGCGCCCGGCCGGTGCCGATGCCGATACCGATGCCGATACCGGAGTCGCGTGCCGCGATAAAGCGGAAACAAAGCCGTGAGGGTGTTGGTGCAACGTGTTGCTTCAGCTCGGGTTGACGTTGCGGATACGGTTGTTGGTGCTGTTGGTCAAGGCCTGCTGCTTCTGGTGGGCGTCGAAGAAGCCGATGGCGAGGCAGACGTGCTTTGGCTAACAGGAAAACTGGCCAAGTTGCGAATATTCCCTGATGAAGCCGGTGTGATGAACCGCAGCATTGTGGATATCGGCGGCGAAGTTATGGCAGTCAGTCAATTCACGCTCTTTGCGTCGGTAAAAAAAGGTAATCGTCCGTCGTGGAGCCGTGCCGCATCGCCTGATATTTCAAGACCTTGGTTCGAGCGATTTGTGCAACAACTTGAGGCCGAATTGGGGCGAAAGGTACCCACTGGGGTTTTTGGCGCCGACATGCAGGTACATCTGGTGAACGACGGCCCAGTGACAATTGCGCTGGACTCCAAAAATCCAGAGTGAACAATGTATGCGCCGTTTGCCCGCACGTCGGCGGCCGGCTATAATATGTACCCCTTGCTGTAGGTGTCTGTGAACGTGCGGAACGCATATTTGCAGGTGCCATAGCTACATCAGAATATTCAGCGCCGCATGTGATTTGCTGGCGCTTGCCCGGTTTTAAATAGTTAATCAGGAGTTATTCCCGAAATGTCGTTACCTTTCCCGATACTGACCGCTGAAGAAGCGGCAGAAATGATACAGAACGGCCAGAGCATCGGCTTCAGCGGCTTTACTGCGGCGGGTGCCGCCAAAGCGGTTCCTTTCGCGTTGGCGCAGAAGGCCCGTCGTGAGCATGAAGCTGGCAGGCCGTTCAAGGTTGGTGTGATGACCGGTGCGTCCACTGGGAAATCACTGGACGGCGCGCTCGCCGAAGCCGAAGCGATCAGTTTCCGCACGCCTTATCAGGGTAACGCCCTGCTGCGCAAGCAGATCAACTCGGGTGCTGTGAGATTTTTCGACATGCATTTGTCGTCGGTACAACAAAGCGTTCGCTATGGCGCGCTCGGGAAAGTCCATTGGGCGGTGGTTGAGGCCTGCGATATTACGGTCGGCGGTGGTGTTGTGCTGTCTACCTCGGTGGGTGCGTCGAATACCTACATGCGCCTGGCAGACAAGGTCATCATCGAACTGAACGCTAATCATCCAGCCTCGCTGCTCGGCATGCACGATATCTTCGAGCCGAAGGATCCGCCCACGCGGCATGAAATTCCTATTTTCAGCGCGTCGGATCGTGTCGGGTCGCCGATTTGCCTGGTTGATCCGAAAAAGATCGTGGGTGTGGTGCTGACCAATCTGGCGGATGAGTCTGCCGGATTTGACGAGTCGACACCCGTCACGGATCAGATCGGTCAGAACGTTGCTGATTTCCTGGCTTCTGAAATGAAGAAGGGGCGTATCCCGAGAGAATTCCTGCCCTTGCAGTCGGGTGTGGGCAATATTGCCAACGCCGTTCTGGCGGCCTTGGGTCAGAGCAAGGACATCCCCGCATTCGAAATGTATACGGAAGTGCTGCAGGACTCCGTTGTGCCACTACTGGAGAACGGCCGCTGCAAGTTCGCCTCAACTTCGGCGCTGACCCTGAGCCCGGAGGCGATGCGCAAAGTGATCGAGAATCTGGATTACTACAAACAACGCATCATTCTGCGTCCGCAAGAGATCTCCAATAATCCGGAAATCGTACGGCGTCTGGGTATTGTGTCGATGAATACGGCTATCGAGATCGATCTCGGCGGAAATGTTAATTCGACGCACGTGATGGGCAAGACGATGATGAATGGTATCGGCGGTTCGGGCGATTTCACCCGCAACGCCTACCTGTCGATTTTCTCCTGCCCCTCAACGGCCAAGGGCGGGATGATTTCCGCCATTGTTCCGGTGGCCTCGCATATGGATCACAGCGAACACTCGGTGCAGATTGTGGTGACTGAACAAGGTGTCGCCGATCTGCGCGGCAAGGATCCGCATGAGCGGGCACAGCTGATTATCGAAAAATGTGCTCACCCGGATTACAAGGAGCAACTGCGCGACTATCTGCGTCGGGTCGGTCCGGGCAGCCATGAGCCGATGTCCCTGTCGATGGGCTTTGCGATGCACCGGCAGTTCCTGCGCCACGGTGACATGCGTAATATCAACTGGGAAGAATATTGCTGATCAGCGCCTAGAGCTAGAAATAAACCCACGCGAGTGGGTTTTTTATGCTCAGGACATCGTCTGGCGTTATGATTCACCCGTTGGATTTGCGTAGCAGCGAGCGGACTTTCGCATGGCCAAAAATTCTGCTTTCCTGTACACGCTTTGACGAACTGAATAAACTGAAAATGGAAATTCAGCGACCGACACGCTACCCTTTGCATGGTAAAGCGCAGGTGGCGTTACCCAGTCAGAAGGTGTTGGCAGGACGCACCATGGGCATATCGACCGGAGGGATATGCATCGTGCTGGATGATCAGATTCCTCTTGGTATTCCCTGTCCGATTCGTTTTGAGATGTATCTCAGTGGGGAGTTGCATATCATCACCGCGTCGGCCAAGTCGGTTTATGGCGTCTTTGCCAGTCAAGGGGGGTTTCGCGTCGGCTTTGAATTC
>JANNGP010000060.1:0-6518 GCA_031403915.1 Betaproteobacteria bacterium
GTGCGCATAGAGGCTGTGTTGGGGGTTAAATTCGATATTAAGCTTTTTTTTTCTCTTTGTGATCGGCGTCACGGCGCACTCTGCGTTGAAAGCGCTGTTCCTGATTTTCAGTGCCCTTAAGCTACCCCACCTTCGCCGCCCGCAGTTCGGCGAGTGCCAGTTCAAAATCAAACACTTCAATAGCCGATAACAGCGTTGCGCTGGATTTGCCCAGTGCCGCCTGCAACAGGGGTTTTTCGGTACGCGCCAGATCGCCAGCGGCCATGTCGCCGCCTGCGAGCAATGCTTCCAGCTGTGCCAGAACCGTCTTGCAACGACTCAGATCAACCGCCTCCGGTGCTGTTGCTTCATCGTCACCGTTGTGCACTTCGTTCAGGCCGGCAATCAGCGGGCGCAGAAAATCCGCCAAGGTGGCGTAGGCCGTATCGATTTCGTCGCGCGCGGCTTTATGGCGAATCAGTTTAAGCAGATGGGTCGCCGCCCCGGCCGCTTCGCTTGCGCCGATCAGGCCGACAGACCCTTTCAGGGCGTGTGCCAGTTGTTCAGCGGCGGTCAGGTCGTTGGCGTTCAAGGCGTCGGCAATTTTCTCCACATCAAATTCGTGGCCGCGCAAAAAGAGAGTGATGACCTGAGCGTATTTGTCTTCTTTGCCACGCACCCGTTCCAGGCCGCTCTCGATATCCAGGCCGGGAACATTGACCAGCCGTTGTGTGAGGGTGCTATGTGTGGCGAAGGGCACTTTCTGCGGTCTGTTCTGGCCTTCATTTTCCTCGGCGGTCACGGTATGTGCGATGCCGGTGCGTGGCAGCCACTTGATCAGCAGGGTATAGAGCTTGTGCGGATTGACCGGCTTGGCGATGAAATCATTCATCCCGGATTCGAGACAGGCACGCCGGTCTTCGTCGAAGGCATTGGCGGTCATGGCCAGTATCGGCGTTTGTGCGCGGCCATTCAACAAGCGGATGGCTTGCGTGGCTTCCAGGCCATTCATTTCCGGCATCTGCACATCCATCAGGATCAGGTCGTAGGCGGTGATGCGTGCCTTGTCGACGGCTTCGCGGCCGTTGCGTGCTGAATCCACCTGCAGGCCAACGCCGTGCAGCAGCAACTGGGCGACTTCCAGATTGACCTCGACGTCGTCCGCCAGCAGGACTCTTGACCCGGCGTAGTGACGCTGCAATTCCTCTTCATGGTTGCTGGTTTCCTCATCCATGATCAACGGCATCATGCCGGTGCCGCGTTTGAGTCGGGTTGTTAGCCAGAAGGTGCTGCCGCGATGGTGTTCGCTCTCGACACCCACCTCGCCGCCCATCAAATTCGCCAGCCGGCGGGTAATGGCCAGACCGAGCCCGGTGCCGCCGTATTTGCGGGTGGTCGAGGTGTCGGCTTGTTTGAAGGCCTGGAACAGACCAGCCAACTTGTCCGGGGCAATGCCGATGCCGGAATCCTGGACTTCGAAACGCACCAGCAAGTCGTCGTCTTGCTCGTCGAGCAGAATGGCGCGCAGGGTGACTTTCCCCTGCTGGGTAAACTTGACGGCATTGCCGGCGTAGTTAAGTAGCGCCTGGCGCAGGCGGGTCGGGTCACCGCGCAACCAGAGCGGTACGCTGCCCATCTCGACTTCGATGGACAGGCGTTTTTCACGCGCCGAATCAGTGATCATCGAACGCACATTGTCGAGCACGGCGTTCAGCGTAAAGTTGGTGTCCTCCAGCGTCATCTTGCCGGCCTCGATCTTGGACAGATCGAGAATGTTGTTGATCAGGGAGAGCAGGTGGTTGGCGGCGGTGTCGATTTTTTCCAGCCGTTCGAACTGGCGCGGCGTCGGATCACTGTTGCGCAGCAAGTGCGTGAGTCCGACGATGGCGTTCATCGGGGTGCGGATTTCGTGGCTCATATTGGCGAGGAAGGAGCTCTTGGCCACGTTGGCGGCTTCCGCCAGCTGGCTGGCATCGGCCAATTGCTGGGTGCGCTCTTCAACCACTTCTTCAAGATGGTAGCGGTAGTTGTCGAGCTCTTCGCCCAGACGTTTCTTCTCGGTAATGTCTTCCTTGACCGCTACGTAGTGCGATATTGCCCCGTCGGCCTGGCGGATCGGCGCGATCACGGCAAACTCGATGAACAGGCTGCCGTCCTTGCGCAGATTGGAGAACTCGCCTTTCCAGGGGTTGCCTTGGGTCAGCGTGTTCCACATCGCTGTGTAGGTTTCAGACGGTGTGCGCCCTGAATTGAGAATGCGCGGATTCCGGCCAAGCGCCTCTTCCCTGCTGTAGCCGGTATTCGTCACGAAGGATTCGTTGACATACTCGATGGTGCCGTTGATGTCGGTGATGACGATGCTTTCCGGGCTTTGCCGCACAGCCTCTGACAGCATGCGCAATTTGCGCTCGTTTTTCTTGCGCTCGGTGATGTCGCGTAGGGTGCCGGTGAAGAACGAACCCTCGGCCACTTGCCAGCGTGAGAGCGAGAGATCGATCTCGAATTCGCTGCCATCCTTGCGTACGGCAAAGAGTTCAACGGTTTTGCCGATCACGTGCGGCTCGCCACCGGCCAGCACACGCGCCATACCGGCGTTGTGCGCCTCCCGGTAACGCTGCGGGATCAGCGTCTCGAGCGGCCGGCCAATAATCTCCGCCGCCGTGTACCCGAAGATGGTTTCGGCGCAGGGGTTCCACGATACGATGCTGCCCTTGCTGTCCGCTGTGACAATGGCATCATTGGCCGACTGGGTCACGGCTTCGTAGCGTTCGATGCTGGCGCGCAAGGCAATTTCGGCATGGCGGCGTAGTGTGATGTCAGTCAGCGTCATGCGCAGTACCGGTGCTTCGTTGGCGAACTTATGGGTCGAGCATTCGGCATTAACGAAAACCATGCGGCCATCAGTGCACTTGAGGGTGAATTCTTCGCTTTCGCGGCCGTCGCTTGTGATTGATGAGGCCAGAAATTTTTGCCAGCGCTCAAGGTCGGTGTCAGCAACAAAGGTTGAGAAATTAAGGCCGGCAATCTGGTCGCGGCGCGCGCCGAGCAGCGTGCCGCCCGTATTGTTGATTCTCTGGATCTTACCGTCGGTGAGCAGGGTGAGATAGGCCGCCGGAGAAAATTCGTAAAGGTTAACAAAGCGGCTGCGCGATTCCTCTAGCGCTTTCTTGGCTTCGTGCATATCCTCGTACTGCTTTTCGAGGGTCAGCTGGTTTTCTCTGAGCTTGCTGTTGGCAATGTTGATCGCCATTTCATGCATCACGCGGGGTGTGATGTCTTGTGCTGTGCCCACCAGATACTCAATTCGCCCATCAGGTTTGCGCACGGACTTCACGTCGGCGACGACGAAAATAACTGTGCCGTCCTTGCGGATCAGGCGTTGCTCAAAGCTGACGGCGTCGCATTCGCCACGGTAAATTTTCACGATTTCTGCCGTCGCCTGCGCAAGGTCATCCGGGTGGGTGACTTCCTGCCAGGATTTTTCTAGCAGTTCGTCGCGAGAATAGCCGGTCAGGGTGCAGGTCTGGTCGTTAAAGCGGACAAAGCGGCGCGTTTCCGGCGAGATGATGGCCATGCCAACGAAGGGCAGGTTAAAAAAATTGTGCAGGAGCTGGTCTGCCTTCGCCTGTTCAGCCAGCAGGGCAAACTGCTGAGCCTTCTCACGCTGCCGCCAGAGTACGAGCAGGGCACTCGTGATGGCCAGCACCGCGGCCAGCGCGATCATCCCGATCCACAGCACGGTGTTCCACATGGGTGCCAGTACTTCGTCACGGTCGATTTTTGCCACCAGACGCCAGTTGGTGCCGGCAATCGGGCGATAGGCAGCGAGCACGGGCACGTTGCGATAATCGACCCCTGAGGTGACGCCAACAGTATGGTTCAGGATCGCCTGGACGGCAGGCAACTCGGTGCGGCTTAGCGGAATACGCAGGCTAAGCGGGGAATCCTTGCGATGACGTAGCGCACCAAGGTAAACCACCTCGTCATTGACGCGCTGCACCAGCAGATTTTCACCACTCGGGCTGGGCGTTGGCCACTGCTGCAGGTAGGGGAAGAGGTAGTGCTTGAGTTCGACGCCGATGACAATAAAACCGACGAGTTGCCTTTTGTTATGCGCTTCGCCCTCCAACTGGCGCAGCGGCGCTGCAAAATGAATGACCGGCGAGCCATCGTCGGCTGAGGAAATTTCGCTGCGTTGTATCCAGTTGGTAGAAGCGGATTTGGCGATTAAGGCTTTGATTTCGTCAGTGACGTGAAACGCATCGCCTTCGCTCAAGATGATTTCCCCTTGCGCGTCGATCAGGTTTGCTGATTTGTAGTCATAGGCGTTACGCAGGCCTCTCAGGCGTGCCGCTACGGGTTCACGCAGTTTTGGATCCGGGTTTTGATCGAATTTGAGAATGCGTTCGAAAAAACCGGTACGGCTCATGACCACTTCAAGGCTGGCTTCGCGCTCCTGCAACCAGTTCTCGATTTGCTCGGCATTCAGCCGGGAAATCGCGGTCAGGTTGTTGAAAGTGTCGCGCTCGATGGCCGGGATTCGCAGGGCAACATACACGCCGCCGAGTAGCGGTACGGTGAGTGACAAGGCAATAAAAATCAGTGTCAGACTACGATTGCTGTGTATAGGCCGCGCCTGCGCCTCGTTCTGGGTGTTACTACCGGGATCGGCGGGCTTGTGCCTGGAGCGCGTTGACAGAGCGAGGTAGAGGAGACCGCTGGTGGTGAAGATGAAGAGCAGTTGCAGAAGGAACTCGATACGATCCCGTGTGGCGTCACTTGCCTCATCCAGAAGAATATCCGGCCCCAGAATCCAGGCGCTGGCAATCAGAGCGTAGAAAACGGCTCTGCCCGCCGGTGTCTTTGGCAGGGATTTTGGCAAGAATTTTGGCGAAATTCGCGCGAGGAGTCGTTTGGCGGGGGTGCTCATTGATGTGCTTCTCTTGACGGCTTGGTTTAATCAGATCCGCTGCTTATTGATCGATGCCGTAGTGTAGGGCAATCGCTTCAAATTCATCACAACCGGCCAGAAAGATGTCGGTGATGTCCGGGTCGAATTGGCGACCGCGTTCTTCGGCGATAATTTTACGCACCACGTCAAACGGAAAAGCGTCTTTGTACACCCGTTTGGAGATCAGCGCATCGAACACGTCGGCCAGCGCCATCAGCCGGGCCGAGAGCGGAATGGCCTCACCGGCCAGCCCGTCGGGATAGCCGCTGCCGTCCCAGCGTTCGTGGTGCCAGCGCGCAATTTCCTTGGCTTGGGCAAGAAACTCGACCGACGAATCAATGTCGCGTTCGGCCAGCGTAATGGCATCGCTGCCCAGCACCGTGTGGGTTTTCATGATCGCCCATTCCTCCGGCGTGAGCTTGCCCGGCTTGAGCAGAATATGGTCGGGAATGCCGACTTTGCCGATGTCATGCAGCGGAGCGGAGCGCGTCAGGATTTCGATGAAAGTATGATCGAGCGTCGCTGCAAAGCGCGGATTCTCGGCCAGACGTGTTGCCAGCAGGCGAACATAGCTCTGAGTACGCTGAATGTGGTTGCCGGTTTCGTTGTCACGGGTCTCGGCCAGATGCGCCAGTGCGCGCATGCTGACGGCCTGAATCGTCTCGTTTTCGCGCATGCGGCGGGCAACCTCGGCCTCCAGGGCATAGTTCTGATTCTGCAGCCAGTGACGCGCGTTACGCACCAGCAACTGGCTGCGTACACGGGCGAGGACGACGGAAGGCTTGATCGGCTTGATGATGTAGTCGGCAATGCCGGCATCGAAGCCGCGCTCCTCGTCTTCGTCAGAATCCTGACCGGTGAGGAAAATCACCGGAATGTCACGGGTCGGCACATGGCTGCGCAGATGCTGCAGAACCTGGTGCCCGTTCATGTCCGGCATCATGATGTCGAGCAGGATCAGCGAGGGTTTGGGATCCTGTCCGGCAAGATGCAGTGCGGCATGGCCGGCGTTGGCCACCTTGACGCGGTATCCGGCACCTTGCAGCAAATCACCGAGCACGCTCAGGTTTTCGGGTGAGTCATCGACAATCAGGATGATCTCATTATCCGTTGCGCGCCGGCGCAAAGCCGGTGCGAGCGGCGTTACCGCGGCCACGATTGCTGCAGGTGGTTTGCCTGCGCTACCCCAGGTAATTCGGGCGAACGAGCCTGCCGGCGGCGTCGAACGGCGTTCTGCGCGTGGTGTGTCTGTAGAGGCTTTGTTCATAAGCATCTCCGGTGATATCGACCCAGGGTTGCCGTCTTGCGTGGCTTGCGGCCTGGTATCCAAATTCATCTCTTCCATAGCGCGTTAATGACACTTCATGTCAGTTTGAAAAAAGTCATCGTTTGCTGCAGTTGTTCGGCTTGCGACCCGAGTTCTTCGGCGGTCGCGGCGAGTTCTTCGGAGGCCGAGGCATTCTGCTGCGTGGCCTGATTGAGTTGCCCCATGGCGGCGTTGATCTGGCCGACCCCGGAGGTTTGCTCCTGGCTGGCTGACGCGATCTCCTGAACCAGATCGGAGGTCTTGCGGATCGAGGGCACCATC
>JANNGP010000061.1:0-9395 GCA_031403915.1 Betaproteobacteria bacterium
CCTCCTCCCAGAAACGCCACCAGGCGTCGTACTCGGGCCCGGCAAAGGTTGCCTTGTCGCGACCGCATTTCAGCGGATTGCAATCGGGATCATAGTCAATGGCGATTCCCCAGGAGTGCATCGACCATTGGCTGCCGCAGCGCATCTTGCGCACGTTCAGGCAACCGCCCCAGCGGTCCAGGCGCAGTTCCTTGATCTGCTGCATGCCATAGTGGTCGAAGACCCGTTGCAGCGCCCGTTTGGCGCTGTCATGGACCTTGGCGTTGCATTGGTAGGAGTTGATGGTGGTCTTGAGGTCCCAGGCCACGCGATGGGGGTAGGGCAGGGCCAGCGATACCTGGTTTGTCCCGACCTTACCGTAATAATTGATCAGTTCCACTTCGTTCTGTAACGGCCAGTCATTGGGGTTGACGTTGAGCGGTGACTCGTCCCGCCAGGGGCGGGGTGACACCCCGGTTTCAAGCCCGGTTGATCTCGTCAGCCAGCAGTACCTGAGAGAACAAGGCGCCGGGTAGGAACCGGAAATTACTACGTTCACGGTCAAAAATTGAAATGCCAATAACGTCGGCCGGCAGCATGTCGCTGGTAAATTGAATGCGTGAGAACTGCAGGCCGAGCAGACGGGCCAGGGTGTGAGCCAGCGTTGTTTTACCCACGCCAGGCAGATCTTCAATCAGCAAATGGCCGCGGGCCAGGAGGCAGGAGAGCGCAAGCCGCGTCTGAACGGCTTTGCCGAGTATGATCTGATTGGCGGCAGCGAGGACTTCAGCGATGGTGGCGTGTTTGCTGGGTGTGTGCATGGTTGTCGTTAAGTAGTGATTGGGCTGATAATGGGGTGGAAACAAAAGAGGGAGATGCAGGCAAACGGGTTTGTCGCCGATTCTAGCGCTGAATCCCGTCTCGATAGATGGCAGGGAGGCAAGCGTGACGAGTACCGCATTCATAACACATCGCGATTGTCATTTGCATGACATGGGTTCTTTCCATCCGGAGTCTCCGACTCGCCTGGGTGCAATCAGCGACCATATGATCGCACAGGGGCTCGACCATTATTTTGTTTTCCATGATGCGCCACTGGCTACTTTTGAGCAGCTTCTGCGCGTTCATCCCGCCTCCCATCTTGAACGTTTAAAACGGAGTTCCCCTGATCGCGGAATTGTCCACCTGGATCCGGATACGGCGATGAATCCGCATACCTGGCAAGCGGCTTTACGGTCGGCTGGTGCGGGTATCAATGCCGTTGACCTGATCATGGCCGGTGAAGTTCAGAATGCTTTTTGTGCCGTGCGACCGCCGGGGCATCACGCTGAACGTGCCAATGCCATGGGCTTTTGTTTTTTCAACAACATTGCGGTTGCAGCAGCGCATGCCTTGAAGGCGTACGGGCTTTCACGGGTAGCCATCATTGATTTTGACGTGCACCACGGCAATGGCACGGAAGACTGTTTTAGCGGGAATGATCAGGTGCTGATGGCGAGTATTTTTCAACATCCCTACTATCCCTACAGCGGAACCGATAATGAGTCCTTCAACATGCTCAATGTTCCCGTACCACGCGGTATGGGTAGCGATGAGTTTCGCGCGGTGGTCAACGATATCTGGATGCCCCGGTTGATGGAGTTTGCGCCGCAAATGATTTTTATCTCGGCTGGTTTTGATGCGCATACCGAGGATGAGATGGGCGGCACGAATCTGGTTGAGAAGGATTTCGCGTGGGTGACCGAGCAGCTCAAGGAACTTGCCGATGAAACCGCTCAGGGGCGTATTGTTTCGATGCTGGAAGGGGGCTATTCACTTTCCGCGCTGGCACGGAGCGTTGCCGCTCATATCAAGGTTCTGGCCGGGATCTGACGAACTATTCCAGCGGCGCTTGTCAGCCGATTTTGGTTTGACACGTTTTTCATGGTCGGGCAGGCCGCCTTCGGTTAAAATCACAAGGTTATTTTTAGGATGCTTTTCTTATGAACACAATTACTGGATCACTGGTTGCGATTGTTACCCCTATGCACGAGGATGGAAGCCTCGATTTGCCGGGCATGCGTCGCTTGATCGACTTTCATGTGCAGGAAGGTACGGACGCTATCGTTGTCGTCGGCACAACCGGCGAGTCCCCCACAGTCAATGTGGATGAACATCAGGAACTGATCAAGGTTGTTATCGATCAGGCGGCTGGCCGCATACCGGTTATCGCCGGGACGGGCGCCAATTCAACGGCTGAAGCCATCGAAATGACCCATTTTGCCAAGCAAGCGGGTGCCACAGCAGCCTTGTCCGTCGTGCCGTACTACAACAAGCCGACGCAGGAAGGACTGTACCGGCATTTTCAGGTCATTGCCGAGTCAGTAGATATCCCGGTTATTCTTTATAACGTGCCCGGACGTACCGTGGCTGATATGAGCAGTGACACTACTTTGCGACTGGCGCAGATCCCTAATATTGTGGGCATCAAGGATGCGACCGGCAACATTGATCGGGGGAGTGAAATCATTGCTCGCGCACCGAAAGGCTTTGCGGTCTATAGCGGTGATGATCCCAGCGCTTGCGCATTAATGCTGCTGGGGGCACAGGGCAATATTTCGGTGGTGGCCAATATTGCACCACGAATGATGCATGAAATGTGTGTTGCCGCAGTGCAGGGCGATCTGGTCAAGGCGCGTGAACTTAATTTCCGGATGCTGGGTCTGTATCGTCAATTGTTCTGTGAGGCGAATCCGATCCCCGTCAAGTGGGCATGTCAGCAACTCGGGTTGATTGAGGCGGGCATTCGCCTGCCTTTGACCCCGCTGTCGTCGGAATGCCATGACCGTGTTCGCACAGCTATGCGTCAGGCGGGTTTGTTAAAATAACATGTTTGTTTCGTTAGTTACTTCTCTGGTTTTCAGGAATCCCCGATGAAATTTGTTGTATCGCGTCTGACACTTTGTTTGTTGGCAGTAGTGCTGGCGGCCTGTAATAGTATCGGTCTTGAGCCCAAGAAGATTGACTACAAGTCGTCATCGGCTGTAAAGGTGCCCACTTTAGAGATTCCACCTGACCTGACCTCCCCGTCACGTGATGACCGTTTCGCGGTTCCCGACACGGCGGGCAAGGGCTCGGCCACATTCTCTGCGTACAGCGGTGAACGCTCGCAAGCGCGTGGGCAGGAGCAGAGTAATGTGTTGCCACAGGTCGATAAGGCGCAAATCGAGCGTGAAGGCAATCAACGCTGGCTGGTGGTTTCCGGTACGCCAGACAAACTATGGGGGCAGGTCAAGGATTTCTGGCAGGAGACTGGTTTCCTGATCAAGCTTGAACTGCCTGAAGCCGGTGTGATGGAAACGGACTGGGCTGAAAACCGTGCCAAGATTGGCGATGAGTTCATTCGTAACTTGTTGGGTAAAGTTATTGATTCGCTTTATTCAACAGCTGAGCGCGACAAGTTCAGAACGCGCTTTGAACCTGGCACCGTGCCGGGCACAACGGAAATTTTCATCAGCCATCGCGGGATGTACGAAATCTATGTCTCCGAGGGGAAAGACCAGACCAAGTGGCAGCCGCGGCCAGCAGACCCCGAGTTGGAAGTAGAAATGTTGCGTCGACTGATGGTGCGTCTGGGAAGCGACCAGAAACGGGCTGAGACAGAATTTGCTGCAGCCAAAGCGAGACCAGTCGATCGGGCCAAGCTAACGCGCGGCAATGATGGCGCGGGTACGCTTGAAGTGCAGGAATCGTTTGATCGAGCCTGGCGTCGTGTCGGTCTGGCGCTTGACCGTGTAGGTTTTACAGTTGAAGACAGGGATCGCTCAAAGGGACTCTATTTCGTTCGCTATGTTGACCCGGAAACCGACGGCCAGAAAAAAGAGGAGGGATTCCTCTCTAAGCTGGCCTTCTGGAAAGGCTCCGGCCCCCCTCCACAATCGAAATATAGGATTTTCGTAAAAGATGGTGGTAGGTCGACGACGGTGCAGGTTTTATCTGCTGAGGGTGGAGTTGACCAAACCGATACGTCCAAGAAAATTCTGGGTCTGCTTTACGACCAACTGAAGTGATCAGATTTGCCTCGCTGGGCAGCGGCAGTCGGGGTAATTCCCTGATTGTCGACGCAGGGGTTACCAAGATTCTTCTCGATTGCGGCTTTCCCGTGCGTACGACGCTTGAAAGGCTGGCGCTTCTCGGTGTTACGCCTGATGAAATTTCCGCAATCCTGGTTACTCATGAGCATAGCGACCATATCGCTGGCGTCTTCAAATTTTCAGGTCGCTATGGCATTCCGGTCTACCTCACGCATGGCACGTTGATGTGCGCCCCGCGGGGTAAATCCGCCTTGCCGGAATGCCGGCAGATTGACAGTCATACCCCGTTTGAAATTGGTGGTCTTGAAATTCACCCCTTTCCGGTGCCACATGATGCGCGTGAGCCGGTTCAGTACGCCTTTTCCGACGGAGCACGCCGCCTCGGCGTGCTCACCGATACCGGTTCGATCACGCAGCATATCGTGGATGTTCTGCGTGTCTGCGATGGTTTGGTGCTTGAGTGCAATCACGATCCTGATCTGCTGGCAGAATCCGGTTATCCGATGATGTTAAAACGCCGCATTTCGGGGAATTTCGGTCATCTGGATAATGATCAGGCGGCGGCTCTGTTGCAAAAGATCGAGACACATCAACTGCAACATATTGTGGCCGCCCACCTGAGTGAACAAAATAACAGGCCCCAGCTGGCTGTGAATGCCCTGGCGTCGGTACTTAACTGTACGAAAGAATGGATTGGCGTAGCTACTCAGGAGAGTGGTTTTGGCTGGCGCCAGTTGCTTTAGGCCTTATTAAGGACGGGTCAATCAGGCGAAAAAAAGTCGGCAGGTGTCAAACCCGCCGGCTTTTTTCGAGCAAGAAGAATTACTTCTTCACTGCATCTTTGGCAGCGTCAGCGGCAGCAGCCGGAGCGGCAGCGGCAGCAGCAGCAGGGGCGGCAGCAGCGGCAGCAGCAGGAGCGGCAGCGGCAGCAGCAGCAGGGGCGGCAGCAGCGGCAGCAGCAGGAGCAGCGGCGGCAGCGGCAGCAGGAGCAGCGGCGGCAGCGGCAGCAGGAGCAACAGCCGGGGCTGCAGCCGGAGCGGCTTTAGGCTTCTCACCACAAGCGGAAAGAGCGAGAGCAACGAGAGCAACAGCGAGGAAAGAGTTTTTCATTTTAGAATCCTTATCGATAAGAGAAATACTGTAACGAACCAAAGGTCATTTGGGTTGACCGACGAGCACGCCAGTCAGCTTTAAATTATATCAGTGTCCGATAGAGCCACCAGACAAATCTGCGGCTCACCATTCATTATGCATTTAGAGGCCAAGCGTTGTTGCACTGACCTGTTCGCCACCTTCCCTAAGTATTTCGTCATGCCGATGTGCGTAGGGTCGGCATTCTTCCACGTCGTCGATGATTCCTTTGGCGCGCGCATGGTCTTTGTGAAAGCGAATTAACGCGTGCTTTTCATCAGCGATGAATATCGCGTCGTCGAGTGAGGCGAGATGAGGCGGGCATTCGAAAATTATCATGTTTTGCGGATAGGTCGTGAGCAATTTCATCAGACGGGGACTCTCACGCCGCAGCGGTTCTGCATTCTTGACAACAATTTGCAAACGATTCGCCCGGTCTGCGCTAAGAAACTGGCGCAAGGCCTCAGCGTTATCAGGGCGTTCAAGTTTCAGTTTCGACAGATCTTCGTCGAAGACCTGGAGTGACTGGGTCGCCAACAGAAGAACTTTGTGCAGAAAACTGTCGTGTTCGGCCCAGCTTGTCAGCAGTTCTGAACTCATGAGATGCTCCTCAAATAATGTGTGAAGATATTGCGCCAGTAAATTCTCGCTGATCAGCCTGAGTAATACAAATAGACGAAAAAAAACCCGCAATTGCGGGTTTTTCGGGCTGAGAGCGATTACCGGTCGTTGTAGGTTCGACGGTTGCCGCCATCGGAACCGGGACGGCCGCTCTTGGCAGCATCACGAAACGGGGCGCGGGCATAGCCGCCTGGCTTTGGTGTGCCTGTACCCGGTTTGCTCGGGCGTGTGTCGCGTGAGTCACGGGTGTCGGGGCGGCCGGCCGGCTTGCTATGAGCAGCCTGTCCACGGCCTTTCCAGGCCGGGCGACCGTTTGGTTTGCCTCCGGGACGACCATTGCCTGACGGGGCACGTCGGGTTGGTTCGTGACCCACAACGACCTCGACCGGGATCGGCTGATTGGTAAAACGCTCGATCTTGCGCACATTGAAGTGTTCGGCATGATTGACGAGCGAGATCGCCAGGCCATTGCGCCCCGCACGGCCGGTGCGGCCGATACGGTGAACATAATCTTCAGCAAACTTCGGCAGATCGTAGTTGAAGACGTGGGTGATGGTCGGTACATCAATTCCGCGTGCGGCAACATCAGTGGCAACAAGAATTTGAACCTGCCCACGACGCATGGCGGTGAGTGTGCGATTGCGCGCACCCTGATGCATGTCGCCATGCAGTGCTGCGGCGTTGAAACCGGCGATGTTCAAACGGTCAGAAATGGTGTCAGCGTCGCGTTTGGTGGCGGTGAAGACAACCGCCTGGTCTATGGTGACATCGCGCAGCAGGTGGTCAAGCAGGCGATTTTTGTGCGACAGGTCGTCGACAAAGTGCATGCGTTGTTCGATGTTTTCATGCTTCGTATGGGACGCATCAACCTGAATGGTTATTGCGTCACGCGTAATTTTGCGCGCCATCTGGCCGACTGTTCCGTCCAGTGTGGCCGAGAAAAGCATGGTTTGACGCGTTGCCGGGGTGGCCGCAATAATTTTTTCGATGTCGTCGATAAAGCCCATGTCGAGCATGCGATCGGCTTCGTCAAGAACGAGAATCTGCAACTGCGAGAAATTGATTTTGCCCGATTCCATGTGGTCGATCAGGCGACCCGGTGTGGCGACCAGAATGGCTGGGTTGCGTGCCAGCAGTTCCATCTGTTTCGGGTAAGGCATGCCGCCGAGGATGGCCACTGCTTTCAGGTGACGGAGCTGACCGGCATACTTGTCGCCAGCGGCGGTGACTTGCAGGGCAAGTTCGCGGGTTGGGGTGAGCACCAGCATCTTGGGTTGTGCTGGCTGGAAACGCGGGCGATCGCCGCCACGTGAACGTGCGGACTGGCGCTCCTGATTGGGTGTGCGGCGAGCCTCAGGCACGAAGGCCGGGCGTTCTTGACCGGCGAAACGGTGCAGTGCCGGCAGCATGAAGGCTGCGGTTTTGCCCGAGCCGGTTTGTGACGAAACCAGCAGGTCGCGCCCGGTGATGGCCGCAGGAATGGCTTGCGCCTGAACCGGTGTGGGTTGGGTGTAGCCTGAAGCGTTGAGTGCTTTAAGAAGTACTTCGTGAAGCCCGATTTCTGTAAAAGTCATGAATCTCTTTCGTATGGAACAGCGTCGCGCAGCCGAAAACAATCGGCGCACGGGCGCAATAAAATGCAACGCCAACCAACGAAATAGTTATGAGAGACTCTGCCAGAGCATGAGAATTCGGTACTTTTCGGCACAAAAGCTTTGTGCCAGGGCGGTGTTCAATGAATCGACACCAGAAGGCAGGAGGGCTTAAGAGATGCGGCCAGGTTCGCGAAGCGCGTTGTGTATTGCTGAAAAACTGCTTGCTGCAATGCACGGGCAGGATTATAGCGGCTTGTCGGGCGGGCGGCTATCTTTATTTTCAATCGGTTAGCGCAAAACCGGTATTTGCAGCGCAAGGTGGGGGGAAAATATTTCGGTAACCAATACAGATTGAGGGCCAAAGGTAAACTGCGAGCGCCGTGCCCATAAAGATACCGGTAGGTGGTCCTTAAGTTGCATGGCGTCGACTGCCGGGCGAAAAAGCGCATGGCGAAAATCAAGTTGTTTGCAGTAAATAGCGCCACGTGAAAATCCAGGGTGGGCAAAGAGCATCGCTCCCAAGGATTGATTCCCTAGGCGTGCCAGCCAACCGCTTACGGGTCCGCGTGGCCGGTAGGGCAATATCGTGTGTGCGAAAACTACCGGTTCTTCGTTACAGAGCAATGCCACCTCACGCAGCCAGACCAGTTTGTTGCTCTTGATGCCCAGAGCGGTGGCCTCGTCGAAAGTGGGCATGGCCAGGCACTGTCGCAGCAGGCGCACGGAAAAACTCCCCCTGGCCTGAAGACGTGCGGTCAGGGAGCCTCTGTCATGTAACCACTCGATAAATGGAGCACTTTCCGCTGTTCGTAGTACTTTAGCGCGCCACACCGGTCTATTTCTGAGGCTCATTGTTTGTCAGTGACTAAGCGGCTGGAGGCTACTGCGGGCGAGGAGATTTCTCAATGCCGCCAATGCGCAGACCGGGTTTAATTCCTTTGCCGGCGAACCAGCCGAGGTTCATTTCCAGAGCGTAACGTGCAGGCCCTGCTGCGCAATGATTGGTTTCAGTCTGTGGTTTCATGTCCTCAATGTTGAGAATACGTCCCTGATCATCGAGGAAGGCGACTGATAATGGTAAAAACGTATTGCGCATCCACATGCAATGCCGATCCGTTTGAGTGAAAACAAAAAGCATGCCCTGATTGGCCGGCATGCTTTTTCGATTCATCAGGCCTTGCATCCGGTTAGCTTGGTCGGCAGCGACTTCAGCCTCGATGCGATGAAAACCGGCAGTCAGTTCCATGCGCGACATTTGCGACACTGCCGGTGCGGTCGGAAAAACAAACAATAGGGCGGTGCAAAGAGTGAGAGCGATACGCTGCATCGAGAACTCCATTAAAGGCAACAAAATCCGGGAAGATAAGTACCGCTTCGCTTGGGATATCTATTTCAATTTCAAGCTGGGTGGGGGCTCTGGCACAGTGTATGTTGCCCGAGGAATTGGGTTCAAATCGTTTTTGATTTCTTGAAATGTTATATCTTTTTCTTTGGCTGGGCCGGGGTGGATGGTTTGCCTTTGCTTGTTTGCCTGGTTTTGCCTTTAACTTCCGGCTTGGCAGATTTTGCTGCAATTTTTGGCTTGGCCACGTTCGCGCCGGTGGTTACCGGCGCATCTTCATGCTCGGCTGCTTTTGGCGTGGCCAGGCCGGCTATGCTCCATAGAGAAAACACGGCAGCTATTGCCATGGTCAGTAACGGGTTCGTACGACGTTTCATATCGAATTTCACTTTCAATGTCAGCCACAAGTTTAGTGGCTGGTGCCTTCCGAGCGCGTAATTTTATTCCACACATTGTATTTCCCGACAGGTTTTTTTGCCGGAATACGCTTCACTTCCTTCAGGGTTTTGGCGTCGATAACAACAAGCGCGCCATCCATTTCCCAAAGGCTGGCCAAGGCATAACGGCCGTCACGGGTGAATTCGACATGCGCCAGCGTCTGTCCGGGTTGAGCTTTGAACTGGGCAACAACTTCGAGTTTTTGTTTGTCAATCA
>JANNGP010000062.1:0-7025 GCA_031403915.1 Betaproteobacteria bacterium
TGAAAAAAAAGGAGGCGCGAGCCTCCCTTTTTAACACGCGTTCAATCAGGCGCCGAGTTGTGCTTTGGCCTGAACGGCCAGAGCGGCAAATGCCGGCTTGTCGAAAACTGCCAGATCCGCCAGAACCTTGCGGTCGACTTCAATCTGCGCCTTCTTCAGGCCGTTCATGAAAGTGCTGTACTTCAGGCCAACTTCACGGGCTGCCGCGTTGATACGGGCAATCCACAGAGCGCGGAACTGACGTTTCTTCTGGCGACGGTCACGGTAAGCGTACTGACCTGCCTTCATCACCGCCTGTTTGGCGATGCGATATACATTCTTGCGGCGACCACGGTAACCCTTGGCCAGTGCAATAACTTTTTTGTGACGCGCGCGCGCCGTTACACCACGTTTAACTCGGGGCATCTTTAATCTCCTTAAGCGTAAGGCAGCATGGCGCGAACCATGGCCTTGTCGGAGTCATGCACTCCGGTCATGCCGCGCAAGTGACGCTTGGCTTTGGTGGTTTTCTTGGTCAGGATGTGGCGCTTGAACGCCTGTCCGCGCTTGATGCGGCCACTCGCGCTGACCTTGAAGCGCTTTTTGGCGCCACTCTTGGTCTTCATTTTGGGCATTGAATGCTCCTATTTATAAACATGGCGGCAGGTGTCTCCCGACGGGAGTGCTTAGCTACCTGAAACCACTTGTGGGTGCTACAACTTCAAACTGCTGATAAAAAAGCGAACCACCAAGTCACCAAGTTCACCAAGAGGCACCAAGTTGTCATCAAGTTTTTTCTTGGTGAAACTTTGTGTCCTTTGTGTCTTGGTGGTGAAGTTCTTTGCTTTACTTCTACTACTTTTTCTTGCTCGGCGTCAGAATCATCACCATCTGACGGCCTTCCATCTTGGGCATCTGCTCGACTGCGGCAAAATCCATAAGATCATTTCTGATGCGCTCAATCTGGCGCATGCCAATTTCCTGGTGCGCCATCTCACGACCACGAAAGCGCAATGTCACTTTGACTTTATCGTCTTCCTGCAGAAAGCGCGTCATGTTGCGCAACTTGATCTGGTAGTCGTTTTCGTCAGTGCCGGGGCGGAATTTAACTTCCTTGACCTGAACCTGCTTCTGCTTGAGTTTTTGCTCATGCTGGCGCTTTTGTTCCTGGTACTTGAATTTGCCGTAATCCATGATCCGGCAAACTGGAGGTTGCGCCATCGGTGCAATCTCTACCAGGTCAACCCCTGCTTCTTCAGCCAACTGTAGGGCTTCTCTAACGCTTGTGATTCCAAGCGCTTCGCCTTCTTCACCTACCAGTCGAATTTCCGGTGCGTTGATTTCTTCGTTAACGCGTTGCGCCTTTTGCAGTGCGATGGTTCCGCTCCTTGTTCTGACAAAAATTAAGCCGTGCCACTTCGCGCCGCGACTTCACCGAGAAGTCGCTCGATCAGAGTCTCGAGCGGCATTTGCCCAAGATCCTGACCGCCGCGTGTACGCACGGCAACCATATTAGCTGCCATTTCCTTATCGCCTACGACGATCTGGTAAGGCAGTTTGTTCAAGCTATGTTCGCGTATTTTATAGGTTATTTTCTCGTTGCGCAAATCGGATTCGGCGCGCAGACCTGCACGACGTAGCGTTTCCGCAACATGCTCGGCATATTCGGACTGTTTTTCGGAGATATTCAGCACCACGGCTTGAAGCGGCGAAAGCCACAAAGGCATGGCGCCGGCACAGTTTTCGATCAAAATCCCGATAAAGCGCTCCAGTGAACCGAGTATCGCGCGGTGCAGCATCACAGGCGTGTGCTTGGTGTTGTCCTCGCCGACATACTCGGCGCCCAGACGCTGCGGCATCGAGAAATCGACTTGCACGGTGCCGCATTGCCAGGAACGGCCAATGGCATCCTTGATGTGGAATTCGATTTTCGGGCCGTAAAAAGCGCCTTCGCCCGGCAGTTCTTCCCATTCCAGGCCGGACGCTTTCAGCGCTTCGCGCAACGCCAGCTCAGCCTTGTCCCACACCTCATCGGAGCCCACCCGCTTGGCCGGGCGCAAGGCCAGTTTGACGACGATGTCATGAAAACCGAAATCGGCATAGACATCGCGCACCAGAGCATTAAAGTTGGTTACTTCCGATTGAATCTGGTCTTCGGTACAGAAAATGTGCCCGTCGTCCTGCGTGAAGCCGCGTACGCGCATGATGCCGTGCAATGCGCCCGAAGGTTCGTTGCGGTGGCAGGAGCCAAACTCGCCAAAACGCAGCGGCAGGTCGCGGTAGCTGCGCAATCCGATGTTGAAAATCTGGATATGCCCCGGGCAATTCATCGGCTTGATCGCGAATTCGCGCTTCTCCGATTCGGTGGTGAACATGTTGTCCTTGAAGTTTTCCCAGTGGCCGGATTTCTCCCATAAGCTGCGGTCGAGAATCTGCGGGCACTTCACTTCCTGATAGCCGTTTTCCTGATAGACGCGGCGCATGTACTGCTCAACCTGCTGCCACATGGCCCAGCCTTTGGGGTGCCAGAAGACCATGCCTGGCGCTTCGTCCTGCAGGTGGAAGAGTTCAAGATGCCGGCCAAGGCGACGGTGGTCGCGCTTCTCGGCTTCTTCCAGCATGTTGATGTAAGCCTCTTGCTCTTCTTTCTTCGCCCAGGCCGTGCCGTAGATGCGTTGTAACTGTTCGTTGTTCTGGTCGCCGCGCCAATAGGCACCGGCTACCTTCATCAGCTTGAATACCTTGAGCTTGCCCGTGGAGGGTGCGTGCGGGCCACGGCAGAGGTCGACGAACTCGCCTTCGCGATAGAGCGACACCTCCTGACCTTCGGGGATTGCGGCAATCAGTTCAGCTTTGTAATGCTCGCCGATTGACTTGAAGAAGGCGGTGGCATCATCACGCTTCCAAACTTCACGGGTCACCGGAATGTCGCGCTTGGCCAGTTCGCCCATGCGCTTTTCGATGGCGGCCAAATCTTCAGGGGTGAACGGGCGGGAGTAGGCGAAGTCGTAGTAAAAGCCGTTTTCAACCACCGGGCCGATCGTGACCTGAGCCTCAGGGAACAAGCACTTGACGGCATAGGCCAGCAGGTGCGCTGTCGAGTGGCGAATGATCTCGAGGCCTTCGGCATCTTTGTCGGTGATGATGCCCAGTCGGGCGTCTGCTTCGATCAGGAATGAGGTGTCAACGACCCGGTCATCGACTTTGCCCGCCAGCGCGGCTTTTGCCAGCCCGGCGCCAATGCTTTGAGCGACTTCGGCAACCGTAACTGGCTGCGCGAATTCCCGTTGAGAACCATCAGGCAGTGTAATGACCGGCATATGCGACCCCAGAAATGAATAAAGCCAGAGACTCGCTCTGGCTTTAAGTGTTTGGTAGGCGCGATTGGACTCGAACCAACGACCCCCACCATGTCAAGGTGGTGCTCTAACCAGCTGAGCTACGCGCCTTCTTCGCCGCACGAGCCAGCTGCGACATCAAAGAAGGCGGAATTATACGTGGCTCATTTCTCAAGTCAACAAAACTTACTTCGTCGCCATCCTTTGCAGATGCTGGCCATGGCAGCCTCATCACAATTCCTCTCCTGCGCGAGAGGGCGCGCGAAGCGACGTGAATGTCAGTTTGCGAAACACAGAAATGTCTCCATTATTCCTGATTGCTGAGTAATGTCTTCAGAGCAAGGCTTCAATGTCCTTGGTGATTGCTTCTGGTGCGAGAGCCGGCGCGTAGCGCTTGATCACTTCGCCTTCGCGGTTGATCAGGAATTTTGTGAAATTCCATTTGATCCCTTGGCTGCCGAGCAGACCGGGCGCCGCTTTTTTCAAATGCTGGTAGAGCGGGTGCGTGTTGTCGCCGTTAACCTCAATTTTTGCAAACATCGGAAAGCTGACCCCGTAGTGCTTCTGGCAAAAGTTGGCGATCTCGGTGGCAGCGCCTGGTTCCTGTGCGCCAAACTGATTACACGGGAAACCGAGAACCATCAGGCCGCGTTCTTTGTACTCTCGGTAGAGTACTTCAAGACCTTCGTACTGCGGCGTAAAGCCGCAATTGCTGGCCGTATTGACGATGAGCAGAACTTTGCCGGCATAGTCGGAGAAAGTTTGAATTCCACCATCAAGCCGGTCTGCCGAAAAGGCGCCAAGTTTGTAATCTGCTTTGCCCATGTGCGCACTCTTTCTGCTTAATGTTGAGATTCCGTCAGCTGCTCGTGTTGTCGAGCGCGTCGGCAATCCAGGCCTCAAGCAGCGTATAGGACACCGCCAGCACGACCGGGCCAACAAAAATTCCGATCAACCCGAAGCCCAGCATGCCGCCTATGACCCCGGCAAAGATAAGCAACAAGGGCAAGTCGGCCCCTTTTTTGATGAGCGCGGGGCGCAGAAAGTTATCCAGAGAAACATCAATTAAACTCCACACCAGCAGAAATATTCCCCAACTTGTATCGCCTTGCCAGAACAGCCAGCCGACGGCGGGGAACAGAATGAGCCCTGGCCCGAGCTGGGCAATACAGAGCATCAGCATCAATGCCGAGAGTAGTGATGCAAAAGGAACGCCGGCAATAGCCAGCCCAATGCCGCCCAGTACCGTCTGCACAATGGCGGTGACTCCAACGCCCAGTGCAACGCCACGGATCGCTTGGCCAGCCAGAATGATGGCGTTTTCGCCGCGCTCGCCTGCCAGCCGACGGCCGAAGCGCCGGACTTTGAGGGCGCCTGCTTCCCCGCTGGCATACAAAACGGCAGACAGGGCCACGATGAGTAAAAACTGAATCAGCATGAATCCCAGACCACTCACCTCGGCAAGAATCCATTTTCCGGATTCGGCGGCATAAGGCGCGGCCTTGGCTACCAGACCCTGTGCCCCCGCATCAGACAGTTGCTCCCATAAGCTTGTTATTTTTTCACCGATCAGCGGCACCTTCCCCACCCACTCGGGCAGTTGCGGCAAGCCCGAAGCGAGCATATTTTTGGCCATGCTGGCAATGTCTTCAGCGTGCCCGGCAATAGTACCAATCGCCAGCCACAGCGGAATAACCAGCAACAGGAGCATGCCCAGTGTCATGACTGCCACGGCCAACCCGCGTCGACCACCCAAGCGCTTTTCCAGTGATTGTAGTAGCGGCCAGGTCGCGACCACAGCCATGACCGCCCAGACCAGAGCGGCCATAAATGGCCGGAGCACCCAGAGAGAGGCGGTGATCAACAGCAGGATGCAGAGAACGGCCAGTGTGTTGCGGGTCAAATCACGTTGAATTTCAATCATGGCAGTTCTCGCTCTGAAAATGTAAGGAGCATTTTACCTGAAGGAAAAATTAGTCAAGCCTGGGGTGTTGCCTCAAAGAAGGTTACGTTTTAATCGGAAAGCAGACGGCCAGATGCGCAGCATCATGTTTTTTGCTGAACGAGCTGACGAGTACTGTAAATAGCAAAGACACCGGTACGGCGTAAACCAATGGATCGATGTCCTTGAATGGTGTTCCGGCGCCAAATGAAGGAATGCCAAAAATAGCGTTACACAGACCGAGCGGTTTGGCCACCTTCTCAAAGACAAAGAACAGCATGATCATGCTGACTACGAGGCCGCTCAGGAATCCGCTGATCGCCCCCGCCTTGGTTAAGCCTTTCCAGTACAGGCCAAGCCCGTAGATGGCCAGAAAAGCTCCCGCGCACAGGCCAAAAAATAGTGAGGTGCCATTGACAATGATTGTGGCTCCGTCCTTGAAAAAACCGGGCAGAAAGTAGGCGGTCAGTGTGCTGGTCAGAATGGCAACCACCATCGCCACGCGCATCACCCTAACCGGTTTATCTGATTTGATGCCCATGCCTTTTTCCATGATGTCATGACCCACCGCTGAGCCCATGGTGTGGAACTGCGAGCTCATGGTCGACATGGCCGCTGCCAGCAGCGTGATCATGAATACGGCTGTGTACCACTCGGGCAGGTTGTTCTTGATGAAGAGCGGGATGACGTTGTCCGGCGAACCGGCGGCGGCAATGGATATCTTGCCCGTCGCACTGAGGAAGAAGACATTGGACAGCGATCCGACGATATAGGCCACGCCGGTCATGATCATGATGAACACGGCACCAATGACTACGCCGCGATTGAGTTCGCGATCACTCTTGACGGTCATGAAGCGCACCACGAGCTGCGGCTGCGCCAGTACGCCAATGCCGACGCCAAGCACGATGGTTGAGATCAGCGTCCACCAAAGAGGTGAGAAGAATTCAGGCATTGCTGTCCAGCCACGATGCCCCTGCTCGACCCATGCCGTTGGAACTTTGTCCGTCAGTGCGGTCAGTTGCTCGTGTGCCGGCACGATGCCCCCCAGCGCGCTGTAGGTGAACCACATCAGGATAGCCATGCCAACAATCATGATGCCGCCCTGAAAGGCGTCGGTGTACATCACGCCTTTCATGCCGCCCATCATCACGTAGGCGCCGACAATAAGCACGATGGTCAGTAGTGCCATGTTCTGCGAAAGACCTAGCGCAATCGTCAGGAAGCTGACTCCACCGAGCATCACGGCGCCGGCGTACAGCGGCATGGCGATAAAGATCAGTGCAGCGGATGCCACCTGCAAAAACTTCGAGTCAAAACGTTTGCCGAGAAACTCAGGGAAAGTGTGCGCATCCAGCGCGTGTCCCATGGCGCGGGTGCGTTTGCCGAACACGACAAAGGCAATGAATATACCGAGAACGATATTAAGTACAGTCAGCCAGAGTAGCCCCATACCGAACTTGGAAGCTGCACCGCCAAAACCGACGATGGCCGCCGTCGAAATGAAGGTCGATCCGTAGGAAATGGCCATGATCACCGGGTGCACCTTACGTCCGGCCAGCAGATAATCCTTGGCGCTCGTGGTCTGGCGGTAGCCCACATAACCGAGCGCCGCAGTGATCGCCAGATAGATCAGGGTGGTAATAACAACTGTCGTGTTCATTTCAGCTCTCCCTTTTCCCACTCTTCTTCTTCAGCGATTTCGCGTAATTCTTCCTCTGGTGGTGGCTTGTTCCAGTTGATAAAGCCATACACCGCACACAGCG
>JANNGP010000063.1:0-2072 GCA_031403915.1 Betaproteobacteria bacterium
ACATACTCCAGCACCAGATAAGGCCGGCCCTGATGCTCGCCCACCTGATGAATCCGCAGCAGATGCGGATGGTTGAGCTGCGCAATGACCTGCGCCTCTTGCGCGAACCGCGCGATGGTCCGCTCCGACCGACCGGCTGAATCGCTGAGCATCTTGATGGCGACGAAGCGACTGAGTTGCGGATGCCAGGCCTTATACACCACGCCAAACCCGCCGCGACCCAGTTCTTCCTGCACATCAAAGCCGGGCAGCTTCGGCAGGTCGGATGTTGTCGCACCTTCATACTCAACATGAATCGAACTTAACTGCGGCAACAACTCGGCGCGGCGATTCGCAAAGCGGAGCAGAAATTGTTCGACCGTCGGACGATCACCCCAGCGGCGGCGGTTCTTGAACTCCGCAATGATCAACGAATCAGGCCAACCCTGCTCGCGCACGAATTGGGGCACTTGTTGCTCGTAACCGTCGAGCAACCACAAGGTGGGATCCTCGCCCGCTGGTCGCCAGGCCCGCCAACGATACTCCAGATCAACTTCAATCAGCCCCAGCACCAACTCGCGCAGTTCCTTTTCACTCAGCGGCGATGACGTTCGCTTGGTAACCTGACGCAGATAGGCCGAAATCTCAACGGGCGCGCCATCCTGCCAGGTATGGCCCGTACCAATAAAAATGTAACACTCGTTTATTTGAATAGCTCCGCGACACAACAGCGGAAGAATATTCCGCGCATGAGGTGAGGGCGTTTGGCCATCGACCGAAGTTTGCATCGCGTCAATTGTTTGAGTTCGCCTTTGGTCTTGGCTTGATGGGATTTCAATTCCTGATGCTTCAGATGATTCCAGACCTTTTCATCGGGATTCCAGTCGGGTGAGTATTTTGGTAAATGGAACACATGCAGCTGGGGTTGTTGCGCGATAAAGGCTTTCGTTTTCTTCGAGGTATGCGGCGGCGCTTGATCCATGACGACGACCAAGTGCCGTCGCGGATGGTGTCGCAGCATTTGTGCCAGGAAGTCGATGATCTGCTGCGAGGCGATTCGCTTTTCCAGCAACCGAAAGAGCAGATGCCCCCGGCGACTCAGTGCGGACAAGGCGGCCACGCCTCCGCGTTTGCCAGTTACTTTGGAGCGCGGTGTTTGACCACGCGGAGCCCACGTTTTTCCCAGAAAAGCCGTCAGCGAAATATTCGATTCGTCCTGGAAATACAGGATTCCACGGTGTTTTTCGACAGTCCTGCGGATTTTGGGGACTTCGTACCGAAGCCATTTCTTCCGCGATGCTTCGTCAATCTCGTAGTATTCCCGTTCAGGCTTCTGGTACGTCAGTCCCGCCTCGCGCAACCGACGCCACACCGTGCTGTCCGAGAGGTCGATTCCAGATTGCTCCCTGATCACGCGCCGCAATCGCCCGACCGTCCAGAGGTCCGTCTCGAACCCGAAGTCCGACGCTGCGTGAAGCACGATCGACTTCAGTTCCTCTTCCGTCATTTCCTCCAGTTTGCGAGGCCGTCCGCTTCCAGGTTTGCGTTCGAGTCCTTCGCTGCCCTCCCCTTCAAACCGATCCATCCAACGATAAATCGTAAGCCGACTGACACCGAAAGCCTGGGCCACCGTACTATTGGGAATTCCGTTTTGAATGGCCGCGACCGCCCGCTCGCGGACGGTCACTGGCAAATGCGTTCCTTCGCTCATGGCCGGAAACTTATCGCGACCGCCGAAATCACGTCAACGTCAGTGTTACATTTTTATTGCGACGGGCCATACTTTGCAATCCTACTACGTGTAACCTGCCCGTACTGGCAAGGTCCCGCTTGGAGCCAGTATCATAACCGCTCGCATTGAACCTCATCCGGTCACAAGCTCAAGGACAACTGCATGTCATTCGACCCCAATTCGACGAACAACCCGTATTCAGCTTCGACGCAGCCTGCGGCGCCGAAAAAGTCGAACGTGCTGATGTATGTGCTGCTGGGCATCGGCGCAGTCGTGGTTCTGGGTTGCTGCGGCTGCGGAGGTCTAATGTATTTTGGCGGCGACGCCGCGATGAAAGCAGCTATGGGGGCGATGGGCGAAC
>JANNGP010000064.1:0-3308 GCA_031403915.1 Betaproteobacteria bacterium
GCCGGAGAGCTTCATGATCATCGGCAGCTTCACCGACTCGTACTTGACCATTGTCGACCTCGATTCGCGGAATCCGCGCTCGTACGCGACACCCATCCTCAACATCGGCCCGCCGATCGCTCCTCGCGAAGAGCAGTGAGCGCAAGCATGAAAACGACCGGCGCCACGAAGAGCACGGGCAAGCGAGCCACTGCAGTGGTTCTGGCGCTCGGCGCGCTGCTCGTACCCGCGCTGCTCGGCAGCTGCACCGGCGAAGACACGAACGCGTCCGTTCGTTCACTCGAGCGCGCGGGCCGTGCGGCCTTCGTTTGTTTGGGCGCGCCCTTCGACACCGACGACCAAAGCAGTGAGCGCGACATCGCGTCGTCACAAAAGCCGCTCTCCGCGTGCACCAACGAGCGCCGCGAAACCAACGCAGATTTTCCCCGTTTGCATTACGCACTTCGTGTATTCCATTTCGAAATCAATGATGTCACGAAGACGAGCCGCGGACAGTGCAATTAGCACGGCAAGGCGAAGTCGATGCCCCGAAGGAAATACCCTTGGGGTGCAAAGACAGGATTGGTTTGGAATTGGAATTAGAGTGTAAGTGCTGGATTCAGTGAGTAGAGGCCGGTCAGACAGGCCTGATCAAGGATGTGCCCTTGCATCGCTTCGCGTACCTGCTGTCCGGTGAAGGTGCCCTCCAGCGGAAGTTTGTCGATATCCAGTGCGAAGACAGTAAATACATAGCGGTGGCGAATTTCATCGTTCCAGGGCGGGCAGGGGCCGTCATAGCCGAAGTAGTCGCCACGCATGTCGTTGTCGCTGGCAAACCACCCGGTGTAATCATTGATGCCCTGTCGCGTTCCGTGCCGGCTGGCCGGACCCGGCTTGCCGCGCGGTGACACGTCGTCCGAAAATTCGCCTTGCCAGATTTCATTGAGCGTAGCCGGCAGTTCAATCAATACCCAGTGGAAAAAATCGACACGCGGCAAGGTGGCTGGAACACTGCGACCCTCCTGGTTGACATCGTCACCCTGGCTTGGCACGTCCGGGTCATGGCAGATGAGCGCGAAAGAGCGGGTTCCCTGCGGAGCGCCACGCCATGACAGTTGTGGATTGTGATTTTTGCCAAGACAGACGTGATGCGCCGTATCCGGAATGCAAAAAGAAAAATCGCCCGGGATCGTCTGTCCTTCGTTGAAGCTGGTGCTGGTCAGTTTCATTGTTGGCTCCTCCTGTTAAATCATTCTGCGGCACGGCGTTTGAAATCGCCTAAACGAAAACCTGTCATCCATAGTGTAGCGAAATAAATAAGGCCACCGCCAACGACAATTGCACCCAGATGCAGCAGGCGTTCGCCGAGGGACCACGCCAGCCATTGCTCGGCGCTGCCGGCAGCGAACCAGAGTGCCAGCCCCATGGCCAGCAGGGCGACGATCAGCCGGCCTAAAAACAGCGGCCAACCGGGTTGTGGCGTGTAGATGGCGTGACGGCGCAGGCCGCGATAGAGCAAAACGGCATTCAGGATGGAGGCCACCCCAATGGACAGTGCCAGCCCGGCGTGATGGAGCCACGGCACAAGGGCGGCGTTAAGCAGTTGTGTTGCGGCTAAGGTGAACAAGGCAATCTTGACCGGAGTGCTGATGTTCTGGCGGGCATAGAACCCCGGGGCCAGCACCTTGACCAGAATCAGCCCGAGCAGGCCGACGCTGTAGGCCATAACGGCTTCTCGCGTGCGCAGGACATCGTCAGCGGTAAATGCCCCGTAATGGAAGAGGGTGGTGACCAGCGGCGCAGAAATGACCGCCAGCGCAAGTGCAGCCGGGGCGGCGAGCAGAAAAGTGAGGCGCAGTCCCCAGTCGAGGAGTTGTCCGTATTCGTCGAGTCGCCCGCCGGCGTGCGCACGTGTGAGCGAGGGCAGCAGGATGGTGCCGAGCGCTGCGCCGAGCAGCCCGGCGGGAAATTCCATCAGGCGGTCGGCGTAGTACAGCCAGGAAACACTACCCGTTTCGAGAAATGAGGCAAAAATATTGTTGATGAGCAGGCTGATCTGCGCAACCGAAACACCGAGTACGGCCGGTGCCATCAGTTTGAGGATGCGCTGTACGCCCTCGTCGCGCCAGACCAGCGAAAAGCGCGGCAGCATGCCGATGCGCTTCAGGCTCGGGATCTGGAAGGCGAGTTGCAGCACGCCGCCAATGAACACCGCCCAGCCCAGCGCCTTGACCGGTTGTTCGAAATGCGGTGCGGCAAACAGCGCCATGACGATAAAGGAAACATTAAGCAACACCGGGGTGAAGGCCGGGACGGAAAAGCGGCTCCAGGTGTTGAGGATGCCACCGGAGAGCGCGACCAGCGACATGAACAGGATGTAGGGGAAAGTAATGCGCAGCAATTGCGTGGTTAGCTCAAATTTCTCGGGCGAGGCCGCAAAGCCCGGGGCCGAAAGGTAAACGATGACGGGTGCGCAGGCCATGCCGAGGGCGGTGACGACAATCAGTGCCAGAAAAAGGATGGTGGCCACCCGGTCGACCAGCCGGCGAGTTTCGACTTCGCCACGGCGGTTTTTGTATTCGCCGAGAATGGGAACAAAAGCCTGGGAGAACGCGCCCTCAGCAAACAGGCGGCGCAACAGGTTAGGCAACTTGAAGGCAACGAAAAAGGCGTCAGTCATGAGCCCGGCACCAAACGTTCTGGCGATAACGAAGTCGCGCACGAACCCCAGAATCCGGGAGAGAAGCGTCATGCTGCTGACGGTGGCAAGAGCTTTGAGCAGGTTCATTGTGGATAGTATGTCACTGTGTCGTACACGAGCCGCGAGAGCCGTCATCTTAGCTGTTATGTGCCTGCTGGCAAAAGTGCTGAATGATGAGGTGAGAAACGCCTTGCATCCCATGGCTGAAATCTGTAAAATTGCGCGTTTTCGATCAACGCATTAGCTTTCTTAGGGACTCACATTCATGGCCAACAGCGCACAAGCCCGCAAGCGTGCTCGCCAAACCGTTAAGCAACGCGCCCACAACGCCAGCCTGCGCTCGACACTGCGCACGGCCGTAAAGCGTGTACAAAAGGCGATTGTCGCTGGCGATAAGGCTGCTGCTCAAAGCATCTATCAAGAATCTGTTTCGGTGATTGATCGCATTTCCGACAAGAAGATTGTCCACAAGAACAAGGCGTCGCGTCACAAGAGCCGTCTTTCAGCCCAAATCAAGGCGCTGGCTGCCTGAGCGTGCTGAAGCGCAATAAATGAAAAACGGCGTCCTAAGACGCCGTTTTTCATTGGTGCGTCCAAAATGCTTATGCTTTTCGAAGACGGCGGTATC
>JANNGP010000065.1:0-4988 GCA_031403915.1 Betaproteobacteria bacterium
CTGCAGGCTTCGCCACGACAGCGTTGCCAGCCGCCAATGCGGCAGCAACCTGGCCCGTGAATATGGCCAGCGGAAAATTCCACGGAGCGACTCTCCTGCGAGACTTTCCTGCGCGACTACTACCCGAAGCGCATCAGCATCGAGGCAATGGCGCATTTCCCGATCGAGAAGGATCTGGTTGTCGACCTTTCCGGCTTCATCAAGAAGCTCGAAAGTATTCAGCCCTACATCATTCCGAAAGAGCCGCGCACGATCGAGCAGGGTGAGTACATTCAGTCACCGGAAGAGTTTGACAAGTACATACAGTTCACGTCATGCATCAACTGCACGCTGTGCTACGCCGCCTGCCCGCAGTTTGGTTTGAATCCAGACTTCATCGGTCCCGGTGCCATGGCGTTGCTCCATCGCTACAACATGGATTCACGTGATGGAGGTTCTGCGCAGCGTATGGAATTGGTTGCTTCTGAAGAAGGTGTTTATAACTGTAGTGCAGTTGGTTATTGCTCGGAAGTTTGCCCGAAGCACGTTGATCCGGCGAGCGCAGTCAATATCAACAAAGCCAACGCAGCGAAGGACTACTTCCTGCGTTTCCTGTCGCCGAAAGGGGGTTCCAAGTGAGTAAGCGTAAGCCTTATGTCCGTTCAATGGACGGCTGGTGGAAAAAGAATCCCTATTTCGTCGAGTACATGATTCACGAAAGTACGGCCTTGTTTGTGGCGGCCTATGCGTTCATTCTGCTGGTCGGGCTGGTTCGACTCAGTCAGGGCGAGCCGGCATGGAATGCCTGGCTTGAAGCCATGAAAAGCCCGCTCTCCGTGATCGTCCACCTCGTACTGCTGGCCGGCGCGTTGTACCACACGTATTCGTGGTTCAAGATTTTGCCGATCACGATGCCTCCGGTCATCGTTGGAGGCAAGAGGATGAGCCCCTGTGCGCTTACCGGCAGTGCTCTGGTGGTGGCTGCCGCCGCCGGACTCGCGCTGCTCGGACTGGTTTGGAGGATTGCACTATGACCAAGATTCGCAAGCGTTCCAACGCACCGATTTTCTGGGGCCTGTTCGGCGCGGGCGGCATGTTGTCTGCGCTGTTCGTACCCATGATGATCTTCATCACCGGTATTGCTGTTCCGCTCGGTTTGCTGTTACCGGCTAACACAATGAGTTATACGAAGATGCTTGCCTTTGCCCAGAATTTCATCGGCAAGGGTTTCATTTTCGCGATCATTTCCCTGTCCCTGTGGTTCGCGGTGCACCGCGTTTACCATTCGTTGCACGAGTTCGGTATTCATGCCGGCATGGGTGCCAAACTGCTGTGCTATGGCGTGGCTTTTGTCAGCACGGTAATATCGGCTTACCTTTTGCTCGGTCTCGGCTTCTGAGCTGAGTACAAGCGGTTTAAGAAAAATGAAAACGGGCGCTGCAAAGCGCCCGTTTTCGTTGTAGGCTAGCAGATCAGAAAACAATCTCGACCGTTCTTCGTGGGAGATAAAAATGCCTTATCGGATAGAAAGCGACTTTCTGGGCGAACGCAAAATACCGAATGACCTGTACTACGGCGTTCAGACCCTGCGTGGCATAGAGAATTTTCAGATCACCGGCCTACCGGTGTCACACGAGCCGTTTTTCATTCAGGCCTTTGGTTACGTTAAGAAGGCGGCAGCGATGGCCAACCGTGATCTGGGCGTGTTGGAACCGAAGGTGGCGGCGGCGATCGTGCATGCCTGCGACCGACTCATCGCCGGAGAATTCCTCGACCAGTTCCCGACCGACATGATTCAGGGCGGCGCCGGTACGTCGACCAACATGAACGCCAACGAGGTGATTGCCAACATTGCGCTGGAATTTCTCGGCCGCAAAAAGGGCGAGTACCAATATGTGAGCCCCAACGATCACGTCAATTGCTCGCAGTCGACCAACGACGCTTATCCGACCGCTTTCCGTGTTGCCCTCATTAAGCGCATGAAGAGCTACAGCACCGAGCTGGCGGCATTGAGCAACGCCTTCCGTGACAAGGGTTGGGAGTTTGCCAAGGTGCTCAAGATGGGGCGCACCCATTTGCAGGATGCCGTGCCGATGTCGATGGGCGACGAGTTCAAGGGTTTTGCCACTAACCTTGACGAAGAGCAGGGGCGTATCGAAGCTGCGCTTCGCCTGCTCTGCGAAGTGAACATGGGGGCGACTGCGATTGGCACCTCGGTCAACGCGCCGGAGGGCTATCCGGATCTGGTCGTCAAGTACCTGGCCGAGATCACCGGCATCGAACTGCGTCTGGCCACCGATCTCGTCGAGGCCACCTCTGACGCAGGCGCCTACGTACAACTTTCGGCCGTTATCAAGCGCACCGCTGTCAAACTCTCCAAGATATGCAACGACCTGCGCCTGCTTGCTTCCGGCCCGCGTGCCGGTTTCAACGAAATCAACCTGCCGCAGTTGCAGCCCGGTTCGTCGATCATGCCGGGCAAGGTTAATCCGGTTATTCCCGAGTCGGTCAATCAGGCGGCCTTCTATGTCATCGGCGCCGATTTGACGGTTACGCTGGCCGCTTCGGCCGGCCAGTTGCAGCTCAACGTGATGGAGCCGGTGCTCGGCTTCTCGCTCTTCATGTCAATCAAAGTCATGGAAAACGCCGTCAAGGGGCTGCGAGAGAAGTGCGTCGTCGGCATTACGGCCAACGAAGAACGGACGCGGGATATGGTCCTGGGCAGCCTCGGCATCGTAACCCAGCTCAACCCGATTCTCGGCTACAAGAAGTGCTCCGAGATCGCGCGTGAGGGCTTTCAGCAGAACAAATCCATTCATCAGATTGTGGTGCTGGAAAAGAAGCTTCTCACCCAGGAAAAATGGGATGAGGTTTTTACGATTGAAAACCTGATCAATCCGACCTTCATCCGCTAGGATGTGGTGCGCTGAAATCAGCGTTTCGCGAAGAATGCCAAGCCAATGAAACTGCGCAATAGCAACATTCAGAAGCTGGACAAAACTTCTTATGATGTGCTGATTGTTGGCGGGGGAATTAACGGCGCAGTGGCGGCAGCGGCGCTGTCCGGCAAGGGGGCAAAAGTCGCGCTGATAGATCAGCGCGACTTTGCCGGCTTTACCAGTCAGCAATCCAGCAACCTGGCCTGGGGCGGTATCAAATATCTGGAAAGCTACGATTACGGTCTGGTCAGGCAGCTTTGCCTTAGCCGTAATCACCTGATTGAGAACTATCCGTCACGGGTTCAGGAAATCCGCTTTTATTCGACGATTGAAAAAGGCTTTCGCTTTCCTGCGTTTTTTCTGTGGTTAGGTGCCTGGGTATATTGGCTGTTTGGTAGCGGGGTTACAAAAATACCACGTTGGCTGAGCCGGGCTACAGTGAATGCCGAGGAACCGTCGATTAAAACCGAAGGCTTCTGCGGCGGTTTTGAATACTCGGACGCCTATCTGCACGACAACGACGCGCGTTTTGTCTTTCAGTTCGTGCGTTCGGCGATGGATCGGGGTTGTATCGCGGCAAACTATGTGCAATCGCTCGGTGCCCGACGGGAAGAGGGATTCTGGATTACACAGGCGCGGGATGTGGAGTCCGGAGAGGAATTTGAGATTCGCTCCCGAGTGCTGATCAATGCCGCCGGCCCCTTCGTTGACCAACACAACTCGCTGACGGGAGAAGAAACAGAACACCGCCACATGTTCTCCAAAGGCATTCATCTGGTTGTACCGCAGATCACGCCCAGCCAGCGGATTTTAACCTTTTTTGCCGATGACGGACGTCTGTTCTTCGTTATCCCCATGGGCGTGAGAACCTGCATTGGAACGACCGATACGCGGGTGGATTCACCGATTGCCGAGGTGACCGAAGAAGACCGTCAGTTCGTGCTGGGCAATATAAACAAACGCCTGAATCTGGCCAAGCCCCTGAGCAATGAAGACATCATTGCCGAACGCTGTGGAGTCCGCCCTCTGGTGGCGAAGACGAAGGGAAATAGCGGGCATGAACGCGACTGGCTGCAGATGTCGCGCAAACACGAAATCGACATCAATCAGGCAACGGCGCACATCAGCATCTTCGGCGGCAAGCTGACAGATTGCGTTAACGTGGGTAACGAAGTTGCGGAGATCGTTTCCGCGATGGGTGTCAGCATGCTCTACCCGGATTACAAGTGGTACGGAGAGCCGCATCCCTCAGTGCGTGAGGAATACATTCATCAGGCCAAACTGATGGATCTCGATAGCTACACCTCGCCACAATCGATTGAAAGCCTGAGCAGCCGTCTGTGGCGCCGCTACGATCAACAGGCCTTTGAACTGCTGGCAGAAATACGCGAGGATCCGCGCCAGGCTGAAGTGCTGATCAAGGGCACGGACTATATTCGATGTGAAATCAGGCTGGCCAGACATCAGGAAATGATCACCAAGCTGGATGATTTTCTGCGCCGTCGGTCAAAAATTGCCCTGGTGGTTCGCCATGAAGACATCAGGTATGCAGAGGGCTTGATGGAAGCCTGCCAGATTCTCTTCGGCGATCTGGCCAAGGAAAAATACGACGAATATTTTCAGATTTAGCCCGAGGGCTATTTTTATCACAAGAATAAGCCTATAAATAGTAAGGCAATTGTTCAGGTTTGATCTCAATCAAGTTTTCAAGGCAACAAGCGGCATAAAGTGGTGCTCGGATTTGGGTCTATACAGTCTCAAAAATCACTGACAGGAGTTGCAGGACACCATGAATATTTCCAGTGTGCTGGTTAGTGCCCGGCCTGAAAGGGTCAAGCAGGTTCAGGATGGCCTGCTGGCATTTGCCGGCGTCGAAGTTCACGCTGCAACAGAAGAAGGCCGCCTGATCGTCACGATCGAAGCTGAATCCGACCGCGCTGTTGCAGATATGTTTGAGACCATCAACCAGCAGCCGGGTGTGCTCTCGGTATCGATGGTTTACCACCACAATGAATCTGATCCTGATGAGGAGGTTTGAGATGAAAGTAACGTTGACGCGTCGAGACTTTA
>JANNGP010000066.1:0-36344 GCA_031403915.1 Betaproteobacteria bacterium
AATCATCAAAAGAGCCCTGGAGAACAAGGAAACGATTGGCCAACTGACCAACCGCTTTATCGGCTTCATGGACGAAGATGCTGCTGCGCTGGGGGTCGAGAAGCCCGACCACGAGCCGCGTGCCACCGAGTATGTGCCGCAGATGCTCAGTCTGATCGAGCAACTGGAGAGCAACGGTCTGGCGTACAAGGCTACGGACGGGGACGTGAACTTCTCGGTGCGCAAGTTCCCCGGCTACGGCAAGCTATCCGGCAAGTCGCTTGACGACCTGCGTGCCGGCGAGCGGGTTGATGTTGATCAGGCCAAGCACGATCCGCTCGATTTTGTGCTGTGGAAACACGCCAAGGAAGGCGAGCCGGCGTGGGAATCGCCCTGGGGTAGCGGCCGGCCGGGCTGGCATATCGAGTGCTCGGCCATGAGTTCCGATCTACTCGGTAAGCAATTCGACATTCACGGTGGCGGCCAGGATTTGCAGTTCCCGCACCATGAAAACGAGATCGCCCAGTCCGAGGGTGCGCACCAGTGCCAGTTCGTCAATTACTGGATGCATAACGGCTTTGTGCGGGTCGATGATGAAAAGATGTCCAAGTCGCTCGGCAACTTTTTCACTATTCGTACGGTGCTCAAAAAGTACGACGCCGAGGTGGTGCGCTTCTTCATCCTGCGTGCCCACTACCGTAGCCCGCTCAACTATTCCGACGTGCATCTCGACGATGCGCGCGGCGCGCTGGCTCGGCTCTATACGGCGCTCAAGGCCGTTAGCTCGGCTGAGGCTCCGGTCGACTGGAACGAGGCACACGCCCAGCGCTACCGGGCGGCGATGGACGACGATTTCAATACGCCCGAAGCCTGTGCGGTTCTCTTCGATCTTGCGGCGGAAGTTAATCGAAATAAATCTGCGGCACTGGTCGCTCAACTGCGCGCACTGGCTGGCCTCATGGGCCTGCTCAAGCGTGACCCGCAGGCCTTCTTGCAGGCCACACCGGCGGGCGGTGAGAGCGAGGATACGTATTCTTCCGGGAAAATCGAGAGTCTGATCGCCGACCGCATCGCGGCCAAAAAAGGCAAAAACTTTGCCGAAGCGGATCGTATTCGCAGTGAACTTGTGGCAGCAGGCATCGTGCTGGAAGACAGCGCTCAGGGTACAACCTGGCGGCGCGCATAGATCGGCCTGTAAGTCAATAAACACGGTCGTCTCCAAGCCATCAATGCCACGAACCAATATCCATGCGCCTTCTGGCTTATGTCTTCGCGGGTTTCTGACGATGTTGTTGTCCATTGATTGAGATTCCGGCTTTAACCACAGTTTGTACATGGAAGATTTTTCTGCACTTTCTGGAAATGGAAGGTGTGACTCAGTAGCGTTTTGATAAGGAAGAGTTTGTGGATTCAAAATACATTTTGGGCATTGAGGAGCTTGACTCGCAGCACGAAGGAATCGAGAGCCTTTGTATTGCACTTCAAGAGGCGATTGAGGATAAGGATCGCTGGTGCAATCTTCTTGAACAACTTTGCGAAAAGTTGAGATTCCACTTTTATGCTGAAGAATCCATCATGGCGGTTTTTGCTTATCCGGAGTCACAGGAGCATAAAAGGTCACATCTCGAAGTCATGAAATTGGTTGAAAGTTACAAAGACACGGCTTTGACTGATGCAGACATCAAGACGTTGAGAGACCAGCCCCTACACGTTTTTTCTGAGCAAATTCTCTCTCAGGACATGAGATTCGCCTCGTTTATAAAGAGAAACAAGGAGCGTCTTGGAATTTAGTCGTGAAGGTACTCCCGCTCGTAGACACGACTTGTCCATAATTACAGAGAAGCAAAGAAAAAGCCCGTCGAGTTTTCGGCGGGCTTTGCATATTTCCGTACGAGGCAAATCAGCTTGCGGCAAAGAACTCCCGTACGCGATCCATCCACGACTTGGCACGCGGGTTGTGGCGGCCATCGTCTCCACGGCTGGATTCTTCGAGTTCGCGCAGCAATTCCTTCTGACGTTCAGTGAGGTTGACCGGGGTTTCAACGACAACATGGCAGAGCAGGTCGCCGTGCGTATGGCTGCGTACGCCCTTGATACCCTTGCCGCGCAGGCGAAAGGTTTTGCCTGATTGAGTTTCGGCCGGAATCTTGATCTTGGCCACAGTATCCAGCGTTGGTATTTCAATTTCGCCGCCAAGCGCTGCTGTAGTGAAGCTGATCGGCATTTCGCAATGCAGGTCGTTCTGTTCGCGCTGGAAAACAGCGTGTGCCTTGAGGTGGATCTGTACGTAGAGGTCGCCGGACGGACCACCGTTGATGCCGTGTTCGCCTTCGCCGGAGAGCCGTATGCGATCGCCTTCATCCACCCCGGCCGGGATTTTTACGGCCAATGTCTTGTGTTGTTTGTTGCGTCCGGCGCCGTGGCAGGAACCGCAGGGGTCGGCAACGAAGCGTCCGGTGCCGTGACACTTGGGGCAGGTCTGCTGGATCGAGAAGAAGCCTTGTTGCAGGCGTACTTGCCCGCTACCCTGGCAGGTCGGGCAGGTTTTCGGTTGCGTGCCGGCCTTGGCACCCGTACCTTTGCACGGTTCGCAGACTTCCATGGTCGGAATGCGAATCTTGGTTTCGGTACCGAAGGCGGCTTGTTCGAGCGTAACCTCGATGTTGTAACGCAGATCGGCGCCACGATAAATGTTGGAGCGGCCGCCGCGCGCGCCGCCGCCACCACCACCGAAGATTTCGTCAAAGATGCCGCCAAAAGCGTCTCCGAAACCGCCAGCACCGGCACCGCCGAAGCCACCCATGCCGGCCTGCGGGTCAACGCCGGCGTGGCCGTATTGATCATAGGCTGCACGTTTCTGGCCATCCGAGAGAATCTCGTAGGCTTCCTTGGCTTCCTTGAAGTGTTCTTCCGCCTTTGGGTTGTCCGGATTGCGATCCGGATGATGTTTCATGGCCAGCTTGCGATAGGCCTTCTTGATGTCTTCATCGGAGGCGTCGCGGTTGACGCCGAGGATGTCGTAAAAATCACGTTTTGCCATGAGTCCGGGGCACCGAAAGAGGTAATGCGAAAAGGCGAGGCGCGATTATACGCTCCTCGCCTGTTGGTTCTGATTCTTACTTCTTGTCTTTTACTTCGGTGTACTCGGCATCAACCACGTCGCCGTCGTCCTTCTTGGCTTCGCCAGTGCCCGCTCCTGCACCCGCAGAACCTTCAGCCGCGGCGGCAGCCGCCGCTTCAGCCTGTTGCTTGGCGTTCATCTTTTCACCCAGTTTTTGCGCGGCAGTGCCCAGCGCTTCGCTCTTGGCCTTGATGGTCTCCAGATCGTCGCTGCGAATGGCTTCTTCGGCTTCCTTAATGGCTGTCTCAATGACCGCTTTTTCCTCGTCAGTCAGTTCCTTGCCGTATTCGGCCATCGACTTCTTGACCATGTGGATCATGCCGTCACACTGGTTGCGGGTTTCGGCCAGTTCGTGCGCCTTCTTGTCTTCTTCGGCGTGCAACTCGGCGTCCTGAACCATGCGCTGGACTTCTTCTTCGGTGAGACCGGAAGACGCCTGGATCTTGATCTTGTTTTCCTTGCCGGTGGCCTTGTCCTTGGCCGAAACGTGCAGAATGCCGTTGGCGTCGATGTCAAAAGTGACTTCGATCTGCGGCATGCCGCGCGGTGCCGGCGGGATGTCGGAAAGGTTGAACTGGCCGAGGCTCTTGTTGCCGGAGGCCATTTCGCGCTCGCCCTGGAGGACGTGGATGGTCACCGCGTTCTGGTTGTCGTCGGCGGTCGAGAAGACCTGGCCGGCCTTGGTCGGGATCGTCGTGTTTTTCTTGATCAGCTTGGTCATGACACCACCCAGCGTTTCAATGCCGAGTGACAGCGGGGTCACGTCGAGCAGCAGAACGTCCTTGACTTCGCCTTGCAGTACGCCGCCCTGAATGGCCGCGCCCACAGCAACGGCTTCATCCGGGTTGACGTCACGGCGCGGCTCCTGGCCAAAGAATTCCTTGACCTTGTCCTGCACCTTGGGCATGCGACTTTGGCCACCGACCAGAATCACATCGTTGATGTCAGTGATCTTGCAGCCGGCATCCTTCATGGCGATGCGGCAAGGCTCGATGGTGCGCTCAATCAGTTCATCAACCAGCGACTCAAATTTGGCGCGTGTAACTTTTACGGCCAGATGCTTGGGGCCGGAGGCGTCAGCAGTGATGTAAGGCAGGTTGATTTCAGTCTGTTGGCCGGATGACAGTTCAACTTTGGCCTTCTCAGCGGCGTCCTTGAGGCGCTGGAGCGCCAGCACGTCAGACTTGAGGTTGACGCCGGTTTCCTTCTTGAATTCGTCGATGACGTAATCGATCAGGCGCTGGTCGAAGTCCTCACCACCAAGGAAAGTGTCGCCGTTGGTGGCCAGCACTTCAAACTGGTGCTCGCCGTCGATTTCGGCGATTTCAATGATCGAGATGTCGAAGGTGCCACCACCCAGGTCATAGACGGCGATTTTCTTGTCGCCTTGTTTTTTGTCCATACCGAAAGCCAGCGCAGCAGCGGTCGGCTCATTGATGATGCGCTTGACCTCCAAACCGGCGATACGGCCGGCATCCTTGGTGGCCTGGCGCTGGCTGTCGTTAAAGTCGGCCGGAACGGTGATAACCGCTTCGGTCACTTCTTCGCCGAGGTAATCTTCAGCGGTCTTTTTCATCTTGCGCAATATTTCAGCCGAGACTTGCTGCGGTGCGATCTTGTTGCCGCGCACTTCGACCCAGGCGTCGCCGTTGTCAGCCTTGAGAATCTTGAAGGGCATCAGCGAGATGTCCTTTTGCACTTCTTTTTCATCAAAGCGCCGACCAATCAGGCGTTTGACAGCGTACAACGTGTTCTTGGCATTGGTGACGGCCTGGCGCTTGGCCGGCGCGCCACATAGGCTTTCGCCATCTTCGGCGTAGGCCACGTTGGATGGCGTGGTGCGCGCGCCGTCTGAATTTTCGATGACCTTGGGTTTTCCATTTTCCATGACGGAAACGCAGGAGTTGGTGGTGCCGAGGTCGATGCCAATAATTTTGCCCATGTCAGAGTCCTTTAACTTGATTTGTGAATACTGAGATACGTTGATTCGTTACGAATTATCGTCTTGTGCCCTAAATGGGGCTGATCCGGTTCTTTTCAAGCGCGTTTATTCTTTCGGCTTGGATACAATCACCAGCGCCGGGCGCAACACGCGGTCGGCGATCAGATAGCCCTTTTGCAGAACGGAGACGACGGTATTGGCTTCCTGTTCCGAGTCGATCATGCTGATGGCTTGATGGAAATGGGGATCGAACTTTTCTCCCAGTGGATTGACTTCACTCAGTTTTGATTTCTCGAAGGCGGAAACCAGTTGTTTGAGCGTTAATTCAGTGCCAGCCTTCATGCTTTCTACGCTGGGGTCGTCGGCGGCAAGTGCGGCTTCAAGGCTATCCTTGACGGCCAGTAATTCGCCGGCAAAGCGTTCAACTGCAAATTTGGCAGCTTTGGCGATGTCGTCCTGGGCGCGGCGGCGAACGTTTTCGGTTTCAGCCTTGGCACGCAGCCAGGCGTCGTGGTGTTCTTCCGCCTTGAGTTCAGCTAGGCGAATCAATTCCTCAAGACTTGGGGTGCTTTCAATGGTGTCTTCGATGGATTTTTCCGCAATGGACTCTTCCGAACTCCCGGCCGAATCCATGTTGTTCTCATCTTCTACAACTTTGGTCTCGATGTTTTTTGCGTTGTCTTGCGCTTGCATAAGTGGTGGTCTCCCGGAAAACCCAGCCTAACTTGGGGCGAATTTTTCGATTTCAAGCACTTTTGCCTGTTTTTTTGTTTCAATTGAATAAAATCTGATGCGGTGCGGGCTTCTACTGCTAGGATTTCACCTTGTTAAGTTAAACGGTATTGGCATGCTCGAGAAAATTGGCAAGTACGAAGTTATTCGCGTCCTGGGCAAGGGTGCGACGGCTGTCGTCTATCTGGCTCGTGATCCGGATGCGAACCGAGAAGTGGCGGTCAAGCTGATTCACTTTGGCGATGACAATGCCGCCATGTCGCGGCGCTTGCGCAAACTTTTTCAAACCGAGGATTCGATTGGTCGACGCCTGGATCATCCCAATATTGTCAAAATCTATGATGCGGTGATTGAGGGGGATCGGGCTTATCTGGTCATGGAGTTCATTGAAGGTGCTCCGCTTGACCAGTTCTGTTCGATCAGCAAGCTTTTGCCCATGCATCGCGTGATCGGCATCATCTTCAAATGCTGTTTGGCACTGGATCATGCGTTCCGGCAGGGTGTCGTGCATCGGGACATCAAGCCAGCCAATATCCTGATCGACAAGGACGACAATCCAAAGATCACCGACTTTGGCCTTGCACTCAACCTGCACAAGGACATGAACAAGGATTCAACCTTCGTGATGGGTGTGGGTTCGCCGGCGTATATGTCGCCCGAGCAGATCAAGAATTATCCGTTGAACCAGAAAACAGATCTTTATTCACTGGGTGTCCTGCTCTTTCAGTTGTTGACCGGTCGTCTGCCGTTTCGGGCCAACAATCAGGGCGCGCTGGTTTACAAAATTGTCAATTCGGACACCCCGTCAGTGTGCGCGCTCAACCCGAATCTTCCGGAAGGGCTCGATCCGATATTGAAAAAATCGCTGGAAAAGGATCTTTACAACCGCTATCGCAATGGCGCCGAATTTGCCAAGGATCTATCCACCGTCAGGTATCAGATGCTGGACGAAGATTCGACACAGCAGGATATGTCGCACTTCGAGACCTTGCGCAAACTTTCATTCTTTACCGAGTTTGAAGATATTGAATTGTGGGAAGTTTTGCGTATCAGCGTTTGGCGAGAAGTGGCTGAGAAAGTGGCGCTGATCCGTGAGGGGGACAGCAACCGGGTTTTCGGCGTGCTGGTCAGTGGTTTCGTCGAGGTTTCCGTCGGAGGCAAGTCCATTTGTCGCCTTTCAGCTGGCGACGTGGTGGGCGAAATGGCTTTTCTCCACCCGCGCGATACAACGCGTTCCGCGTCGGTCGTGACGCTGGAACCGACCCTGTTTCTCGAAATCAACAGTGCGGCACTTGAACTGAGTTCGGACGAAGTGCAGGAGCGCTTTCAGAAAACGCTTACCGCCAAGGTCATTGGCCGTTTGCGTGAGGCCAACAAGGCGCTGGCCAAACTCGGCCAGTCGGCCGTGCGGGGCAGCACCGCTGCCTGTGATCTGGAACTGGCACCGCCTTGAGGCTGACTTTCAAAAAGAAAGTGCGAACCACAAAGGCACAAAGAGACACCAAGTCACACCAAGAAAACATAAATATCAGCAGTTTGCATCACACTGGGCTCAACGAAAGCATGGGAGTTGAGTTTTTCTGCCGTAGCCAATACGGGGTTGAATTTTTTGTTCCCTCTGTTTTAACTTGGTGTTCCTTTGTGTTCTTGGTGGCTTGGTGGTTTGCTTTTGGTTAACTGCTAGACCGTCAGATCGATCTGCTGCACCGTTCCAGCCTTGCCGTCCTCCTGTAAGTAAATTCCGCTTGATCGGATCTGGCCTTGCAGGGCGTTACTGCTGTCTTTCAGGTCAAAGGGGGTGGCGATGTTTGCCACATTCAGCGCGCCGACCTTGGTTTGTGTAAGTGTTGAAAGTTGATCCTTGCCTGCGTCATCTTTGGCCCATATGCGAAGTAGATCAAAGGCCGTGTCGTTCTCATCAATACAGCCGTTGTGATCGGTATCGAGCGCGGCCAGTTCGGCAAAGCCGTTTCCGGTTGTCGCTCCGAACAGTTCCGAGCCGTTGTTGATCTTGCCATCACCATTGCGGTCAAGCGCAAGAAAACCGCTCCCATTAGTGACAAAGTTGATGTCTTCAGTCTTGCCGTCTGAATTGAGGTCAAACTTGAAGCGCTGGCTGGTCAACTGGGCTGCTGTGCCATCGAAATTGAGAACCAGAGGATCCTGTTTCTTGCGGGCATCGCCTTGGCGGATGCTGACATCGGACTCTTCATGATAGCTGCGCGCCATGGACAGCGAGATGTTGAAACTGATTTCCTTTCCATCAGCCGTATGAACTACGCCAGTTGCCTGAAAACTGGTCTGCTCAGTTTCGGTGTAAGACTCGTGGCGGTCATATTCGATGCCGTAACCGGCGGGTTGTTGTGCTGCCTGAAATTGAGCGGACTGAGCCGATTGGTTTGGATCCTGCACGACAGGCACTGGAGATTCAAGCTGCAATTCGCTGGCGTCAAAAACCTTGGCCTCGTGACCGGTCAGCATGGCAATCATGGCTAGGATCAGTTGCATCATCGGGTCGTTTTTCACGGCATCGATGCTGTCCTGAATGGCCTTGGCTTCGCCCGACTGAGCAACTTTTCCGGCGTCGGAGATTTGCACTGGGGGTGGAGGGGGCGGGGCAGACAGGCGACCGCGCTGGCTACCCTCGAAATCAGGTCGACGGTCACCGAGCCAGACGCGCAAGCTTTCTTTCAGCTCATGTTTTTGCAGGCTGAAATGACTGGACTCCATCTGCACTGCGGAACTGGCGATTTTCACGGTGATCTCCTTCAATAACCGGTAACTCCCTTTGGGGAATAACGGCTGTTAAAGAGGATCACTTGAGTAGTGTTTGAAGAAGAATTTTTCCGGATCAAACGCTTGCGCCCAGGGCTTTGGCACGTAACGCACTGGTTTCAAGAGCGGCCAAGTCAGGCGAGTTCTTTGTGGGCCAGCTTTGCAGATGTATCCCGGCCAGGTCGGCAAGGGCGTGAATCCAGTCATCGCGCTCATTGAGACAGGGAATGTAGCGATAGTTTTTGCCGCCGGCCTGCATGAATTCGGCCTTGCCTTCCATGGCGATTTCTTCGAGCGTCTCCAGGCAGTCTGCAGGAAAGCCGGGACAGATCACGTCGACGTGCTGCACACCTTGTTTGCCCAGTGCTGCCAGCGTCGGGGCGGTATAGGGTTGCAGCCATTCGGCACGGCCAAAGCGTGATTGAAAACAGATCTGATAGTCGTCTGCGCCAAGGTTCAGGGCTTCAGCCAGAAGTCGCCCGGTTTTGTGGCATTCGCAGTGGTAAGGGTCGCCCTTGTCGAGGGTGTAGCGCGGCACCCCGTGAAAACTCATGATCAGCCGGTAAGACGACGTTGGGCGACCATTACGCATCCAGTGCTCCCGAACGCTGGCGGCCAGCGCTTCAATATAGCCCGGATGATCGGGGAAACTTCTAATCGTTCGTATCTCCGGCTGGTTGCGCAGCGATTGTGCCCAGGCGTAGACGGTGTCGAAGGCGGTAGCGGTGGTGCTGGACGAATACTGCGGGTAGAGCGGTAGCAGCAGGATGCGCGTGCAGCCCTCTGCCTTGAGGCGGGAGAGTGTGGCGGGAATCGACGGCTGGCCGTAGCGCATGGCGTAGTCGACCATGACCTGATGCCCGGCCTGCCCGAGAAAGCCGCGTAACAGCTTGGTCTGTTTTTCGGTATGGACTTTCAGGGGCGATCCGTCCGGAGTCCAGATGGCGGCGTATTTGGCAGCTGATTTTTTCGGGCGAACGTTGAGGATGATGCCATTGAGAATCAGCCACCAGATCGCCCTGGGAATCTCAACCACGCGCGGATCGGAGAGAAACTCCTTGAGGTAGCGGCGTACGGCTGGCGCGGTGGGTGCATCCGGTGTGCCGAGGTTAATGAGCAGGACAGCCGTCTTGCTTGCCTTCCCGTGCGCGAAAGGCGGTTCGGGGAGAATATTGGTCATAAGTGTGCCGTTAAGAGTTGGCCTGATAGGTTAAAGCCGAAGAAAGCAATTTGGCAGTGATGTCGACAATCGGGATTACACGTTCATAAGCCATGCGCGTTGGGCCAATGACGCCAACCGAGCCGACAATCTGACCGTCAACTTCGTAAGGCGCGGTAACTACGCTGCATTCGTCGAGTGGAGCGAGCCCCGATTCGCCGCCGATGAAAATCTGGATACCGTCGGCGCGATGCGAAATATCGAGCAGTTGCATGAGGGCGGTACGTTGTTCGAAGAGATCGAACAGTTCGCGCAGACGCTTCATGTTGGACGAAAGTTCCTCGACTTCCAGCAGGTTGCGCTCACCGGAGATGATGTATTGTTCATCGGCCTGATTCATCGCCTCATCGCCTGCGGCCAGGGCGGCAGCCATCAAGCTCTGCAAGTCGCCACGCAGCTTGAGCAGGTCTTCCTTCACCCGGTTGCGGATATGTTCAAAATCGTGGCCGGCGAAATACTGATTCAGGGTATTGGTGGCGACCACCAATTCGGATGGCGAATAGGGGCGCTCGGTAAATAAAATACGGTTTTGTACGTCGCCATCGGTGGTGACGAGGATCAGCAGGATACGTTTGTCAGACAGGCTGACGAATTCCATCTGCCGGATTCGAGGCGCTTTGCGTCGTGGCGTTAGCACAATGCCGGCAAAATGGGTCAGACCGGAGAGCAGATGCGAGGCGCTGCTGATCAGTTGATGTGGTTGCGAGGGGTGAAGTTGCCCCTCGATGGCGTGAATTTTATCGGACTCCAGCGGCTGCATGGTGAGCAGGCTGTCAACGAAGAAGCGGTAGCCGCGTGGCGTGGGTATACGCCCGGCCGAGGTGTGCGGGCTGGCAATAAACCCCAAGTCTTCGAGGTCGGCCATCACATTGCGTACGGTGGCAGCTGACAGGTCAAGTCCCGAGAATTTCGAGAGCGCACGCGAACCCACCGGCTGGCCGTCCGCAATGTAGCGTTCGATCAGAGTTTTGAGCAGAGTTCTGTAGCGTTCGTCGAGCATGGGTTGATTCTACAAAAAGAAAGAGCGTTTAACCACGGTGAACATCAGGGAGTACAAAAGAAAAAAGGCGAACCACCAAGTCACCAAGATTACCAAGAGGTCACCAAGTTAACATCTTGCTTTTCTTGGTGGGGCTTTGTGTCCTTTGTGTCTTGGTGGTGAAGCTTTTATCCAGACCTTTCAAATTGTGGTTTAATTCGACCCATGAATGATGCTCCACTTCCCTCATCCCGCGCCAAGTCCTCTCCGCCCCGCACCATTGCGCTGATCGGAAAGTACCACAGTCGGGAGATTGCCGAGTCGCTCTTTGTTTTGGCAAAGAATCTGCACGAGCGTGGAATCAAGGTTATTGTCGAGGACATGACGGCAAGCAATGCCGATGCGTCCTTTGACCTGCGCAACTGGACGAGTTGCGATTATGCGACGATTGGCGAACAGGCCGATATGGCCATTGTGTTAGGTGGAGACGGAACCCTGCTGAATGCCGCACGTCGATTGGCACGCTACGGCGTGCCCCTGGTGGGTGTGAATCAGGGGCGTCTGGGGTTCATGACCGACATCGCACGCAGCGACATGCTGATCTGCATTGACAATTTACTTGACGGTAAATTTACGCCGGAAAACCGCATGTTGCTGGATGCCGAAGTGTTGCGTGGTGGTCAGAGCATTGCTTCCAATCTGGCACTCAACGATGTGGTGGTTGATAAGGGTGCGATTGGCCGTCTCATTGAGTTCGAGTTGTTTATCGATGGCGAGTTTATTTACAGCTTGCGTTCGGACGGCCTGATCGTAGCGACCCCGACGGGTTCGACGGCTTACTCGCTTTCCGCCAATGGCCCCATTTTGCATCCGCAGGTTTCGGGGATTGCGCTGGTGCCGCTGTGCCCGCATTCGTTGACCAATCGCCCGATCTTGGTCGGTGACCGTAACGTAATCGACGTTCGCATTATTCGCGCAACAGATTCTCGGGTGCACTTTGACGGACAAGTCACTTTTGATCTGCAGCAGGAAGACTTGGTACGCATCCGTCGTTCGGAATACTCGATCTGTCTTCTCCATCCGCCCGGTTACAGCTATTTCGCCATGCTGCGCGAGAAGTTGCACTGGAGCGAGCAGCCCAAAGTTCAATAGGCCACTTTAAAAGGCATCGAATAGCCATGCTGCGTCGTTTGACAATCCGTGATTTCGTGCTGGTTGACCGGCTTGAACTTGAGTTTGCGACAGGCTTCGGAACCTTGACAGGTGAAACCGGTGCCGGTAAATCAATCCTTGTTGATGCCTTGGCCTTCGCTCTGGGTGAGCGTGCTGATACCGGCCTGATTCGCGCCGGGAGCGAACGCGCTGAAGTCAGTGCCGAATTCGATCTGCAAGGTTCGCCGGCGGCGGCTGACTGGTTGCGCCAACAGGAACTTGATAGCGACGACGGGTTGCTGCTGCGTCGTGTGCTCGACAGCAACGGCCGTTCCCGCGCTTATCTCAATGGATCTCCGGTGACGCTGCAACAATTGCGGGAAGTAGCCGAGTCGCTGGTTGATATTCACGGGCAACATGCGCACCAATCGCTGTTGCGCGGCGATGCGCAACGCGCTCTGCTCGATTCGCATGCTCGGCTTGATCCTCTGGTGAATGAGGTCTCCGCCGCCTGGCGCTTCTGGCGCGAAACGAAGACGCTGCTTGATGCAGCGGCCGGCGGTGCCGAGGCGCTGGCGCAGGAACGCGAACAGCTTGAGTGGCAGGTGCGAGATCTGGAAGCTTTGGGGTTTTCTCCTGATGAATGGGATACCCTGAACATTGAACACAAGCGTCTGGCGCATGCCGCAACCCTGGTCGAAGGGGCACGTTTTTCGCTGACAGTTCTGGCGGAAGGCGATACGTCCTGTGAGATGCAGGTCGATAGTGTGGCCAGTCGGCTCGATACCTTGTCAGAGTACGACCCGACGCTGGCTGAAACGGCGGCTTTGCTGCAATCGGCGCGGGCGGAACTGGCAGAAGCGGTTTCAGCATTGCGGCGTTATGGAGATCGGGTTGAACTGGATCCGCAACGCTTGATTGAAATAGAACGTCGGATTGAGGCGGTGCTGGGTTGTGCGCGTAAATTCCGCTCAAATCCTGAAGACTTGCCGGTTTTGCTTGCCCGCTGGCAAGAGCGGCTGGCGGTGCTTGGCGAATCTGCAGATATCGCCGCGCTGGAAGCGCGGGTAGTGGTAGCGCGCAAGAATTACGACGAGTTGGCCGGACGTTTGTCAAAAAGCCGTGCCCAGGCCGCTGATGCACTTGGTGTTGAGGTGAGTCGCGTCATGCAGCAACTGGCCTTGGGTGGCGGGCGTTTCGAGGTTGGACTGGTGCCGGTTGAGGCAGGAACGGCGTATGGTCTGGAGCAGATCGAATTTCGCATCGCCGGACTGTCGGGGAGTGAGTCGCGCTCGCTGGCCAAAGTGGCTTCAGGTGGCGAGTTGTCGCGTATCAGTCTGGCCATTCAGGTGGTAACGAGTCAGGCCGCATGTGTTCCGACGCTGATTTTCGACGAGGTTGATGTCGGGATTGGCGGCGGGGTTGCCGAGGTGGTTGGCCGCCTGTTGCATGAATTGGGCAGTGAGCGGCAGGTGTTGTGTGTGACCCATTTGCCGCAAGTGGCGGCACGCGCCAACTGGCAATGGCAGGTTGTCAAAAAAACACAAGACGGTCAGGTGCGCAGCCAGGTCGTCACGCTTGATGATGCGGCGCGGATTGAAGAAGTGGCGCGAATGCTCGGCGGCGTTGAAATTACGGCCATTACACGCCAGCACGCCAAGGAAATGCTGAGCATTTCCTGACCCGGGCCACAGTTCTTTTGTTCTGGAAAAACATCGGTTTATAGACTAAACTAAAGCACTTAGCCCTTTGGTTTAAAGGCTCTTTTGATCAAGGCCCTTTTGACAATGATTCAGAGTGCATCCATTTCAACCCAGTCCAGTTACAGCTCAGCGAATCTTGCTCGTTTTGACCCGCAGGCATCGAAGCAGAGGGACGATTCTTCGCGTTCCGACGCTTCGGCGAACACAAAAAATACAAAAAGCACTTCAACGCTTGGTCAGGCCAGTCAGTTAACGCCGCAAGAGCAGCAGCAGGTTCAGGAACTCAAGCAGATCGACCGCAAGGTTCGTGCGCACGAGCAGGCGCACATGGCGGCTGGAGCCGATCTGGTGCGCGGCGGGCCAAGTTTTTCTTACACCACCGGGCCGGACAATCAACGCTACGCCGTGGGCGGTGAAGTCTCGATCGATACTTCACCCGGACGAACGCCGGAAGAAACTATCCCTAAAGCGCAACACATCCGTGCAACTGCACTGGCGCCTGTCGATCCGTCTGCTCAGGATCGGAGTGTCGCCGCGCAGGCCAGTCAAATGGAGGGTGAGGCGAGAATCGAGTTGGCGGTAAAGCGACAGGAAGAATCAGCAAAAGCAGATCAGGCCAGCACCCGCCTGTACCGGGGAGCCGGGCAGGATGGCGGTGCAAATGCCAAGGTGGGGAGGCTTCTGGATTCCTTTGCCTGATCAGTCGGGTTTGTTTCGGTGTGGACAGGACGCTTTGGTGCATTCTGCATAGAGGTAGAGCGCGTGTTCCTGAATAACAAAGCCACGCTCTTTGGCGATTTTTTTCTGGCGGCGCTCGATTTCCTCGTCATAGAACTCTTCCACGCGGCCGCAATTGATGCATACCAGGTGGTCGTGGTGTTGGCTGGCCTTGAGTTCAAATACGGCTTTGCCCGACTCGAAGTGGTGGCGTTCGAGTAGTCCGGCCTGCTCGAATTGGGTTAGTGCGCGGTACACCGTGGCCAGTCCGATATCCATCTCTTCGCTCAATAGCATGCGATGGACATCATCCGCCGTCAGGTGGCGTACCGTGGTATTTTCAAAAAGCTCAAGAATTTTCAGCCGCGGGAAGGTGGCTTTGAGTCCGATGCTCTTCAGGTCGTTAGATTTGCTCATGGCTTGGCTTGATCGGTAGAGAAAGGAGTGCTTCTTTTCGGTTATGATATACCGCATGATGCGTCTATAAATAACTTGCTTGCATTCGCTGAAACTAATTTCCGATTATTTCCCAAGAAACATTCCAAGAATGACTTTTTCTCAACTTGCCAGAACGGCTCTTCTGTTAGCCGCTATTTCCGGTTGCTCCTCGGTGCCGCGTATCGTTAGTGAGTACAAGATTGACGTTCAGCAAGGTAACGTTCTGACTCAGGATATGGTCGTCCAGCTTAGGCCCGGCCTGAGCAAGGATCAGGTTCGCTTTATTCTGGGAACCCCGGTGCTGATGGATATGTTTCACGCCAACCGCTGGGATTATGTTTATCGACTTCAAAAGGGTTCGGGTGCTGTTGAAATGCGAAAGTTTTCAACCTTCTTTGATGCCGGCGACAAACTCGTTCGTGTTAGTGGCGACGTCACGGCGGCAGAAGCCTCGGATGTTGCGGCGGCAGCAGGTAGCAAGACTCGCGAGATCGATCTGGGTTCGATAGACGCTGATGGCGTGATACCACCGTCGGAGGAAAAAGGGTTTTTTGGAAGAATGATGGAAAGCGTGGGATTCTAAAATGGACGGGATGAAGATTGCGATTGTGGGCGCCACCGGGCGCATGGGACGGATGCTTATTGAGGCAACGCTCAAGGACGGCTTGGCCAAACTGGTTGCGGCGATTGACCAACCGGGTGTGCCGGCGATGGGCAAGGATGCCGGCGAACTGGTCGGGATACCTTGTGGTGTGCCGGTAACCAGTGACGTTGAAGCCGGAATAGCCAAGGCCGATTGCCTGATTGACTTTACCCGCCCTGAAGGCACCCTTGAGCATCTGGCCATCTGCCGTCGACACAAGGTGGCCATGGTCATCGGAACCACCGGTTTTGACGACGAATCCAAGCAGACGATTGTTGACACGGCGCGTGAGATTCCGGTTGTTTTTGCGCCGAACATGAGCGTTGGCGTTAATGTTGTTTTCAAATTGCTTGATACCGCTTCGCGCATTCTTTCCGAAGGTTACGATATCGAAATTGTCGAAGCGCATCATAAACTCAAAATAGATGCACCCTCGGGAACCGCGCTGCGTATGGGCGAGGTGGTTGCCAAGGCGCTTGGACGCGACCTGAAAGAATGTGCTGTTTACGGTCGTGAGGGGGTAACCGGTGAACGCGATCCTTCAACCATCGGTTTTGCCACCGTGCGCGGAGGTGACATCGTTGGCGATCACACGGTCATGTATTGCGGCACAGGGGAACGGGTTGAGATCAGCCACAAGGCGGGCAGTCGTATGCCGTACGCACTGGGCAGTCTGCGCGCGGCACGCTTCCTGGCCGGCAGGAAAAGCGGCCTGTTTGATATGCAGGATGTTCTCGGTTTGCGCTGAGAACACTCAGCACAACGGATGGCGTGAATGAAATCCCCTCTGCTGGCCGGAAAACTTCGCGAGATTTTTGGCGAAGAGGGTGAGGCAACATTCAAGCTTCTTTTGTCGTCAGCGGCCAAGGACCATCTGGATCTGGCGCGTGGCAGCACAAAACTGCTGGACGTAGCGGATGGTCTGATTGCACAGTTTGCCAGCGTGCATCAGGTGCAGTCTGACCTTTCGGGTGATGCGTTTTCGGATTGGAATCTCAAGAGCGGCCGTATTGATTCCGGTAAACAATGGAAGGCGCTGCTTGGCTATGCCAACGATGAACTGGATGACACTCAAAATGTCTGGCGCAGTCTGGTGCATCCCGACGATCTGCGTGCGTTGGACGCCGTGATTTCTGCACATGTGCAAGGAAAAACCTGTTTCTTTCAGGCCGAATGCCGGCTCAAAACCAAAGAAGCTGTCTGGAAGTGGTTGTTCCTCAAAGGTTTGGTGGTGGCTCGCGATGCAGACGGGGTGCCGGCTCGACTGTTGCTGTTGCACCGTGATGTGACCGACTTCAGACAGTCGGCGGCAGACGCCCTGTCGGCCAAGGAGGCAGCGGAAGCTGCCAATCGCGCACGCAGCTATTTCATGGCCAATATGAGCCACGAGATTCGCACGCCGATGAACGGGATTATCGGTATGACCGAACTGGCACTTGATACCCACCTCGATGCTGAACAACGGCACTATCTAAAAACGGTCAAATCTTCTGCGGAATCACTACTGGCCATCGTCAACGACATTCTCGATTTCTCGAAGATTGAAGCCGGCAAGCTGCGCTATGAAGAAATCCCCTTTTCACTCTCCAGCCTAATTTACGAAGCGGTTCGCGAGCAATCCGTGGCGGCGCATAAAAAGGGCTTGGAAGTTGTTGTATCGTTGGCCCAGGATATGCCGGCTCGCGTTGTAGGGGATCCGACGCGAGTGCGTCAGGTGATTGCTAATCTGGTTGGCAACGCGGTCAAGTTTACCGAGCGCGGTGATATTTCGGTCACGGTTACGGTTGACGAACGTGCCTCGACCTCAGTGTCCCTTCGCTTTGCCGTGAGGGATAGCGGCATAGGTATTCCGGCGGCCCGGCAAGCTGCGGTTTTTGAGCCTTTTTCACAGGCCGATGATTCGACGACGCGCAAGTACGGCGGTACCGGCCTGGGTCTGACGATCTGTACTCATCTGGTCAGTATGATGGGTGGGAGAATTTGGCTCGAGAGCGTTGAGGGCGAGGGTACCTGCTTTTTCTTTACAGGTCGTTTTGGCTTCGATGCCGCCAGTGTCGTGGCCGTGCCGGAGCAACAGTTCAGCAACCAGCGAGCGCTCGTTCTCGAGAAGAATCCGGCCGCTGCGGCGCAATTGCTGGCGTGTTTTGCTCGGATCGGTATGCAGGCGGCACATATATCCGGCGCACAGGAAGGTGTGGATGCTATCGAGAAATCACGATCACTCGGTTTCCCGTACGACGTTGTTCTTGTCGATGTCCGGATGCCAATTCCCGCTGGCATGGCACTGGCCGAGTCATGGCGTGGCACGGAGCATTCTGAAAAACTGATTATGCTGCTCAATACTGATGAGCAACGACAGAACCTCTTGCATTTGCGAGAACTCGGGGTGAATGCCCACCTGGTCAAGCCGATTGCGCCTGAAGACCTGATTGAAGCCTTGCAGCTTGTTTTCAGGCCGAAGGGAGAAGAAAAGATCCTGTTCGATCCTTTCGGTGTTGCAGATCAAATGCTTGACGAAGAGACTCATCCGCTTGAAGTGTTGCTGGTTGAAGATAATCCGGTTAATCAGGAACTGGCGGAACGCCTGCTGAAAAAACGGGGTTATCACGTCACGTTGGCTAATAATGGCGAAGAAGCGGTGGATTGGTTCGAGAAAAGCCACTTCGACCTCATCTTCATGGATATGCAGATGCCGGTCATGGACGGCCTTGAAGCTGCCGAATCAATACGCTCCCGTGAAATGCGGCGCAGTTGGGTCGTTTCTGAGGAGTTCAAGCAGGTCTATATTATCGCCATGACGGCCAATGCCATGGATGGGGACAAGGAGCGCTGTCTGCAGGCCGGAATGAACGACTACGTGTCCAAGCCGATCAAGCCACAGGAATTCTACACGGCAATTGATCGTGGCCTGGGTCTGGCCGCTGAAAGTGATTTGAAACCGGCTGAATTGACTGCGTCTCTGACCGATACATCGCTGGATCTGGATGCTGCGATGCGCGATCTGGGTGACCGTGATCTGCTACAGACCATGGCCGGCATGTTGATCAACGAGTGGGATGAGCACTTGGCGAGGGTTCATGCTGACATACAAGAGAAAAACGCCGCGCAGTTGTGCATGGACGCCCACACGATCAAGAGTTTATTGGCCATATTCCATGGCGAAACGGCGCGGCGGATTGCGCTTGATCTGGAACATACAGCCAAAGCCGCTGATGTGGCCGATTGGGGGCGTTGCACGCAGCTCGCCGAGGCGCTGACTCTGGAAATGTCCCGATTGAAGCCTGAGATGGAAAGTTTTGTTCGGAGTAGTGTTGCCCAATAAAACCGGCTTTTGGCTGGTACTGGCGGCAAAACCACGCGCCTGAAGTGTTCAGAAGAATTGCCGATCAGGCCTCTCTACGGTATAATCTGCGGGTTTTCAAGTATTTAAGCGGGAGGGCTGTGCGCTCATCCCGCTTTTGCATATCTACGCTACGGATCAGGAGCCTTTTGTGTCGTTGTTACCCTCTCTTCCGCCCGCAATTCTCGCATTAGCCGACGGCACCCTGTTCAGGGGCCACGCCATCGGCTCCCATGGTTCCACCAGCGGCGAGGTGGTCTTCAATACGGCAATGACCGGCTATCAGGAAATCCTGACTGACCCGTCCTATTGCCGGCAAATTGTCACCCTGACCTATCCTCACATCGGCAATACCGGCTGCAACACGGAAGATTTTGAGTCGCGCGCCAACTTTGCCGCCGGCCTCGTTATTCGTGATCTGCCGCTGCGCGCCGAAAACTGGCGCATGCAGGAGACTCTGCCCGAGTACCTCAGGAAACACGGCATCGTCGCGATCGCTGGTATTGATACCCGCAAGCTGACCCGCATCCTGCGTGAAAAAGGCGCACAGGCAGGCTGCATTCTAGCCGGTAAGCTGGGTGAGACACTCGATGAAGCTGCTGCGCTGGCCGAAGCGCGTGCTTTCCCCGGTCTGGCCGGCATGGACCTCGCGAAGGTCGTGACGGTCGATAAGCCTTACGAATGGAGCGAGGGCGAGTGGACACTCAATGGCTACGCTGCTGCGCCTGCACCGAAATTCCATGTCGTCGCCTTTGATTTCGGGGTCAAGCGCAACATCCTGCGCATGCTGGCGGCGCGTGGTTGCAAGGTAACGGTTGTTCCAGCGCAGACGTCGGCGGCCGAGGTGCTCAAATACAAACCGAACGGCGTGTTCCTGTCCAACGGGCCGGGCGACCCCGAGCCCTGCGATTACGCAATTAAGGCCATCCGCGAGTTGTTGGCGCAGGGCGTGCCGACCTACGGTATCTGTCTTGGCCATCAGCTTCTGGCGCTGGCCTCTGGTGCCAAAACCCTGAAAATGAAGTTCGGGCACCACGGTGCCAACCATCCGGTCAAGGATCTCGACACGCAGCAGGTCATGATTACCAGCCAGAACCACGGTTTTGCGGTTGATCCTGAGAGCTTGCCGGCCAATCTGCGGCCGACACACATTTCGCTGTTTGACGGCTCGCTGCAAGGCGTGGCGCGGACCGACGTGCCGGCCTTTTCCTTCCAGGGGCATCCGGAAGCCAGTCCCGGCCCGCATGACCTGTCCTACCTGTTCGACCGGTTTATCATGATGATGCAAGTCAAGAAGGTCGGGGGAAAGTGACTCATGCCTAAGCGTACAGACCTGAAAAGTATTCTGATTATTGGTGCCGGCCCGATCGTTATCGGTCAGGCCTGCGAGTTCGATTATTCCGGCGCACAGGCCTGTAAAGCGTTGCGTGAAGAAGGTTACCGGGTCATTCTGGTGAACTCCAATCCGGCGACGATCATGACCGATCCGGAGATGGCCGATGTCACCTACATCGAGCCGATTACCTGGAAAGTACTCGAACGAATCATCGAGAAGGAACGCCCTGACGCCTTGCTGCCAACCATGGGTGGCCAGACGGCGCTGAATTGCGCGCTTGACCTGGCCAAGAATGGCGTGCTCGAAGAGTTCGGCGTCGAGATGATCGGTGCTTCCAAGGAGGCGATCGACAAGGCCGAAGACCGCGAGAAGTTCAAAATGGCGATGACCAGGATTGGCCTCGGTTCCGCTCGTTCGGCGATGGCGCACTCAATGGAAGAGGCGCATCAGGTTCAGGCCATGATTGGCTTCCCGGTCATTATCCGCCCGTCCTTTACGATGGGCGGTTCGGGTGGCGGCATTGCTTACAACGAAGAAGAGTTTATCGAGATCTGCAAGCGCGGTCTCGAAGCCAGCCCGACACACGAACTCTTGATCGAAGAGTCGCTGATTGGCTGGAAAGAATTCGAGATGGAGGTTGTGCGCGACAAGAAGGACAACTGCATCATCGTCTGCTCGATTGAAAACCTTGACCCGATGGGCGTGCATACCGGCGATTCGATTACCGTGGCGCCGGCGCAGACGCTCACCGACAAGGAATACCAGATCATGCGCGACGCCTCGGTGGCGGTGCTGCGCGAGATCGGGGTGGATACCGGTGGTTCGAACGTGCAGTTCTCGATCTGTCCGGAAGACGGCCGTATGGTCGTCATCGAAATGAACCCGCGCGTTTCGCGTTCATCGGCGCTGGCCTCGAAAGCAACCGGTTTCCCGATTGCCAAGGTGGCGGCCAAACTGGCGGTGGGCTACACGCTCGACGAGTTGGCTAACGACATTACCGGTGGCAAGACTCCGGCCTCTTTTGAGCCCTCGATTGACTACGTGGTGACCAAGGTGCCGCGTTTTGCCTTCGAGAAGTTCCCGACTGCCGATTCGCACCTGACCACGCAGATGAAGTCGGTCGGTGAAGTGATGGCCATCGGCCGCACCTTCCAGGAGTCGTTCCAGAAGGCGCTGCGCGGGCTTGAAGTCGGTGTCGACGGAATGAACCAGCGTACGACCGACCGCGAGGAGATCGAGCGTGAGTTGGGTGAGCCCGGTCCGGAGCGCATCTGGTTTGTCGGCGACGCCTTCGAAAACGGTTTCACGCTGGACGAAGTGCATGCGCTGACGCATATTGATCCGTGGTTCCTTGCCCAGATCGAGGACATCATTCAGATCGATATGAAGCTCGACGATATGTCGCTCGAAGAACTCGATTCTCCGACCTTGCGTGAACTCAAGCGCAAGGGTTTCTCGGATCGCCGTCTGGCCAAGCTGCTGAAAAAGACGGATGCCGAGGTTCGTGCCTATCGCCACGCATTGGGTATTCGGCCGGTTTACAAGCGGGTTGATACCTGCGCCGCCGAGTTTTCGACGAATACGGCCTATATGTATTCGACCTACGAAGAAGAGTGCGAATCCAATCCGAGCGACCGCAAGAAGATCATGGTGCTCGGTGGCGGGCCGAACCGTATCGGGCAGGGCATCGAGTTCGACTACTGCTGTGTGCACGCGGCGCTTGCCCTGCGTGAAGACGGTTACGAGACGATCATGGTCAACTGTAATCCGGAGACCGTGTCGACCGATTACGATACCTCGGATCGTCTGTACTTCGAGCCGCTGACACTCGAAGACGTGCTCGAAATCGTGGCCATTGAAAAACCGGTGGGCGTCATCGTCCAGTTCGGCGGACAGACGCCGCTCAAGTTGGCGCGTGATCTTGAAGCCAACGGTGTGCCAATTATCGGTACCAGCCCGGACATGATCGATGCCGCTGAGGATCGCGAACGCTTCCAGAAGCTGCTGCAGGATCTCGGACTTAAACAGCCACCTAACCGTACCGCCCGGACTGAGCCCGATGCCCTGCGTCTGGCTGAAGAAATCGGCTATCCGTTGGTCGTTCGCCCGTCGTACGTGCTGGGTGGCCGTGCCATGGAGATTGTCCATGAACCACGTGATCTTGAACGCTACATGCGTGAGGCGGTAAAGGTCTCGAATGATTCGCCGGTGCTGCTGGATCGCTTTCTCAACGATGCAGTTGAGGTTGACGTCGATGCGCTTTCCGATGGCGAAGAGGTGATCATCGGCGGCGTTATGGAACACATCGAACAGGCGGGAGTGCATTCTGGCGATTCGGCGTGTTCCTTGCCGCCGTACTCACTTTCAAAAGAAGTTCAGGACGAACTGCGCCGTCAAACCAAGTTGATGGCCAAGGGTTTGAACGTTTGTGGCCTGATGAACGTGCAGTTTGCCATCCAGAATGACGTTGTTTATGTGCTGGAAGTTAATCCGCGCGCCTCGCGTACTGTGCCTTTTGTGTCCAAGGCCACCGGTTTGCAGCTGGCAAAAATCGCCGCGCGGTGCATGGCGGGCCAGTCACTGGCCAGTCAGGGCGTGACCAAAGAAGTTATTCCGCCTTATTTTTCGGTCAAGGAAGCGGTGTTCCCCTTCAACAAGTTCCCCGGTGTGGATACCATTCTCGGGCCGGAAATGAAGTCAACCGGCGAAGTGATGGGTGTCGGCAGAACTTTTGCCGAAGCCTTCGTCAAGAGCCAGATGGCCGCCAGTGTGAAACTTCCTGCTCACGGCAAGGTCTTTATCAGCGTTAAAGATTCTGACAAGGTCAAGACCGTCGAGATTGCCGGCCATTTGCATGCCGCCGGGTATTCAATCCTTGCTACCCGCGGAACGGCTGCCGCCATACTGGCCGGCGGTATTCCGGTGGTTGCAGTGAATAAAGTGACTGAAGGGCGTCCGCACATTGTTGATATGATCAAGAATAAAGAGATTTCCCTGATCATCAACACAGTGGACGAAAAGCGTCAGGCAATTAGCGATTCACGCTCCATTCGCACTTCCGGATTGGCAGCGCGAGTTACGATGTACACAACGGTATGGGGCGCAGAAGCCGCTGCCGAAGGCATAAAGAACCGCGGAGAGCTGGTGGTCTACCCGATCCAGGCTTTGCACGCACAACTGAGTTAAACAACCCCTTAAGCCGCCGGTGACACCCGCTTTGCGCGGGCCGGCGGTTTTGCTTTGGCAGTGCCAGGTGAGTAAAGACCATGAGCAAAGTACCTTTGACCGTTAACGGCGCCGAGAAACTGCGCGCCGAACTGCATCAACTGAAAGTGGTCGAGCGGCCATCTGTGATTGCGGCGATAGCCGAAGCACGCTCGCACGGTGATCTTTCGGAGAACGCTGAATACGATGCAGCCAAAGAACGTCAGGCTTTCATCGAAGGTCGCATCAAGGAGGTCGAGGGCAAGCTGTCCAATGCCCAGATCATTGACCCCAAGCTGCTCGATGCTGACGGTCGCTGTGTTTTCGGGGCAACGCTGGATCTTGAAGATCAGGATTCCGGCTTACAGGTGACCTATCAGATTGTTGGCGAAGACGAAGCGGATATCAAGGCCGGAAAAATATCGGTCAATTCACCGATTGCCCGCGCTTTGATTGGCAAGTTCGCAGGCGATATTGCGCAGGTGCAGGCGCCGGGTGGACTCCGTGAGTACGAAGTGCTCGACGTTCGCTACGAGTGATTCAGAGTGAGTTAGTAGACGGTTGGCTTAAAGTGCGAACCACCAAGTCACCAAGATCACCAAGGGGGCACCAAGTTGATTTCTTGTGTTGCTTTGCACTTTGTTCGGTTTTCTTGGTGAATCTTTGTGCCCTTGGTGGCTTGGTGGTGAGGTTTTATCCTTATTTCTAGCCGGGCGTGCCGCCTTGAAAGCTGCGCTTGGTGCGGCGCGGTTCGGCGCGGCTGCGACGCGACTTGCTTGATTTGGATTCCGCTGATGGGCGCCAGATAACCAGCAATTTACCGATGTGCTGTACTGCGGCGGCGCCAAGTTTCTCGCAAATGGTGGTCAAATAGGCTTCGCGCACATCCCGTTCATCGTTAAAGACGCGGATTTTGATCAGCTCATGGCTGTCAAGGCTGGTGCTGATCTCCTGCAGAACGGAGTCGGAAAGCCCGTTCTGACTGATGGCGACCACTGGATTCAAGTCGTGGGCACGGGCACGCAGGGCGCGTCGTTGGTCGGTAGTAATATCGAGCATTCAGTAAACCTTTTTAAAGAACGCATTTTACCGAGTTTTAGGCGATGAAACGAACCCGAACGAGTAATGCGTGGTTGCGCGAACACGTCAATGACCCTTATGTGCAGCGCGCCAAGGCCGAGGGTTTTCGCTCGCGAGCCTCGTTCAAACTCATGGAAATCGATGACAAGGATCACCTTATTCGTTCGGGCGAGGTGGTGGTTGATCTCGGTGCAACGCCCGGCGGATGGTCGCAGGTGGCTGCCAAGCGCCTGAAGGGCAAAGGTCGGGTGATTGCGCTGGATCTTCTGGAAATGGAACCTTTGCACGGTGTGGACTTCATTCAGGGCGATTTTCGCGAAGAAGACGTTCTGCAAAAACTGGAAACAATGCTGGCTGGCGAGAAGGTGGGGCTTGTACTTTCCGATATGGCCCCCAATATGTCAGGTATCCTTCTTTCCGATCAGGCGCGCGTGATGCATCTGGCCGAATTGGGTCTGGAGTTCGCACGTCACTGGTTGAAACCTGAAGGCGCTTATCTGGTCAAAGTTTTCCAGGGTTATGGTTATGAAGACTTTGTGCGCGAGATGCGGCAGATTTTCAAGACGGTTTCTTCACGAAAACCAGATGCCTCACGGGATCGTAGTGCCGAGGTTTATCTCCTGGGCAAGGGATTGAAGGCCTGATATTTGGCCTGAGAAGGTTTAGAATGATGTTTTGCGCAATGAGTAAGCTCTCAGGATTTTCCTGAGGAGCAATGTGGAAGAGGTGCAGCATTGAATAACATGTTTAAGAATATGTCTGTGTGGCTGGTAATCGGTCTGGTACTGATGACGGTTTTTAACCAGTTCAATACCCGTCAGGTTGCTCAGGCCTCGATGGAATATTCGCAGTTCATGGAAGAAGTCGGGCGTGGCTCCATTGCCAAAGTAGTGATCGAAGGGCGCGTTCTCAAGGCCACCACCAGTGATGGCAAGAAGATAACATCCTATGCGCCGGCGGATCTGTGGATGGTTTCCGATTTGCTCAAGTACGGCGTAAAGGTTGAAGCCAAGCCGGAAGAAGAACAATCCTTCCTGATGAGTCTTTTTGTTAGCTGGTTCCCGATGTTGTTGCTGATCGGTGTCTGGATCTTTTTCATGCGCCAGATGCAGGGTGGCGGCAAAGGCGGTGCTTTTTCCTTCGGGAAGAGCAAGGCGCGTCTGCTCGATGAGTCGACCAACAACATTACCTTTGCCGATGTGGCCGGTTGTGACGAGGCCAAGGAAGAAGTTTCCGAACTGGTCGACTTTCTGCGCGATCCGTCGAAATTCCAGAAGCTGGGCGGGCGTATTCCGAAAGGCGTTCTACTGGTGGGTAACCCCGGGACAGGCAAAACCCTGTTGGCCAAAGCCATTGCCGGCGAAGCCAAGGTGCCTTTCTTCTCGATCTCCGGTTCTGATTTTGTTGAAATGTTTGTCGGTGTCGGCGCAGCACGCGTTCGCGACATGTTCGAGAACGCCAAGAAACATGCACCGTGCATTGTTTTTATCGACGAATTGGATGCCGTAGGTCGCCAACGCGGTGCTGGGCTGGGCGGCGGTAATGACGAGCGTGAGCAGACATTGAACCAGATGCTGGTCGAGATGGATGGTTTCGAGGCCAGCGTAGGCGTGATCGTGATTGCCGCAACCAATCGACCGGACGTGCTGGATCCTGCGCTGATGCGTCCGGGTCGCTTCGACCGTCAGGTGGTGGTGCCGTTGCCGGATATTCGTGGTCGTGAACAGATTCTCATTGTGCACATGCGTAAAGTGCCGCTTTCGCCTGACGTCAAGGCTGATATTCTGGCGCGAGGAACGCCGGGAATGTCCGGTGCTGATCTGGCCAATCTGGTCAATGAGGCTGCTTTGTTTGCTGCCCGGGGTGGCAAACGTCTGGTTGATATGGATGACTTCGAAAAAGCCAAGGACAAGATCCTGATGGGTGCCGAGCGCCGCAGCATGGTCATGAACGAGGAAGAAAAGCGCAATACGGCCTACCACGAGTCGGGTCATGCGGTGGTGGCCAAGCTGGTGCCGAAGTCTGATCCGGTGCACAAGGTCACCATCATTCCACGTGGACGTGCTTTGGGTCTGACCATGCAATTACCGGAAGAAGACCGCTACGCCTACGACCGTGTTTATCTGATGAGCCGCATCGCCGTTCTGTTTGGCGGGCGTATTGCTGAAGAGCTGTTCATGCACCAGATGACTACCGGCGCGTCGAACGACTTCGAGCGTGCCACGCAAATGGCGCGTGACATGGTGACGCGCTATGGCATGTCGGATGCGTTGGGTCCGATGGTCTATGCCGAGAACGAAGGCGAAGTCTTCCTTGGCCGTTCGGTGACCACGCACAAGAATATGTCGGAAACGACGATGCAGAAGGTCGACGCCGAAATCCGTCGCATCATCGATGAGCAATATGCGCTGGCGCGCAAACTGCTCGAAGAGAATCGCGACAAGGTTGAGGCCATGACTGCGGCGCTGCTTGAGCTGGAAACCATCGATGCCGACCAGATTAACGACATCATGGAAGGCAAACCGCCACGGCCGCCCAAACAGCCTTTGCCGAGGGCGCCAGATTCAGAAGATGCAACACCGCCGGATGCCGCGCCGAGTACCGCCGCCGCCTGATCGGGGCGAATGAGATCATAATGGGGGGGCTGATTCCGGCTCCCCCCTTTTCTTTGTCTCTCATTCGGGAATCCTATGTTGCGCTGTGGGAAGTTTGAGTTGTCATTGGATCGCCCGCTGCTCATGGGTATCGTCAACCTGACGCCGGACTCCTTCTCTGGAGACGGTCTCGCGGCGGATGCTGCCCGCACCATCGGCTACGCCCGCAAGCAAATCGAGGCCGGTGCCGATCTGCTTGACCTTGGAGCCGAATCGTCACGTCCCGGTGCCATTCCTGCCTCAGTGGATGATGAGTTGAGCCGCTTGTTGCCGGTGCTGGACGCACTGGCCGATTGCGGCGTGCCGCTTTCCGTCGACACATACAAGCCCGAAGTGATGCGTGCCGCCATTGCCCACGGCGCATCGATGATCAACGACATCTACGCCCTGCGCATGCCCGGCGCGCTGGAGGTGGTTGTTGGAAGCGATTGCGCAGTTTGTTTGATGCACATGCAGGGTGAGCCGCTGACCATGCAGCAAAGCCCCGCCTATGGCAGCGTGTTGGATGAGGTGCGCGATTTTCTTGCGGATCGGGCGCAGACGGTAATAGCAGCTGGCGTTTCGCGCGACCGGCTGGTGCTTGATCCCGGGTTCGGATTTGGCAAAACACTGGAACACAATCTCGAACTGCTGCGGCGTTTTGATGAACTCTCCTGTGATGGCTTGCCGCTGCTGGCGGGTATGTCCCGTAAGTCGATGTTGGGGTTGATTACCGGCCGTCCTGTCGATCAGCGATTGCCGGCGAGTCTGGCGGCAGCCCTGCTTGCTGCACAACGCGGTGCCGCCATTCTGCGTGTGCACGATGTGGCTGAAACACGTGATGCACTGGCGGTACAAACGGCACTGGCGTGCCATTTGTAACAAAAACGTCATCTTTTTCTGCAAGACAAGGGGTGACTATTCCTGCTATTCTGAAAGACCACTTTTTTGCCTCGGGAATTGCATCGGGATGGCTCAAGAAATCGAACTCAAGTTGAGGCTTTCGCCCTCTGTGGCGCGACGACTGCTTGCGCATCCTGTGCTGGTTACCCTGAAACCCTTTAAGCAGCGTCTGTTCAATACTTATTACGACACCCCCGAACTTGATCTGCGCAAGCGGGGTATTGCCCTGCGTATGCGGCGCAAAGGCTGGGCCACGTGGGTAATGACAGTCAAAGGTGGCGATTCAAATGCCGGCGGTTTGGCTCAGCGCGCCGAATGGGAAGCACCGGCACAGCCCGGCAGTTTTGATTTTTCGATTGTCACTGACGATGGGCTGCGCGATTTTCTGGAGACACACAAGCCTCATTTACAAGCCGTGTTTTCCACGGATTTTACCCGCATGGCCTGGACACTCGAACGTTGCGGCGCGCGCCTTGAACTGGCGCTTGATCGGGGCAAGATCAGCGCGGCAGGCCGGAATGATGAGGCGCTGTGCGAACTTGAGCTTGAATTGCTTGAAGGAGCCTCGGCCGATGCCCTGTTTGAGCTTGCGATCGAACTGGCGGCCGATATTCCCCTGCATCCCGAGGTGTTGAGCAAGGCGGAGCGCGGTTATGCTCTGGTCGACGGCGTTTTGGCACAGCCGGTCAAAGGCTTTGTCTCCCCTGTCAATGCGCGGATGACTCCGGTCGATGCTTTTCGTGCCGTGGCGTTGGCTTGCGTCTTGCAACTACAGCGCAATGAGGCGGGGGCGGTTAGCGGTCAGCAACCGGAGTTCGTCCATCAGGGGCGTGTTGCTATTCGCCGTTTGCGTTCGGCTTTCAAGCTGTTTGCGCCGGTGCTTTCACCGGCCTTTATCGAAGTCTATGCATCGCGCTGGCGCGATCTGGCTTCCGGCCTGGGTGATGCACGAGACTGGGACGTATTTCTCGATGAAACCCTGGCACCGCTTGATGAAGCCTTTCCCGGCGATCCCGATCTGGCCGTTTTGCGCGCACGGGGCGAAGCGACCAAAGCCAAGGCGCAGGCCTTAGCCGGTGTTGCGCTGACGGGAAAGGATTACAGCCGCCTATTGCTGGCATTTTGTGCAGCGCTGTTCCGGGTCGAGCCACCAAGCATCGGTCTGTCGGATGCCGATCTCAAGAAGTTCGCTGCCCGCCGGCTTGAACAGCGTTCCAAAGCAATTACCAAGCTGGTTAACGAACACGGCAAAATGAATGCCGAGCGCCGGCATGATTTGCGTATCGATTTCAAGAAATTACGCTATGCGCTGGAGTTCTTTGCACCGCTCCTGCCGCGTCGGAAGCTTTCCGCGTATCAATTGTCTTTGGCCAGAATCCAGGATCTTCTCGGTACGCTCAACGATCAGGTCACTGCTTCACGCTTGATCAAGGAAATGCATCCGAAAGGCGAAAACCCGCTCACCCGCGGCTGGATTGCCGGTCGTACACAACTGCTTGTTGTCTCGCTCAATGAAGAATTGCGCAAGCTGGCAGGGGTTGCCAAACCCTGGCGATAGCAAGCGATTGAATTGGTGATGTTTGTAGGAGGCTGAGTGAGACACACCCAAGCCTCTGAAAGAACCTGTTATTACTTGCCGTGCTTGGCGCCCATCCATTGGCCGTTTTTGCCGTCGCTCGTGGCGACACAACTAACCTCAACGCCTGAGATGGTCGTTTTTTCGCCAACTTTAAAAAATTTGCCGGCATCGCTGGAGTAGCACTGCGCTACCTGTTTTGGGGCTTCGGCTTTGATTTCAGCTTTGGGTTCCGGGGCCGTTGCACAGGCCGTTAGAACCGCGAGGCTTGAGAGAGCAATGAATAGGATACGCATCTTGAACTCCTGAATTGAGATTAGGTTACGGTTTAGACCGTTTCCTATTGTGCGACTGAATTGTTTCAGTAGCGTTTCAGCGAGTTGAAAATGGATGTAGCCAGATTGCTCACTCCGACAAAGTAAAATATTCGCCAAGCCTCGGAAAATGAACGTTCGGCCAGCCCAACTGATCCTGGATGGCCTTGCCGAAATTTGCCGATGCTCCGGCTTCGCCATGCACGACGAAGGTATTTCCCGGTGCTTTGCGAAAGCCGCGCAGCCAGCCTAGCAACGTTGCCTGATCGGCATGCGCCGACAGTCCGCCCACCGTATAGATACGCGCCTTGACCGGAACGGCTTGCCCGAAAATATGCACCAGCCGCGCCCCGTCAACCAGCCGACGCCCCAAGGTGCCTGCGGCCTGGAAGCCGGCAATCAGGATGCTGCATTCGCTACGCGACAGGTTTTCACGCAGGTGGTATTTGATCCGCCCGGCCTCACACATGCCGCTGGCCGATATGATGACCGCCCCGCTGCGGATTTCATTCAGTGCTTTGGAACGCTCGACGTCGGCGACGTATTCGATTTTCATCTTTTCCGGGTGAGCCTGCAGCCAGGTGATCAATTCGCGGGTCTTGGCATCAAGCAAGTCCGGATGCGCCAGTGTGATTCGTGATGCGGCATTGGCCATTGGTGAATCGATATACACTTTGAGCGGCGCGAGCCGTTGGCGTTGTACCAGATCCGCGAGCATGTAGACAATTTCCTGTGTGCGGCCGACGGCGAAGGAGGGAATGATCAGGTTGCCATGCGTAGCGCGGGTACGTTCACAAGCGGCAACGATTTCATCTTCAGTCTCCGGTAGTGAGCGATGCTGACGGTTGCCGTAAGTGGATTCGATTAGCAGAAGATCGGCCTCCGGCACGACTTTTTCGGGATCACATAAAACCGGGCGGTTGAGCATGCCGAGATCGCCGGAGAAAACCAGTTTACGCGGCCGGCTTTCGTCACTGACCGTCACCTCCAGCCAGGCCGATCCGAGAATGTGGCCGGCGTCGTGGAAACACACCTTGACTGTTTTCGCCGCCTCAATTGTTGTCCCATAGGCGGCTGGTTTGAGGAGCTTCAAAGTCGACAGTGCCTGTGCCACCGTATAGAGCGGGGCGGATACTCCACGTTCGCCCTGGCCGCGTCGATGCCGGTGGCGCAACTGCCATTCCGTTTCCTTTTCCTGAATGTGCGCACTATCGGGCAGCAGCACTTCAAGTAGGTCGATGCTGGCAGGTGTCGCGTAGACGGGCCCGCGGAAACCCATAACCGCCAGACGCGGCAACAGACCGGAATGGTCGATATGGGCATGAGTGAGCAGCACGAAGTCGATTGAGCGTACGTCAAAATCGAAATTCAGCGCTCGCAAGTTCTTCGTTCGCGCTTCCGGACCGCCCTGAAACATGCCGCAGTCAACCAGAAAACGGACACCATTCGTTTCTACCAGGGTGCAGGAACCAGTTACCTCGCCGGCTGCCCCAAAAAATCCTATTCGCATGTATGACACTCCTCCTGATACTGCTTAGCTTGCACTTCAAAATGGAGGAATGCAATCGGCACAAAAGAGGAGAGGTGAGGCGACTTCATCGTTTTGTAACAGTAAGTCATTAAGGTATCGAACGAAAAGATTTCGATGTAATTTCCTCAAGGTTCTCTCATGAAAAAAGTGTTTGCCCCCGCCGCGTGGCTTGTGGGTCGCCTTTCCTATCCGCACAAGTTGCTGCTTACCGCCGGCGCTTTTCTTTTGCCTATATTGATCCTTGCTGCGTTGCTTCTTTTCGAACAACAACAAGCACTGTCTTTAACCTATCGAGAGCGCGCTGGTTTGTCGATGCAACTTCCTGCGATCGAATTGCTTTCTGCGTTACACGAGCATCATGCCAGTGTTCATGCGGCTCATGCGGGTGATATCGATTTCCTGCAACAGATTCCGGCGCGACGGGAAGCCGTTGATAAAGCGCTCAAGGCGCTTAATGCTGTTGGAGGAGAGGTGGTCTGGAGTGATCTCAATGCGCGCTGGAATGCACTTTCTGCACAATCGCCCGAAACGGATGATGGTCTGGAAGCGCAGCTTGAACTCAATCGTCTGCTGCGGCACGGGTTGACTAAAGTTTCCGATTCCAGTGGTATCAGAGCAGATAGTGATCCAGCCGTTGCCGCGCTGGTCGATTCGCTGTCGATCAAACTGCCCTTGCTGGTTGAAAACCTGGGATTGGCGCGTGATATTGGCTTGGGTGCGGTGGTCAGCAAACGACTCAAAGCGAAGTCACGCAATCGGCTGCAAGTGGTGCGTGGCGGGATTGACCCCTTGATCAACTGGAATATTGAGAACATCGAAAAGGCCATTGCTTTGCAACCGTCCCTGAAAACAGCCTTGGAAGCTCCACTGTCAAATCTTGGGAGCGCACCACTCGGTTTGCAAGAGGCGTTGACCATCAAAGTGCTCGATACCACCGATTTTGATATTTTGCCGGCGGACTACTTTGCGCGCGGGTCGCAGGCCATCGCTGCAGCACTTGATTTGGCGCGAGTTGTCACGCCTATTGTTGATCACCTGCTTGAAACGCGGGAACAAGCCCTCGTTTTGAAGCGCAATCTCATATTTGCATTAATTCTTATTGTGTTGCTGGCCTTGGTCTATGGGTTTATTGGTGCCTATCAATCCATTGTGCGCGGCATTGACGATCTGAGCAGTGCCGCCCGCAGCATGGCCAGAGGCGATCTGCGTGCCCGGGTGGTGCCGAGTTCAAACGATGAGGCCGGTGCTTTGGCACATCACTTTAACGAGATGGCCGATAGCTTTGGTGAACTGATTCGCAACACGGTCTCAGCCGCCGATAACCTGAATCTCTCGGTTACGCAGGTGCAAGACTCCAGTGGTCAAATCGAAAATGCCACCGAGCGGCAAAACGAAGCGGCGGCCCGAACCGCCAGTGCCGTGCAACAACTGACTGTGTCGATTCACGAAGTCGCAGAACACGCCCGGGAGACCAGTCGCGTGACCGATACGGCAGATAAGGTGGCGCATGATGGTGTACAGCGTGCTGCAGAGGCGACTCGGGAAATGGGGCACATCGTTACTGGTGTGAATGAGGCGGTTGAGGTCATGCGCGAACTGGAAACCCGTTCCCGGGAAATAGGAAGAATCGTCAAGGTGATTCACGAAATTGCTGAGCAGACCAATCTGTTGGCACTCAACGCAGCGATTGAAGCCGCACGTGCAGGTGAGCACGGCCGAGGGTTCTCCGTGGTCGCTGACGAGGTGCGCAAACTCGCCGAGCGTACCCGTGGAGCAACTCAAGAAATCGGCACAACGATTGGCACCATTCAGAATGATATCAACGGTGCGGTTGAAAAAATGAACAAGAGTAGTGATCAGGTCGGCGGAAGCGTAGTCATTATCAGTGAGTTGAGTGACCTTCTGGCACATATACGTCACACGGTCACTATCACGGCGAAGCACATCGGCGATATTGTGCATGCAACAACCGAGCAAAGTGAAGCCAGCAGCGAAATCGCACGTAACACGCAGGAAATTGCTGTTATGGCCGAGCAGAGCCATGCTTCGGCACGCTCAACTTCCGAATCAGCACGCGAACTGGCCGTGCTTGCTGGACAGTTGTCTCATTCGGTAGCGGATTTGACAACCTGAGGCCGGGTTGCTGTTTAAGGAGAATACTACCCATGCGAACTTTTCTGGTCGCCAATCCGAAGGGTGGCTGTGGCAAATCGACAATTGCCGTGCATTTGGCAAGCTGGTTTTCCAGCTTCGACGCGGCGGTGGTTTATCTGGCCGATCTGGACCGGCAGCAGTCAAGCCGACTTTGGCTGGATTCGCGCCCGTCAACGCTCCCCGTGATCCGGAATTGGGACGTGTCAGATTGGGATCTATCAGAACCACCTGCCGATTGTAGTCTGGCCATTCTGGACAGTCCGGCCGGTTTGCACGGCAAGTCGCTGAAAAAACTGCTGTCTGAGGTTGATCGGGTGGTCGTGCCCGTTTCACCCTCGCGTTTTGATATGCATGCCAGTCGTGAATATTTTGAAGAGCTTGCCGAAATCAAGGCCGTGCGCAAAGAGAAAGTCGGTATTGCCATCGTGGGTATGCGTGTGGATAGTCGAACGCTTTCCACGCGGCAGTTGATCGACTTTCTGGATGAGTTCGATCTGCCTCTGCTGACCTGCATCCGCAGTTCGCAGCGCTATGTGCAGGCGCTGGATACGGGGATGACTCTGTTTGATAGAGCCACCAAGGACCCGGTGTTGATGCAAGAGTGGCAGCCGTTACTCGATTGGCTGATAAGCCGACGTCCAGTCACCCCGCCGCCATGGGTTCCGTTGGCTCCGGAGTTGTAGCGGCAAAGCTTGATTTTTTTAGGATCTGCTGCAAGCCAATGAATACGGCGTTCTTCAGAATAACTGCCTGTAGATCGCCTGTTGATGCGCCTCCCAGCCTAGTGCATATTCTGGATCTTCAGGTCAATAAATCGACGGGACAAACATCTCCTTGGGAACCGGATTCCTCAGGTAGTCGGGGTTGTGAACGCGTTCCGGCAGAATGACCGGCTCTCTTTCAATTTCAGCGTAGGGAATCTGACTCAACAAGTGATGAATGCAGTTCAGGCGTGCCCTCTTTTTGTCGACCGCTTCGACAATCCTCCAGGGTGCTTCCGGAATATGGGTGCGTTCGAGCATGATTTCCTTGGCTCTGGTGTACATTTCCCAGCGACGCCGTGATTCCATGTCCATCGGACTCAGCTTCCATTGCTTGAGCGGATCGTGAATACGCATCGTAAAACGCATGTTTTGTTCTTCGTCGGTAATCGAAAACCAGTATTTGATGAGGATAATGCCAGAGCGGATGAGCATTTTTTCGAACTCGGGGACAGTCCGGAAAAACTCTTCGTAATCTTCGTCATTGCAGAACCCCATGACCTTTTCGACACCGGCCCGGTTATACCAGCTACGGTCAAACAGCACGATCTCGCCAGCGGCGGGCAGATGGGAGACGTAGCGCTGGAAATACCACTGGCTGCGTTCACGTTCGCTCGGTGCGGGGAGAGCCGCCACTCGGCACACGCGCGGGTTGAGGCGCTGAGTGATGCGTTTGATGACGCCGCCCTTGCCTGCAGCGTCGCGGCCTTCAAACAGCACCACGACTTTGAGTTTCTTATGCACGACCCAGTCCTGTAATTTGACCAGTTCGCCCTGCAGGCGGAAGAGTTCCTTGAAATAAAAACTCCGGTTCAGTGTCGATTCATCATCGCCTGTGCTGGTCGCGTCGGCAAACAGCGCATTCATACGATCGTCGTCGATTTCCATTTCCAGTTCTTCATCGAAACTGTCCAGCAGGTCAGCATGAAGACGACGTTCGTAATCCAGCCGTTCATTGTCTTGTTCTGGTTTCATTGATATCCCTGCGAGGTGTTAATTGCATTCATGAGCTTAATTTTACTTGTTGGGATGCCAACGTCCCTACCTTCAAACTGAAATGAGCCTCGACATAGTGGCTCACCTTGTGTCGAATACATTTCATCCGATAAATCCAGAGCGTGCAGCAGGCGTTCGGAGAGTTCTGCCGGTGAAGTCGATATGACTTCGCGTGGAACACCGAAGCCCTTGACCAGCCGTTCGGCATCTTCAAAGCCATAGGCGACAACGAAGGGATAAACGCCGGCTCCAATTGCAGCAGTGTAGTCGCTGTACTCGTCACCACAGGCATAGGTTCGCGCCGGGTTGATGGCAAGGCATTCACGGGCACGTTTCAAGTGGCTGGTTTTGTCCTCGTTCAAAGGAATGCACGCGAGATAGTCGAAATCGAGAATGTCAATATCGTGGCGTTTAAACAGGTACTCGAGGGTTTTCTCAGGCTCTGTCGTTACATTACGCGTAACCAGTCCCACGCGGATGCCAGGAGCCGCCAGCAGCGTGCGAAGCAAGGATGCAATACCCGGATACAGCACCGCCTCGTCGCGATAAATTTCAGTCAATGTCCCCAGCAATCGCTTGCGGCTTTGTTTCCCGAATTGCTTTCGCAGGTTGTTTGGGAATTCACGCACTCCCCCGAGATACTTCAATAGCTTGCGGCGTTTCTGAAAGCGTTCAAGGTCGCCAATAGCCATTCCGTGTCGCAGAAAGGTCTGCTCAATGGAAACGTGGATGCAGTTTTTCCCGGAAAAGGTATTTGAGCCGGAATTGCTCAGTGATGACCTGGATCAGAACTACGCCGACGAGGAGCGGCTATCGGAGATGATCGGCTATTTTGCGTTCATCGCTATCCTGATTTCTTGCTTTGGCCTGTTCGGTTTGACTACTTTTACGGCGCATCAAAAGACCAGGGAAATCGGCATTCGCCGTGCATTAGGCGCGAAACGCAGGGATATCATTAGACAGTTTCTGGTTGAGACGAACGTCTTGAGTTTGGCGGGTGGTATATCAGGATTTTTGATTGGACTACTTATCGTCCCAGCAGTCGAAGTCTTGAGGAAGCAAAAATGCAAGCAAACGTGCTTAACGATTGGTTCGAATTTTTTTAAACGCAATAGC
>JANNGP010000067.1:0-20503 GCA_031403915.1 Betaproteobacteria bacterium
AACCACGCCGCACATCCCCATCAGAAATTGTACCGGCTAACACACCCGCTTCATTTACCACCATAACAATCCTTATCGCGACCTTATCAAGGTTACGGATTACCTGTTGGATGGTGGAATTTTCTGGGAGAATCGCATCACGCCAGAAATCTTTTGCCGTTTCACTTGTGTTTGTTTGAATTAGTTTGGGCATAGCAGGCTATATTCTTTCCCGCAATAGTTGAAAAGCTTCCGCAGCCATAAAACCTGATGTCGCACCCCGCACGGAGGCAAGAGCTCTTATGGCTTGGTGGCTTCGTGGGAATGGAAACTCTCCGAGCTCTGATTTGTAGATATCAATTACACGTAATTTGTCATCAATAAATTGCTCAATATCAACAAATACGTTCGGGCAAAATCCATGGGAAGTTCCGAGACTAAAATCTGTTTCAGACAGTGTTTCGTAAGCTAGAACACGCCTGACTGAGGGATTGCGAAACCATTTTGTACAACTGGCAACGGCGTCGAAAACAATTCGATGATCGCTGTGAATATCTGACGGATGAGGAACAAAAACTTCTTCAGGCTGAAATGCACTAAATGCCTCTGATATTCCAGAAATCAAATCACTCGTAGGTATTTGATCAAGCTTCGTTGCGGGAAATTCTAAGCTGAATACTTCATCAAAATTAAAAAATTCTCTAACTTGCCTGAATTCTTCAGCACGTTTTCTGATCTTTTCTGAACTCCAGCCAGCAGCTTCAGAAACAGAGGTCATGAGTAGCCAAGCGATTTCTCCTCCTTCAGCTTTTCGTCGAAGCAAAGTGCCTCCGACCCCGAGAACTTCGTCATCGGGATGGGGGGCAATGACAATGGTTTTCATAGGTAACTGCCCACTAATAAATCAATTTCTGGTTCAGTAACTAACAGGCAAATCGAATCTTCAGCACATTTGATAACGGGATTTGACCCTCTCGGCATCAAGACTTTTCCGGGTTCCAGATTTCGCGGGGCGCCGCCAATAACCTCAGTTTTCCATACTTTGATCAAATACCCGTCAAGTTTAAAATGCGCTCCGACGTAAGGCCTTGTTAACGCTCGCACCAAGTTATGAATTGATTTTGCAGACATACGCCAATTAATCTCCCCATCTTCGCGGCCTCGTTTGCGCCATGTATTTGCCAGTAGCACATCCTGTTTGTGGCGCTGAAATATTCCCACAGCGAGTTGTGGCACAAATTCATCGATTTGCTCTAATGCACTCTGCGTCACTCGGTCATACAAAGTGCGTGCGTCATCTTGTACATTGATGACAATTTCACGCTGGGAAAGAATATCGCCACTATCGGCACCTGCATCCATGAAGAAGAATGTGGAAGCTGTTTTCTCCAAACCCAAGGCCAATGCCCAGATTAGCGGATGTCTTCCACGATTTGCGGGGAGTGCCGCAGGATGAAAACCAACGACACCCAAAGGTGCCATACTCAGCAAATTCTGTTTTAGTAAATTTGACCAGCCAAAGCAAAATATAACATCAGGCAACTTATTCCGAATCCATCCTAGAGCTTCTACTGAATTCACGTCTTCGGCATAAAGCCAAGGAATCCCATGAGCCTCACTAACTGCACCAAGATCAGCATGATCAGCATTGAATTTCGACGCCTGCAAGGTGCATACACCCACCACCTCTACATTCATTGCCAACAAGTGTTCAAGCACGCGCCGAGAAAACTCAACAGCGCCAATGAATACTATGCGCATGAATGGCTGCAATTGTAAAAACGCTTCTTGAGCACATCGTCAAGCACTGCATTTTTTATGACCTCGATGATCTTCTGACTTGCCCCACCCTCTCCATAGGGGTTACGTACCTGACTCAGGCCTGCTTGAAAATCAGCGTCGTAAAGCTTCTCTATCGCATCTTCAATACACTGCCGGGTTGGTTCGCAATTAATAACGCTTGCCGCCTGTAATCGTCCCCGCTGGCGATCGCCAATGTTTATTGTCCCTTTCTTGAAGCTGGGGACTTCTGCCAATCCGCTTGAAGAATTACCGACCACGCCGTCAAAATGAGCAACGCACGATAAATAGCGCAATTGGCCAAGGGATGTGTAGGCGCGGGCACTGGAGTGCTGTGCAACAAATTTTTCAACCAACCTTATCAGAGTTCGGCCATCAGTATCTGCATTCGGCAGCGTAAAAATAAGATGAGTATCCTGTAACTCGGCCAAAGCAGCCAGCAACTCTTCCATCTGGTCTGTTGCGGTTGCAGTTTCAAGTGTCACGGGATGAAAGGTAATTAGCAGGTTTTTTTGCCCAAGCTTGAAGTCGAGCGATGATTCCAACTCTGTGCGATCGAGAAGCTTCAAGCGTTTGATGTTGTCGATCCCCAGCCCTCCTACCAGAAATACCCGTTCGGGTTGCTCGCCCAGTTGTATCACACGCAGGCGATACTCCTCTGCCGCCACGAAATGCAGGTGCGACATCTTTGTAATCGAATGCCGAATCGCTTCGTCAATCAAACCTTCCGTCGCTTCGCCACCATGCAAATGGGCAACCGGTATGCGGGCGACCAAGGCAGCAGCCACCGCTGAGAAAATCTCAAACCGATCACCGAGCACCACAATTAGATCGGGCTTCAACTCGTTCAAAGCATCGGCAAAACCGATAACCCCCAGACCCATGGATTTTGCGATTCCAATGGGCGTATCCGAGCTAGTCAGCATTTCAACCTTGCGATCGATCTCGAACCCGTCTTGCTCAATCTCGCGATAGGTCAGGCCGAACTCGGGTGACAAGTGCATCCCGGTAACGATAAGCTGCAGTGTAAGATCAGGATCGTCCTTAATGCCCTGCATGACCCAGCGCAACAAGCCGTATTCGGCTCGAGTGCCAGTAATGATGCAAATATTGCGGTTCATAGTTCGATCAACTCATCTGCCTCGAAATTGCGAGGCGCAACACGGCCAATAACATCACCCCAACGCATCGGGGAAATGCCCGTACCAGGACGCTTGACGGTAAGGTTTTCAGTCGTGAAGCGCACACCCTGTTGAATGGCTACCGCTGCAATAATGGATTTTCGAACAACGGGCTTGTTTCTGGCCTCACTCGGTGTGAGGCGCTTGACACCATCACCTAGCGCGACTTCGATGTTGCGAATGGCTTTAACCAACGTCTTGAGTTCTTCAGGCTCAAGACTGGCTTTGTGATCTGGCCCTGGTAAATTACGATCCAGAGTAAAGTGCTTTTCAATAACAATTGCACCCAGCGTAACAGCAGCAACCGCCACTTCAATGCCGAGGGTGTGGTCGGAATAACCCACTGCAACACCAAATGCCTTGCTGATGTTTTGCATCGCGGATAGATTCACTTCGACCATAGGTGTTGGATATTCGGTTGTGCAATGCAATACAGTGATTTTGGAGCGCGGCGTGCCGGCATGTTCTAGCGCATCGATAGCGGCTTCAATCTCGCCCAGCGTTGCCATGCCAGTGGATAGAAACACGGTTTTTCCAAGCTGGCCGACGTGGCTCAAGTAAGGCAGATTAGAGATCTCGCCGGAAGGAACCTTGAGGCATTCCTGGCCAAGACTTACTAGTAGATCAACGCTCTTAATATCAAAGCCAGTGGAAAAAAATCCGATGTTGCGTGTCGCACAATGTGCAATGAGATCCTCGTGCATATCAATGGTCAGCTCTAGGCTACGGAGCATCTCATGCTGTGACTCTTTGCCGTCCGTGGTCTGAATTTGGTAATCAGCTTTTTTGGCCGTGCGCGTAACTTGGCGATCGGCGTTGAAAGTCTGAAATTTCACGAGATCCGCACCGGCTTCAGCGGCCACATCAATCAGTTGCTTTGCTAGGGCGAGGTCGCCGTTATGGTTTACGCCGGCTTCAGCGATAATGAGTGTACGGGCTTTCATCATTTATCTTTACACAAATCGGGTCTGATCCGCCTGGTTATGCCGCACAAAGAGCCCCATTCCCACAACGCAGCCTCTCCCTAACGTAACACCCTCTTTAATGACGCTGCCACTGCCGACAAAGCTACCCGCTCCAATACTTACATCACCATTGAGAATGGCTCCGGTAGAAACATGGCAATGGTCTTCAACCGTTGCGTCATGCTCAACCAGCGTGCGTGTGTTGATGATGCAGTTGTCACCCACCCTGGCACCGGCATTGACAATTGCTCCGTGCATCACGATGGTGCCTGCGCCAATTGTAGTGTGACGAGACAAATAAGCGGATGGCGAAACAATGACTGGCAACTTAAAGCCCAGCATGTTCGCACGCTCATAGAGACGGATTCGGCTGTCAGGCGACCAAATCTGCCCCACGGCAATGAAAGCGTACGGATAGTCTTTGGCCAGTTGTGGTAGTTCATCGTCTGTCGCAATAACAGTATAGCCGAGGTGTTGGGTTTGTATTTCCTCCGGCATGCCAACCAGACCGGCAATGTGGTAGTGTCCGTGCTGCTCGATCACATCAATACACGCGTGCGCATGACCACCTGCGCCAATCACAATCAGGCTTGGTTTGTTCATTGGGCTGGGAGCAAACCCGAACTGCTCGGAATATTGATCAAACACTGTGAAAGAAGCTGAGCACCCGCCAGATCCATGCGCGGGCAATCCTTGAACGGTGTCAGTTCATGCATCAGCGCCCAGGCGGGACGAGTCATGAATCCAGCGGCATTGGTAATTTTCAATAGAACATCCCGCTGAGCCGCCCATTCCGCGTCCAGTGCGAGCGTTTGCAGCCAGTAGTTGCTTTGACAGCCCTCCGGCTCGGCTATTAGCTTTACGCCCGCCAGCGGGGAAAATACTGTCCGGTAACGGTGAAAAAGTTCTCTTTTTGCGACGAGCATAGCGGGTAGTTGCTCCAATTGAGCACAGCCTAAAGCCGCATTCAGGTTAGGCAAGCGGTAGTTGAAGCCAATTTCGTCGTGCCTGTATTCCCAGGCGTGAGGCAGTTTGGCCGTGGTGGTCAGGTGCTTGGCATGACTTGCAAGATCCTTGTCGTTGGTCAAAATCGCTCCACCACCACCGGTGGTAATAGTCTTGTTGCCGTTGAAACTCAATGTACCTATCAAGCCGAAAGTGCCGGTGTGACGGCCGCGATAGTAACTACCCAAGGATTCGGCCGCGTCTTCCACCAACGCCAGGTTGAAGTCGTGCGCCACGGCAAGTAGCCGATCCAGCTCGACCGGATGACCGAAGGTGTGCATCGGTACCAAAGCCCTAATGATCCGCCTCGTAGCACGGTTAACGCAGTGTCCAGCATGTTTCTCCGTGTGACTGGAGAGGTAGTCTCGCAGTTTTTCGGCATCCACGCCCAAGGTGCGTGGCTCGCTATCTACAAAATGGGGCGTGGCGCTGCAATAAGTCACGGCATTGGACGTGGCGACGAAGGTCAGCGCGGGAATCAATACTTCATCGCCCGCTTTCACGCCAGCCAGTTTCAATGCGATGTGTAACGCCGCCGTGCCGTTGACGACAGCCACCACGTGTTTGGCGCCGGTAAAGGCAGCCAGATCAGATTCGAACCGATCAACAAATTTCCCCACCGAAGAAACATAAGTCGAATCGAGGCACTCTTTGAGATATAGCCACTCGTTACCGATGAAGCTGGGTTCGTGTAGAGGCACTGGTCCTGAGCCGACAACGGACCTTATGGCAGCGACAACTTGCTCGGCTAGGGCATTTGTGGAACTCATGACATTCACAAGTTGTAGATATCCGCTTTGTAGCTGCGCAGATTGTCAGACTGGGCGAACCATTCCGCCGTTTCAGCCAACCCGCGCTTGAAACCTTCCCGACCTCCATAACTTGGCTGCCAACCGAATAGTTGTTTGGCTTTATTATTATCAGCCCACAAGCGTTCAACTTCTGAATTCTCCGGTCGAAAACGTACTTCGTCCGTAACAATCTCGATCTCAGTGTTCATAGCCTCGGCAATCAACTTAGCTGTATCACCGATGGAAATCTCGAAATTGCTGCCAAAGTTTACGACTTCGCCCTGCCCCTGATCTGAGTTTAGGGCGGCGATGAAGCCGGCTACCGTGTCGCTCACGAAGTTGAAGTCACGCGTCGGAGCCACAGCACCGAGCTTTATCTGACGCTGACCATTGGCGATCTGGGTAATTATGGTCGGAATTACGGCACGTGCAGACTGGCGTGGACCATACGTATTGAACGGCCGAGCAATCACCACCGGAAGTCCAAAAGAGGCATAAAAGGAATAGGCCAGCTGATCCGCGGCAATCTTCGTTGCTGAGTAAGGGGATTGTCCTTGCAAGGGATGATCTTCGGTAATCGGAACAAAGCGCGCTGAGCCGTAAACCTCGCTGGTCGAGGTATGAATCACTCTTTTCACATCGAGTTCTCGGGCCGCTTGCAGAACATTAAGCGTCCCTTTGACATTGGTGTCCACGTAGGTATCTGGCGAGTGATAGGAGTAGGGAATGGCGATGAGTGCGGCCAAATGCAACACCGCGTCACAGCCCTTCATTGCTTCTTTCACCCCATGTGGATCACGGATATCTCCAGAAAAAACTTCGAATTGGCCTTTGATATCTGATTTGCAATGATCCAGCCAGCCCCACGAATTAAACGAGTTATAGAGGGTAAAAGCCTTGACCTTGTAGCCTTGGCAAATAAGGGTCTCAACAAGATGAGATCCAATGAACCCATCTGCTCCGGTCACAAGAATTTTGTTGAAGTCACTCACCGCCACACTCCTCTGGTATCTACCAATACCTTCCCTTTCAATCGGTCTCGCTCTATTTGTCCGAATTCCTTATGCGCCACCAGCAAAACAATAACATCTGCTCGCTCAATCACGTGATCAAAATCATCAATGACAAATTCCGTTGAGTTTGTCGCCACATACGGATCGAAGACCAGCACACTTCCAATGTTTGACGCAACAATTTTCCTTACAATCTCTAGTGCAGGTGACTCGCGAACATCGTCAATATTTTCCTTGAACGTAAGCCCGAGGCAACCAATGGTTGGCCGCTCGAATCTCGCGGCCGCAGCTTTCACTTCACCAACCACCCAGTCGGGCTTTTGATCATTGACCTCACGCGCACACTTGATTAGTCGCGCAACATCTGGGGCGGAATGAACGATGAACCACGGGTCGACTGCAATGCAGTGCCCCCCGACACCGGGGCCTGGCTGAAGCACTTTTACCCGTGGATGACGATTGGCCAGGCTGATCACATCCCAGACATCTACCGACAAGCGGTCGCAGATAATTGAAAGTTCATTTGCAAACGCAATGTTTACGTCTCGAAACGAGTTCTCTGTGAGCTTGCATAATTCAGCGGTTCGGACATTCGTAGGAATACATTCGCCTTGTACGAAAATATTGTACAGTGCAATGGCGCGCTCAGTGCACTTCTTACTTATGCCTCCGATTACGCGATCGTTAATTACCAATTCATGCAGAACTTTACCCGGCAGAACCCGCTCGGGGCAATACGCCACGCACACGTCGGCATCGTCTGACTCGGCGCCAGGAAACTTGAGATCCGGCCTCGCTTCAGCTAACCACAGCGCTAGTCTCTCGGTACTCCCGACCGGAGAAGTGGACTCAAGGACAACAAGGTTGCCCTTTTTTAGGCATGGAGCTATTGATTTTGCAGCCGCCTCGACATAGCTCATATCCGGCTCGTGATCCCCCTTGAACGGCGTGGGCACCGCAATCAAATAAGCATCTGATGCCGTTGGGATGGAAACTGCTTTGAGCCGCCCCGCTCTGACGACTTCGTGCACCAGAGCTTCGAGCTCGGGCTCGACGATATGAATGGATCCTTCGTTGATAATATTGATCACACGTGGATTCGTGTCGACTCCGACCACGTTTAAACCCCGACTTGCCATTACGGCGGCAGTTGGCAATCCAATATAGCCAAGACCAATCATTGTTACAGACTCAAATCCGTTTTTCATATTTTGTCTAACGAAGAAAGTATTTGTACGATCCGCTCTGCCGCATGGCCGTCACCGTAGGGGTTCTCCGAGGAGGCCATTCGATGGTATTCATCGCTGTCATTCAACAACAGTGTGACTTCGCGAACGATTCGGGCGCGATCCGTTCCAACAAGCTTAACAGTTCCAGCTGCAATGGCCTCTGGTCGCTCAGTCGTGTTCCGCATGACCAGTACCGGCTTACCTAGTGACGGCGCCTCCTCCTGAATTCCGCCGGAATCGGTAAGCAGTATGCTGGCGCGTTTCATCAAGTAGACGAACGGCAGGTACTCAAGAGGATCAACAAGATGCACGCCCCGCACACCTGAAAGTAGCCTTAACACCGGCTCACGCACGTTCGGATTAGGGTGAACAGGGAATATGATCTCTACAGCCTCGCTATTCGCGATATCACTCAAGGCACCACAAATTTCCTCAAATCCGCAGCCAAAGCTTTCACGCCGGTGCGCCGTCACAAGAATCAAGTTCTTAGCACCGTTCAAGAAACTAAACTGTTCGTCAAGCTGACTCTTCAGTCCAGGATCGGCATCGATCTGGGCAGACACGGCAATTAATGCGTCCACGACGGTATTGCCCGTAACGTGGACGCGACCCGGCGACACACCTTCATTTAGAAGATTCTCACGGGCGGCAAGCGTCGGTGCGAAATGGATGTCGGCGATCACGCTTGTAAGCCGGCGATTCAATTCTTCAGGCCACGGAGATAACTTGTCGCCGGTACGAAGACCTGCCTCGACATGTCCGACCGGAATCCGTTCATAGAATGCAGCCACTGAGGCCGCTAAAGTCGTGGTCGTATCCCCGTGGACGAGGACAATCTGAGGCTTCCAGTCCCTGAACACACGCCGCAGTTCTATCAAGGTTTTGGTTGTAATATCGGTCAAATCTTGCCCCGGGCGCATTAAATCGAGATCGTAATCGGCCCGAAGATCGAACAAATTCATCACTTGATCGAGCATTAACCGATGTTGTGCTGTCACGCAAGTCTTGGATTCAATATCTGCTGCAGACTTCAACCGCTGAACAACCGATGACATCTTTATGGCTTCTGGCCGGGTACCAAATACGACCATCACTCGTTTCTTTTTCATCGGACTCATAACGAAGATCTTGGTATCCAGATAATACGTTTAGAGACCGCGCTGATTTGATGCAAAATCAGCGTAGGCCACTTCTAGGCCTTTCGGGAGACGTATTGTTGGCTTCCACCCCAAGTTTGAAAGTAACTTGGAATCCATCAATTTTCGTGGGGCTCCATCCGGCTTACTTGAGTCGAAAACAATCTGGCCTTTATAGCCAACAGCTTTGCCTACGGCGTAAGCGAGTTCTTCAATAGTGACGTCGCTCCCATAACCAACGTTGATATGGCTCTGCATTGGCTGAGTGTGTGCCTCGTAGTCCACCTTGTCGAAATTCATAACGCGCACGCAAGCTTCGGCCATGTCATCAACATAGAGAAATTCACGACGCGGGGTACCGCTACCCCAAATGACGACAGAAGGCGCGTTAGCGATTTTTGCTTCATGAAAGCGACGGATGAGCGCTGGAATGACGTGGCTATTTTCCGGGTGGTAGTTGTCACCCGGGCCGTAAAGGTTGGTGGGCATCACGCTGCGATAATCTGTGCCGTGGCTTTCGCCATACTGGCGGTTATAGCTCTCACAAAGTTTTATGCCAGCGATTTTGGCGATGGCGTAGGGCTCGTTGGTGGCTTCGAGCTTACCGCTGAGTAGCGCGTCTTCGCTCATGGGTTGTGCGGCTAGCTTGGGGTAAATACAACTCGACCCGAGAAAGAGAAGTTTTTGCACACCCGCGCACCAGGCTTCATGAATAACGTTTGCCTCAACCATCAGGTTTTCGTAAATGAACTCGGCCGGGTAGGTATTGTTGGCATGAATGCCCCCGACTTTTGCAGCCGCCAGGTAGACTTGGTCGGGTTTTTCCGACGCAAAAAAAGCACGGGCAGCAGCTTGGTTGGTCAGGTCAAGCTCGGCACGGGAGCGCGTCACGAGATTGCAGAAACCCTTCTCCTCAAGCTTCCGCACGATGGCAGAACCGACCAAGCCGCGATGTCCGGCAACGTAAATTTTGGCGTTTATATTCATTTGAGTCGCCTGGTGCTTTTTGTAGCGACAATATTTTTCCCGGTGGTTTCTTCGATTTCTTTTCGCGCATTGCCCGCGATGGCGCCACCGCGCCTTGCCACCTTGCGATTTTGGTCAAAATCCTGCGGTTTGTTTTCCCGCGAAATTTCAGTGGTTGTCGCTTCCGCCAGCATGTTGAGAACCAATTCCAGATTGGTCACATGATCGCGCAAATTTTCCTTTTTGAGCGATTTCAGTGCCTTGTACTGCCGCGTAGAAAGGCCACTCCACGCCAGGGTGATTTCGTCGGTCAGGATCGCGAAATCACCTCCCTTTTTTACCCCTCGCTGTTCCCACTCGTCCGTGAGCTCCTTCCTCACTTCGATGCTCTTCAGGCGTTGGTTGATCCACGCGGTGGGATACCCCTTCTTGAGATAGGTTTCCATTGCCCGATCAAGGGCTAATTCCGGATCTTCGGTTTCTTCAATCCGCTCATAGCCCACACGTGCCAGCCATTGTTTTACTGGTTCGGCTTTTGGTGAAGGTATCGACTGCACGAGGCGTAGCAACTGAGCGGTATCCGCCACATCGGTTGCCCTCTGCTTTCCATCGGCGGCGCGCAATTTCAAACTGTGACAATTTGTCACGGTTTCGTTGCCTTCCTTTTTCAGCCTTTCCTTGAGCTTGCGCCAATAGGAACCTGGGGATGCGCTATCGGCAAGGAGAGCAACGACATCCGTGATCACGAAATACCACAGTTCCCGCTCTTCATCCCAGACGGAGCGAACCTGTTTTTCACCGAAGAGCCGGATTTTTTCCATCGTCTTACTCGTGGTAATCGAAGGCAGCGAAGGTCAAACTTCGCCTTACCTTCAGGGCGCACCCCAAGAGTACTTCTTCAGGCTGGCTTCGCCTTACCTTCAGGGCGCCTTGACTGGAATCCATACGACAGAGGTTCGGAGAGGGTGCTTTCATGAGTGTCTGGCGGTAGGCGATCATTTTTCTGCTGTTCCCACGTCTTTGGGGTAATAACCCCCGGTTTTTGGCGCTCCGCGAAACTCGATGAGTTGGCTGTCTTTAAGTTGCTTGAGCCAGCGTTCAATCGTTCGTGAAGGCTTGCCTGTTTGACTTACCAGCTCAGCGACCCTCAGCCCTGCTTGGGTCTGAATCAATTTCAGCATGTTATCTAATTCAGGGTTTACTCCGCCACTTACTCCGCCACTTACTCCGCCACTTACTCCGCCACTTACTCCGCCACTTACTTCCTCAAGAGGTGACTCGGCCGGCTTTTGCGCAAAGGTCGCCATCACACCCCCGGTAAATTCCTTGATCTCGAAATCGATCTCGGGGTAATCCTGCAGGGCTTTGCGGATGCGAATGAAGCCACTGCCATATTTTTCTATCGCGTTGATGAGGTAGAAACCTTCGGCCACCAGCTTGTTGCGCAGACTGGATCTGTAATTGTCGGCCTGGATATCGGCAATACTGATACCACCATATAAGGCGCCGGGGCTAAAGAAGGTGATCTTGTCGTCAAAGATTTTGATCTGAATGTCGCTGGGGTCTGTGTAGCTTCTGTGTACGACGGCGTTGAGCAGCACTTCACGCAGTGCGGGCAGAGGGTAGGCAAAGCGTTCCTTCCGCTGGATGCTGCCATCAAATTCAAAAGCCACGCTGATGTGCGAGACGATGAATTTCATGGCTTGATCAACCGCCTCGAACAGGGTGTCGGTGATCTGCCGGTCGTCGATGATCATGCTGGGGGTTTTAAACCGCCCGATGTGGATGTGGTGGCGCAGTGGCTCTTTGGCGAAGAGCAGCATGGCGGCCCAGGTGGGGTGACCGTTGACGATGTAGTTCAGTTTTTGCAGCGCGGAAATGGGATCGCCTTCCAGTGAAAAACGCCCGTGTTCGTTAACGAGACCGACGAATCGCTGAATTTTTGGCGTCGACAAGTCGTCTAGCGCTGTTCTGGGTGCTTCGTAGGCGTCCCACGAGAGTTGCAACGACTGCATGTAGAGATCTGCAATTTCGCCAGCGGTGAGTTGGTGGTTGGAACTGGCTACTCGTTTGAAATACCGCCCCCGAGTGCTGACGGGTTTGACCGGGAATTCGGCGACGCTGATCACAACCACTGTTTTTCCATCGACGTTTTGGGTGATCAGGTCAGGAATGATCGATGGACTGGTGGCCGATTTGATCTGGCCGAGCCACTCGTTCAAGGTTTCTTTGCCTACGGTTATGCCCTTGACCACCCCTGCATCCGATACGCCTAGCAACACTGTGCCACCCTGTACGTTAGCAAAGGCGACCAGAGACTCGATGCTGGCTTTGTCAAACGTGGACTTGAATTCCAGCGTTTGCGATTCACCGGCGGCGATGAACTCAAGAATTTCGTTAGGCGTCATGGCGGACATCAGTTGCTTACCGTAGCCTTCTCGCTGCTCTTGTAAAAACTCGGTGCAAATACGACAGCCGATGCCAGCAAAGCTGAGTGAGCTTGACGCTGTCAGTCTGAAGGCTGATCCACAAGGATCGTGATGGCAAAGTCGACTGTCTCAACATGGCTGAATAAGGTTTTTTATGCGGCTTAAACACGCCTGTACCAGCAACACGGCTCTTTCCTGTGTTTTCGCCTCGGCATAGCAGCGCAACTCCGGTGCGTTGCCGGATGAACGCAAATGCACGATCTCATCATTATCAAAAAACATCCGCACACCGTCGGTCTGATCCAGCCCGATGGGCTTGCCACACAGCCCGTCCTGTAATTCGCTTGTAGCGGCCATTGATGCGGCGAGATCGAGCAGAATCTGGCGGCTCGTTTCTGTCGGGAAATCTTGCAGTCGGTCACTCGCTGTAAAGCGCTCTGGCAGTTTGCTGGACAAGTCAGAAACCTTGCACCCGCTCTCTCTGGCCATTACCAGCAGACAAAGAATAGGCAATACGGCGTCCCTCGTCATCAAGGGGGCTAGAGAACGACCCTTCTTCTCAATGCTCGACCCCACCAGGAAACCTCCGTTTGGCTCAAAGCCGACTATTTGTTGTACGCCCGCCTGTATCAACTGTTCCATGCCCTCAATTACATAAGGGGAACCGATACGGGTTTTGATTACTTTTTGGAAGAAGCCGCACAACTCAATTGCGGTGTTGCAGTTCACTGTTGTTGCAACAGCCTGTGCCCCAAGGTATTGGGCGCACAGGATTCCGACCATGTCGCCTCGGAACCAATTCCCGTTCTCATCGCCCAGTAGTGGCCGATCCGCATCGCCATCAGTGGAGAGAATGGCATCAAAGTCATACTGCTCAGCCCATCGGTGTGCCAACTGGATATCCGCCTCGCACACGGCCTCGGTGTCAATCGGTACAAATTCATTTGTTCGCCCCAAAGAGATGACTTCTGCGCCCAAATTTAGCAGAAGTTCCTTGAGTAAATCTCTTCCGACACTGGAGTGCTCGTAGAAACCCAGCTTCATGCCTGCCAGGCATTGAGACGGAAAGAACAGTAGATACCGGTCGATGTAGCTTTGATAGGCGTTTCGATTGGCAGAAGGCAAAGTAATCGCCAAGCCGTTTTCCGGAATGGGGACTACAGCATTGCGGATATTGGTTTCATCAACCTTGGTAATCTCTCCCGCCATTCCGTAGAACTTGATGCCATTGCGGTCGAAAGGAATGTGACTGCCAGTGACCATGATCGCTGGCACGCCTACCTTTTGCGCGTAGTAGGCGAGTGCCGGCGTGGGAATGGCACCACAAAAATCGACGTTCAGCCCGGAATGCTGGATCGCCGCTGCACAGGCTGCTGCAATATCGGGACTGCTCGGGCGCAGGTCGATTGCCAGCGCCACTCTCCCGGGAGATCCTGAAATTGCTTGAAGGAAAGCAGTGGCATAGGCGAAGCAAACTTCGCTAGTCATATCAACCGCCAAGCCGCGTGCGCCGCTAGTGCCAAAGCGCACACTGCTAGCGTCCATTAACTCTTGGATAGCGACTTGTCGTTCAGGTGGTCTCATGCCAATAATATTCGGTCATTTGGTATTTGTCGGGCTGAAGCCCGACCCACAATAGCTACTCGTGATAATCAAACGCGGCATAGCCGTGCTTCTTCACCAGTTCATCACGTTCGGCACTCTTAAGGTCTTCGCGCACCATTTCCGAGACCAGTTCGTCAAAGGTGGTTTTGGGCGACCAGCCCAGTTTCTCTTTCGCTTTGGTCGGGTCACCGAGCAGGGTTTCAACTTCAGTAGGGCGGAAGTAGCGCGGATCAACCTTGACGATGATCTTGCCATTCTGGTCGGTTCCGGTTTCTTCAACCCCTTTGCCTTGCCAGGTGATCTGGATGCCGAGTTCTTTGGCAGCGGCGTTGACGAAGTCTCTGACGCTGTATTGCACTCCGGTAGCGATAACAAAATCTTCCGGCTTGTCTTGCTGAAGCATCAACCATTGCGCTTCGACGTAGTCGCGTGCGTGGCCCCAGTCACGCAGGGAATCCATGTTGCCAAGGTAGAGGCAGTCCTGCAGGTTGAGCTTGATCCGGGCGAGGGCGCGGGTGATCTTGCGGGTGACGAAGGTTTCGCCACGTAAGGGAGATTCGTGATTGAAGAGAATGCCGTTACAGGCGAAGAGGCCGTAGGCTTCGCGGTAGTTGACGGTGATCCAGTAGCCGTAGAGCTTGGCCACAGCGTAGGGGCTGCGCGGGTAGAAGGGAGTGCTTTCCTTCTGAGGGGTTTCCTGTACCAGCCCATAGAGTTCAGAGGTGCTGGCCTGGTAGAAGCGTGTTTTCTTTTCCAGGCCGAGGATGCGGATGGCTTCGAGAATGCGCAGGGTGCCGATGCCGTCGGCGTTGGCGGTATATTCGGGGGTTTCAAAGCTGACGGCCACATGGCTCATGGCCGCCAGGTTGTAGATTTCGTCGGGCTGGACCTGCTGGATGATACGGATAAGGTTGGTGGAGTCGGTCAGGTCGCCGTGGTGCAGGATGAACTTCCGGTTATCGACGTGCGGGTCCTGATAGAGATGGTCGATGCGGTCGGTGTTGAAGAGGGAACTGCGGCGCTTGAGGCCGTGGACGATGTAGCCCTTCTTGAGCAGGAATTCGGCCAGGTAGGCGCCATCCTGGCCGGTGATGCCCGTAACCAACGCTGTTTTAATGACTGTTTTATTCATTCTTATCTACCATAGTTGTCTTCAAAGCGGACGATATCATCTTCGCCCAGATAGCTGCCGGACTGTATCTCAACCATTTCGAGATCAATGCGGCCTGGATTCTCAAGACGATGAATCACGCCCAAAGGAATATAGGTTGATTGATTCTCGGAGAGAAGAATTGTTTCTTCGCCACGTGTGATTTTGGCTGTGCCTTTGACCACGACCCAGTGCTCGGCCCGATGATGATGTTTCTGAAGGCTTAGACTTGCACCCGGCTTCACCAGAATGCGTTTGACCTGGTAGCGCGGAGCCTGCGCCAGACCTTCGTAACTTCCCCAAGGGCGGTGCACGATATGCTGGAACTCGGTTTCCTGACGAGAAGCACTCTTCAATGCCTCAACGACCTTTTTCACCGCCTGTGCGTTCGCTTTGTCGGCCACCAGCACAGCATCTTTTGTTGCCACAATCACCAGATCGCTGACCCCGACCGTGGCCACCAGACGTCCGTCTGAATAAATCACCGAATCTTGCGTATCGATGGCCAACACGTCGCCCCTGATCGTATTACCTGCCGCATCGGCATTTCCAAGAACTGCCAACGCATCCCAAGCGCCAATGTCGTTCCATCCCACGTCAAGTGGAATGACCACGCCATTGCTGATTTTTTCCATCACGGCATAATCGATTGAATCCGATGGGCTTGCCGAAAAGCTGGCCGGGTCCAGGCGGATGAAATCCAGGTCCTGCCGGGCATTGGTGATTGAATCACCTATATTGCTTCTGATTGCCGGTGCAAATTGCTCAAGGGCTGACAGGTAAGCATCTGCCCGGAACAGGAAAATTCCACTGTTCCACAGATAGTCGCCCGTATCGAGATACGACTGTGCCGTTTTTGCATCCGGTTTCTCGACAAACCGATCCAACGCAAAACCACCTTCAACGGGCATGCCCCGCCGGATGTAGCCATAGCCCGTTTCGGGCCGGCTCGGAACAATGCCGAAAGTAACCAAAGCACCCGCCCGCGCATGCGGAATTGCCGTACAAATCGCCTGCTGAAAGCGGGCAATATCGGCAATAACATGATCGGAAGGCAGAACCAGCAGGAGTGGGGCTTCTTCGTGCTGCGCATTATTCAACGAATGAATTGCAGCGGCTGCAACGGCGGGAGCCGTATTACGCCCCGCAGGTTCAAGCAATATGCCGGCTTTAATACCGATCTCTCTGCATTGCTCGGCGAGTAGAAAGCGATGTATCTCGTTTGCAACCACAATGGTTTCACCCAAACCGGGCAAACCCCGCAATCGGAGCAAGGTATTCTGCAGCAGGGAATAATCATCTGCCAGACGGAGAAACTGCTTTGGGTAGTGCGTCCGTGAAAGCGGCCACAAACGTGTGCCGGAGCCTCCACAGAGCAATACCGGGCGAATGGTTGCAATGCTTGCTACACTCATTTTATCCAACTCTCCGATGGGAATATTCTTTCAGCTTAAGCAGGGTTCATTCAGGCACGCTACCGCCCTTGGATTGAGCGTCATTCCAAAAAACGCGATTCCATTTCGCTATTGTCGGGCTGAAGCACGACCTACTGGCTTCGCGGTTTTGCGGCCTAATCGACCCGATAAACTCGATCATTACCAGGGTATTGAGTCTATTCCCTGGGCGCTCCCACCAGGCTTAGCAAGCTTTGTAAAGGCTGGGCAATCACGCCTGCAACCTGCAATTCGACCTGAATTTTCTGCGATATCTGCGGTGCGATAGCGCAGAACTCCACTTGCCATTCGGCGTATTGGGCGTGGTGCGCTATAAAGGCCTCTGCACCAGCACGCAACGCTGGCAAGCTGCTCATTAATTTGGCTGGATTGCGCTTGCAAGTTCCAAAGCGGATGCGCCGTGTTGATTCACTCACGGCTACCAGATCAATTTCAACACCTGCCCGGTTCCAGTAGCCCTTGATGCGCTCGGATAGCGGGAAATCACCCAGCCCCTTTCGGCTGGCTTCTTCATACAGGCGGCCAGTCAACTCCTCCAGGGCAGCGCCTTCGGCATCAGCCAGCAGTTGGTCTGCCTGGGTCACCAGTTGGCCTTCAGGACGGAAGTGGATAGCCGATACCGGGCGCTGCAGCGCCATTAGCCAGCTACGCAAGAAATTGTCGGCAATGTAATAACGCCCGGTGCGCGCCCTGGTGCTGGCAAAGATAGGCAACCGACGTTCAATCATACGGTAGCGTTCGGTCAAGGTTTTGAGGTAGCCCCCGGCCTGTTTGCCTTCTTGCGGCGACAGCGCCGATATAGCGGCCAAAATGTCCGCATTATCACAACCCGGATGGCGAGCCACGTATTGCAGCAGCATGTCGTAGCGCCCACGGAGCTCACGCAGAAACCAGTTATCCGCCTCACCGCGCAGAGGCGATGAACTACTGAAAAACAGTGCTTTGAGCAAAGTGACGCGATCAGCCGCCAGAACACCTTGCTCAAAGGCATCCCGGTAAAACTTGGGCACCCCTTCAAACAGATTCCACAAGAACAGCAGGCGCTCCGGGCTTGCGTCGGCATGGGTTTGCAGCAACTCGATCAGCGAGGCAATGTCCAGGTGATCCAATGCCAACACGTCGGTGGTGCGGTTGAACAAAGGAGCCGCCCGATCTTCCAGCAATGCCGACATTTCGGCATGCAATGAGCCCAGCACGATCAACCCCCCCTTGATGCTGTCTGCACGGGCAGCGAGTTTGTCTACTTCCGCCTGCAGCAAGGAGCAAAAATTAAATAGAGGCTTGCGGTTGAAGTACTGAAACTCGTCCAGTGCCACTACATAACCTCGCGTAACCAGTTCTCCAATTAGCTGGGCCAGCCCGCCTAGACTACTCACCCGCTGGGGCAGGCCGAATGTTTGAAGATAGTCATTGCATGCAGCAAGCACGCCGATGGGATCAGAATCAGGTATTTGAATATAGAGCGTGATATCACGCCCGGTTTGCTTCAGCGCCTGCTGGATAAGTGATGTTTTGCCAATGCGCCTACGCCCGGCCACCTGCACAAAAAACCAGCGGTTACGCGACAAAATGCCGCGCAATTGCGCTAATTCTTGTTGTCGGCCGTAAAAGCCCCAGGGCGTTGCTGTTGCGGTCATTGCTCTATTTGAATTAAGGTAATAATTATTATACTAATTTATTTCATGCGCAATCTATTGTTATTTATATCAATTTAGAAAACACACTGAAGTTTATGTTATCTCAGCCCGGCCAAACAAACGTAACCTCTTGCACCTGATCAGACGCCTCGTGGGTCGGCCTTCCGGTCGACACAGTTCCTGGTTGCGCCCCTCGTCTTAGGCACGCTACCGCCCTTGGATTGAGCGTCATTCCAAAAAACGCGATTGCTTTTCGTTGTTGTCGGGCTGAAGCCCGACCTACAAAAACCTCGGCTGATGCCGTTGTGGGTCGGCCTTCAGGCCGACAAGATTTACTCATACGCTGTTGTCGGGCTGAAGCCCGACCTACAAGACCAACCTACATTCCTCTAAGCCGCCTTGCGCACCGCGCTAGCGGGCAGGCTGATTTTCTGTGTTTTGGTCAAGATATCCATCAGCACCACCACCCTGGCTTCGCCATCCGGCGCTTCATACAATCGCAACATTTCTGCGTCAATCCCGATGAACGGCCCATCAATCACTTTGAGTTTCTCGCCCGCTTCAAACAATTCTTTCTGTTGCGCCGGTTGCTCGGTCAGTGCGTCAATCAGTGCCGTGGAAATCCGTACGGCCACTCCACCAAACCGTACCAGATGCGATACGCCACGTGTGCTGCGAATGGCCGACCAATTGCTCCGTCCCGCCTCCAGGTAAACAAACAGGTAGCGCGGAAACAAGGCCTCCGAAACGGTCACACGATGCCCGGCGCGCAAACGCTCAACGGCCAGCGTGGGTAGGAAGCCTTTGTATCCCTGGTTGCAGAGATTTTCCAGTGCACGCGCTTCCTGACGTGGTTTGGTATATACAACATACCAGCCGGATTCTTCGGCCCGCTCTGCGATTGTCGTTACTGAGATCAACTGGCGTCTCCGATAGCCACTTGCCGGGTCACCGAGGATATCTCAGAAGGATTCTCGCCCGCTCTGGCCGCCAAGGTCTCCTGCCTTAGCGCCTCAATTTCACCCTGCAACTCGGCGTATTCACGCATCTTGCGCTGGAGAAAACTGACCGTAACCCTCGATTTTTCCTCAATCCCGCCAGGTGTCAGCAGGTAGGCATAGGCCAGCTTGTTGTTGGCCCGGCGGAAGTTGTTGATCTTGACCAAGCCCTTGTCAACCAAGGCGCTCAGGCAATAATTCGTTTTGCCCACGCTAATACCCAAGCGGCTCGCCAGATCACGTTGACTGATCTGCGGCTCTTCGGCGAGAAGTTTTAACAGCTTGTATCGGAGGTCTTCAGTAAGCAAAACAGGCTATCCGAGTGCGTTCAATAGTTGAACACTACACGGAAAATCTTTAAAATTCAATAGAAAAAGGAAGCGCCCTTGTCGGCCTGAAGCCCGACCTACAACCCTTGGCTGATGCCTTTGTGGGTCGGCCTTCAGGCCGACAATGTGTTTTCATTCGTTGCTGTCGGGCTGAAGCCCGACCTACAACCCTTGGTTGATGACTTTGTAGGTCGGCCTTCAGGCCGACAATGTGTTTTCATGCTTTGCTGTCGGGCTGAAGCCCGACCTACAAGCCGACCTACAAGCCCGCCTTATCCAAGTTCCAGCCACGCGGCGTCCCATAAAGGATAGTCGCTGATCGAGCCAACCAGCCCCGCGCGGAGCGGGTTGGAGACGATGTATCTGGCCTGCTTGCGCAAATCTTCGTCAGCACGCAACGCGTGGTCGTAGTAACCCGGCTGCCAGACTGGCCCTGTTGTCCGGCGTTCCTTGTTAATGCGCCGGGCACAACGGCCCTTCATCGTTTGTGCGATTCCGGCCAGTTTCCCGTGATCAAGCGTGACAAGCCAATGGACGTGATCTGGCATGACCACGAAGGCGAGCGAATCAACAATGCCTTGTTCATGCAGGGCGCGCATTTCGGTAACAACAATGCGCCCGAGAGTAAAATCCTCGAAAAGCGGTAGGCGAGCGTGGGTGACGAAAGTCATTGCGTAAACATGACCCGGTGAAGACCAGCGACCCTTTCGTAAGTCGTTGTAGGTTATATCCCGGCTCCTCTATGTCTTTGTGGGTCGGCCTTCAGGCCGACAAGGTTTTCCCTTCGCTTTTGTCGGGCTGAAGCCCGACCTACAAGCCCGGCCTACAACCCTCGG